>JAFWEL010000066.1 GCA_017512905.1 Clostridia bacterium
CTGTCGACCAGAGCAAAAAAGGCTTCCTTGCAGATTTGCCGCCCGGAAATCGCCTGCGATTTCAGGCAAATCTGAGGAGGATGTATTGAAGGGGGACCTGTCCCCCTTCAAACGGGCGCAAGCCCGTGACAAATCAGAATTTTCCGCGCCCGGGCAGGCTCTCTGGACAAAACAAACAGCGAAGCGCCGGGCTTCGCCGTTTGTATTATACGGGAACGATCAGTCGTTGCTGGTGGTGGCTTCGCTGGTGGTCTCGACCTTCACGCCGTCGGACCCTACAGAGACGTCCGTTTCGCTGGAGACGGTCTTGGTCTCAGTGTTGCCGTCCTCGTCCGTCACGCTGGTGCTCACCGAGACGGAGCTGGAGCTGGAGCTGCTGAAGCTGCAGGCGGTCATGACGCACAGCACGACGGCCAGAAGGATGATAGCCAGAATCTTTTTCATGTTCGTTGCCTCCGATGTATTATGATGGGATGTTTGTTATGGCGCTTGTTGCTTACGGCACGTAGCGCCGGGTGATTTCAACGACCTTGCCGCCTTCGATGCGGATCTCGGCGTTGTTGGCATAGAAGGAATCGTCCTTGGATTCGGCGATGGCCTTGGTGACGGCTTCGATGCCGGTGAAGGAAGGGGCTTCCTCGCCGTTGAAGATGGCGGAGGCGGTCATGTCCCTGTAGTCGGTGAAGGTCACGTTCTCGGCCAGCTTGAGGTTGAAGACGCCGCGATCGGTGTAGGTGCAGAAGTCGTCGTCCAGCAGGGTGGTCCAGCCGTTGCCCTCGTCCTCATCCTGGGGCCGCAGGGTGTAGCCCTCCTTGGTGTCGTAGCCGCCGTTGATGTTGATGTGGCCGTATTCGTCGGTCTCCATCGTCTCAACGGTGATGGTCTTGCCCGCGGCCTCGAAGGTGTCGCCCACGGCCATTTTGGACACCTCGGCGATGTCGTAGACGTCCTCGGTATAGATGGTGACGTTGTTCATCACGCCGTCCTTGATGTCGTCGCGGTTGAAGCCAACGGAATAGGTGGCCTCTGTAGTGTTGACCCCGGTGAACTGGGGCGCGATGGTCTCGGCCATCGCGGCGCCGCACACCATGATCATCAGCGCGGTCAGCATGGCGATCAGCTTTTTCATGGGTTTGTCCTCCTTGTCTCG
Source organism: Clostridia bacterium (assembly GCA_017512905.1). GTDB lineage: Bacteria > Bacillota > Clostridia > Christensenellales > Aristaeellaceae > UBA2862. Next base: position 1,151 of record JAFWEL010000066.1, read on the forward strand.
CTCTTTGATGGCCCCATTATACCACGGGATTTGTCACATTACTGTCACTCAGCATGGGGCGGAAACGTTAAGATATGGAGCTTTTTTAGGCGCGGCGGACGGCTCTGAATCCCGGACAGGCCGCATTTGACATTACTCAGTCGAATTCCACCTTCCAGTCCTCGTCCGCCGCGGCTTTGAAGCACATCTCCACCTGCGCCATGGTGGTCTTGCCGGTGGCCAGGGGCTGGGGAATCTCGTCGGAGCCGAAGAAGCCGCAGCCCAGGGTTTCCAGGTTTGGCTGGAATTCCCCGGAGATGTATTCGCACAGCACAAAGACCTTGCAGATGTTGTAGGGAAACCGGACCTTGCTTTCGTTGCGGCGGTGGTAATCGTGCAGCGCAATCACCCGCGTCGCCCTGACGCGCATGCCGGCCTCCTCGAGGACCTCCTTGACGGTGTTCTCCCGGACGGTCTGGTTGTAATCCTGCCAGCCGCCGGGCAGCGCCCACTTGCCCTTGGCCTCCTGGACCATCAGCAGCTTCCCGTCGCGCATGACGGCGGCCCGGGTCTCGATCCTGGCGGTCTGGTAGCCGGTGCCCGCGCAGAACATGCCTTTGACCGTCTCCACCGGCAGCTGGGCGACGGACGCGGCCATCTCCGCCGAGATCGCCCGGATGCGCTCAAAGCGTTCGATGTCGAATTTATCCTTGCAGTAGGCCAGCGCGCACTGGGACAGATCCTGCAATTCCTTGGCCCACTCCAGCCATTGGTTCTTGTCTTCCATGGCAGACGACTCCTCCCATGATGATGATAGTAATATACCCCATGGAATGTAAATTATCAACGGAATTTTGGATGGGTTCGCCGGTTTGAATCGCGTTGACAGGCGCTTGCGGCTGTGATAATATGTAATCAGTTAATAAGCATGAACATGAAGGAGCGATACCTATGGTACATTTTGTGGGGGCCGGCAGCGGCGCGGCGGACCTGATCACCGTCCGGGGGGCGCGACTGCTGAGCGAGGCGGACGTGATCATCTGGGCCGGGTCGCTGGTGAACCCGGAGCTGCTGAAATACGCGAAGGCGGATTGTGAGATCCACGACAGCGCCTATCTGACGCTGGAACAGGTGATTGGGATCATCCAGACGGCGGAGGCGGCGGGGAAGACCACCGTGCGGCTGCACACCGGCGATTCCAGCATCTATGGGGCGGTTCGGGAGCAGTTCGACGAATTGGACCGGCTGGGCATCGAATACGACGTCTGCCCCGGCGTCAGCGCCTTCTGCGGCGCGGCGGCGGCGCTGAAGGCGGAGTATACGCTGCCGGAGGTCTCCCAGTCCGTCATCATCACCCGGGCGGCGGGCCGCACACCGGTGCCTGAGCGGGAGAGCATACGCTCCTTCGCCAAGCACAAAGCCACGATGGTGCTGTTCCTGAGCACGTCCCTGGCGGAAAATGCCCAACAGGAGCTGATCGAGGGCGGCTATGCCCCTGAGACCCCTGCGGCCATCGTCTACAAGGCCACCTGGCCGGACCAGAAGATCTTCCGTTGCACCGTGGGCACGTTGGGCAAGACTGTGCGGGGCAATGGCCTGACCAAAACCTCGCTGATCGTCATCGGCGACTTCCTGGGTCATGATTACGAGCGCTCCAAGCTCTATGACCCCGGCTTTACCACCGAGTTCCGGGAAGCGGAAAAATGAGGACGGCGATATTTGCCTTTACCGAGCGGGGCAAGGCCAGGGCCCGGCGGGTGGCGGAACAGCTGGACGGCGAAACCACCCTGTATGCCCCGGCGCGGCTGGCGGCGGAGGACTTTGAAGCCTATGGCGGCGGTTTGCCTGAGTTCGTCGGTTCCCTGTTCGACAGCGACGCGCTGGTCTTTGTCGGCGCGGCGGGCATCGCCCTGCGGGCCGTCGCACCCCATGTGGCCAGCAAGAAGAGCGACCCAGCGGTGCTCTGCATGGATGAGGCGGGCCGGTTTGTGATTCCGCTTCTTTCCGGCCACATCGGCGGGGCGAACGCCCTGGCGCGGCGGCTGGCGGCAGCGCTGAACGCCACCCCGGTGATCACCACCGCCACCGACGTGAACGGCCGCTTTTCCGTGGACACCTGGGCTACTGAACACGGCATGGCCATATCGTCCATGGCGCTGGCAAAGCGGGTGTCGGCGGAGATACTGGTCCGGGACATCCCCTTCTGGTCGGACGCTGAGAGGCCGGACAGGCTGGGCGAGGGGCTGGTTTGGAGCGATACCGGCGAGCTGGGCGTGTGCGCGTCCATTCACGATATAAAGCCCTTTGAGGATACGCTGCTGCTGGTGCCCCGGGCGCTGTATGTCGGCATCGGCTGCCGGCGGGGCACGTCTGAGGAGGCCGTCGAGACGGCGATTTTTGGAGTCCTTTCAGCGCATAACCTTCGCCCGGAGGCTGTGAAGGGCGTCGCCAGCATCGATGTGAAGGCGGACGAGGCGGGGCTCCTGGCCTGCTGTCGCAATCACGGCTGGCCCATGGCGTTTTATACCGCGGAGCAGCTGAACGCGGTTCCGGGCAGCTTTACCCAATCGGAATTTGTGAGGCACACCGTGGGCGTGGACAACGTCTGCGAGCGGGCCGCGGCGGCCTCGGGCGGCGATGTGATCGTCGCCAAGACGGCCATGAACGGCGTGACCGTGGCGGTGGCTGAAATGAAATGGGGGATTGAATTTGGCTAAGATTCGCGTGGTGGGCATCGGCCCCGGCGATTATCAGGAGATGACCCTCAGGGCGGTGGAGGCCCTGAACGCCTGCGACGTGATCGTGGGCTATCACGTCTATGTGGACCTGGTGAAGGACCACTTCCCGAACAAGGAATTCCACACCACGCCCATGCGCCAGGAGGTGGACCGTTGCAAAATCGCGCTGGACCTGGCCCGTGAGGGCCGTGACGTGGCGATGATTTGCAGCGGCGATGCCGGCGTGTACGGCATGGCGGGCCTGATCTACGAGCTGCGGGGCGAGGACGCGGCCATCCAGGTGGAGGTCGTAGGCGGACTCACTGCCGCCATATCCGGCGGGGCCCGACTGGGCGCGCCGCTGACCCACGACTTCTGCGTCATCAGCCTCAGCGACCTGCTGACGCCCTGGGAGACCATCGAAAAGCGTCTGGAGTGCGCCGCGCTGGGCGACTTCGCTGTGGCGCTGTACAACCCCAGCAGCATGAAGCGCAGGGACTACCTGCAAAGGGCCTGCGACATACTGCTGCGCCACGCGAAGCCGGAGACGGTGTGCGGTGTGGTGAAGAACATCGGCCGCGAGGGCGAGGAAACCCAGGTGATGACCCTCGCCGAGCTTCGGGATTACCAGGCCGACATGTTCACCACCGCCTTCATCGGCAACTCCCACACGAAGGTCATCGGCGGACGCATGGTGACGCCCAGGGGGTATCGAGATGTCTGAGATCTGCGTATTCGCGGGTACGTCCGAGGGCCGCAGGCTGCTGGAATTCCTGGGGGGGCAGGACCTTCGCGCGCTGGCCTGCGTGGCGACGGAATACGGCGAGGCGCTGGTGCCCCGGGCGGACAACATCGAGGTTTCGACGGGACGGCTGGACGGCGACGCCATGCAAAAATTGTTCGCTGAACGCGGCTTTGATCTGGTGATCGACGCCACCCATCCCTTTGCCACGGCGGTGTCGGAGAACATCGCCGCGGCCTGTGCCGAAACCGGCACCGAATACCTGCGCCTGAACCGGGATGATTCCGCGGCGGACGGCGACGCGGTGATCGTGGATTCCATACAGGGCGCGGCGGATTTCCTGGCGACACATGCCGGCAACGCCCTGCTGGCCACCGGCAGCAAGGAACTCGCGCCTTACACCATGGTGCCGGATTGGCAGGAGCGCTTCTGGCCAAGGGTGCTGCCCATGGCGTCGTCGCTGTCCGCCTGCGCGGAGGCGGGATTCGCGCCCGCCCACATCATCGCCATGCAGGGTCCGTTTTCGGTGGAGATGAACGTGGCTATGCTCAGGTCGATTCGCGCCCGGTGGCTGGTGACGAAGGCGTCCGGCGACAGCGGCGGCTTTGCCGACAAGCTAAAGGCCGCCAGGCAGGCCGGGGCACGGTGCGTGGTCATCGGAAAGCCCGCCCAGGCCATGGGCATGGATTTTGCCGGGGTGGTCAACCTTCTGATTGAGCGCTACAGCCTGAGGGACGTGCGGCAGATCGACATCGTGGGCATCGGCATGGGTTCCCCCGACACCCTGACCCACGAGGCCGCCGCCGCGCTGGATGCCTGCGACTGCATGATCGGCGCGAAAAGGATGCTGGAGGCCGCGGAACGCAGCGGCATACCGGCCTATGCCGGGATCGCCCCGGCAAAGATCGCCGAGACCATCGCCAAGCACCCGGAGCACCGCCGCGTCGCCGTGGTGATGTCCGGCGATTCCGGCTTCTTCAGCGGCACGAAGAAGCTGCTGCCGCTGCTAGCGGGCCACGACGTGCGGGTGATCCCGGGCCTGAGCTCGATGCAGGTGTTGTGCGCGCGGCTTCAGACCAGCTGGGACGACGCCCGGGCGATATCGCTCCACGGGCGGGAAGGCTCGGTGGTGCCGGAGGTATTGAAGTACGGCAAGGTGTTCGCCCTGACCGACGGCGCGGACGCCCTGAAGCGGGTGTGCGCCGACCTCGTTGACGCGGGGCTGGGGGACGCCAAAGTGGCCGTGGGCCAGCGGCTGTCCTATCCCGGCGAGGCCATCATCCGGGGCATGGCGGCGGAGCTGGTCGAAACGGAGTGCGCGCCGCTGAGCGCGATGCTGATCGAGCATCCGGTGAAGCCCCGGCCGCTGCCCGTGGGCCTGAGCGACGGGGCGTTCATCCGCCAGCTGGGCGACAATGGCAGGGCGGTGCCCATGACCAAGAGCGAGGTCCGGGCGGTTTCCATCTCAAAGCTGCGGCTGACCAATGACGCCGTGGTCTGGGATGTGGGCGCGGGTACCGGCTCGGTGTCTGTGGAGGCGGCGCTGCTGTGCCCGTCCGGGCACGTCTATGCCGTGGAGTGCCGGGCGGATGCCTCGGACCTGATCGCGCGCAACGGAAAGCGGTTTGCCCTGCGCAACCTGACCGTGGTCAACGGCACGGCCCCGGAGGCGCTTGAGGACCTGCCCGCGCCGAGCCACATCTTCATCGGCGGCAGCTCGGGCAATATGCGCTCGATTGTGGAGGCCGCGTTGGAGAAGAATCCCCGCGTCCGGGTGGTGGTGAACGCCATCGCGCTGGAGAGCGTGGGGGAGATCGTCGCCCTGTCGGAGACCCTGGGCTTTGAGGACTGCGAAATCGTGCAGCTGAGCCTCGCCCGCAGCCACAGGGTCGGGCGCTACAACATGATGAACGGCCTCAATCCCATCTGGATCGCGGCCATGCAACGGGGGGGGAGTGGAACATGAAGATTGAACTGGAGCGCGTCGCGCCGATGGAGATCGAGGCCCGGAGCTTTGAGATCATCGAAAGCGAGCTGCCCCATCCCATCGACCCGGCGCTGTCGCCCATCATCAAGCGGGTCATCCATACCAGCGCCGACTTCGACTATGCCGACAGCCTCTGCTTCTCTGAAAACGTGGTGGAGCGGGCACTGGCGGCGATCCGGGAGGGCGCGGTGATCATCACCGACACCACGATGGCCATGTCCGGCATCAACAAGAAGGCCCTGGCGAAGCACGGCGGCGAGGTCCGGTGCTTCATCGGCGACGAAGACGTGGCCGAGGCGGCGAAGGCCAACGGCACCACGAGGGCCGTGGCCGCCATGGAAAAGGCGGCGGCCATCGACCAGCCCCTGATCTTCGCCATCGGCAACGCGCCCACGGCGCTGGTGCGCATCTATGAATTGATGGCCGAGGGCAGGCTGAACCCGCGGCTGGTGATCGGCGTGCCCGTGGGATTTGTGAACGTGGTGCAGTCCAAGGAGCTGATCATGACCGCCGACGTGCCCTATATCGTCGCAAGGGGACGCAAGGGCGGCAGCAACGTGGCCGCGGCCATCTGCAACGCGCTGCTGTACATGCTGGGGAGATGAGGCCATGCTTCGCCACTACGTCACCAAAAACGGCAAGACCATGCGCTGCGGCTACACCACCGGCTCCTGCGCCGCGGGGGCGGCGGGGGCGGCGACCGAAATGCTGCTCTCGGGCAGCATCGTCGGGCAGCTGGACATGGACACCCCCAAGGGCATTCGGCTTTCACTGGACATCGTGAACCCGGAGATCGGCGGCGACTTCGCCCGCTGCGCCGTGCAAAAGGACAGCGGCGACGACCCGGACATCACCAACGGCATACTGATCTACGCCACTGCCAGAAAAACCGACGTCGGTATATTTATCGACGGCGGCGAGGGCGTGGGCCGGGTCACAAAGCCGGGGCTGGACCAGCCGGTGGGCGCTGCGGCCATCAATTCGGTGCCCCGACAGATGATCGAAGGGCAGGTTCGCGCCGCCTGCGGGCGCTGCGGCTACGACGGCGGCATTGAGATCATCATCTCCATCCCCGAGGGAAAAGCGCTGGCGAAGAAGACCTTCAACCCCCGCATCGGCATCGAGGGCGGCCTTTCGGTGATCGGCACCACCGGCATCGTGGAGCCCATGTCCAACGCCGCGCTGGTGGACACCATCCGGGTGGAGCTGAGCGTATTGGCCGCCTCCGGGGCGAAGGACGTGCTGCTGTGCCCCGGCAACTACGGGGAGACCTTCGCCCGGGAACAGCTGGGCCTGTCCATGCAGCGGCAGGTCAGCACCAGCAACTTCATCGGCGACGGCGTCCAGGCGGCGGTGTCGGCGGGCTTTGAGCGGATATTGCTGGTGGGCCACATCGGCAAGCTGGTGAAGCTGGGCATCGGCATGACCAACACCCACTCCCAGAACGGAGACGGGCGCATGGAGACGCTGATCGCCTGCGCGCTGGCCTGCGGAGCCGACCTCGGTCTGTTACATGCCATACAGGGCTGCGTCACCACAGACGCCGCGCTGGACGCCCTGGGAGATGCCGGTTTACTCCGTCCCGTGATGGACCTGCTGGGCCAGCGCATCCAGGCCACCCTGGAGCGCTGGATACCGACCGGCGTCGAAATCGGATTCATCTGCTTTACCAATGCCGGCCCCTGGCAGGGCGTACTGGTGAAGAGCGACAACGCCGACGCCCTGGCCGGGGCGTGGCGTTGATCCATGATGTGAAGCATTGGACCCCGGCGGAAACGCATTCCCGCCGGGGTCCGTGCATTTTCTACGGAATCAATATCCCGAGTCCACGATGTGCCATTCGCCGCCGTCCTCCCGGGCCAGCCACCAGCCGAAATCCTCATATTCGGTGTCGGGGTCCAGGGCCAGAGTGTTGTCTCCGGCGGGGCTGTGGAAGTTGGTTTTGAACAGGGCGCACTGGGTGAAGTGGGTGTCGTCGTGGCCATTCAGCCAGGTCAGGTTCTCCTCGGTGCAGTTCTCGTCGCCGGCATAGCGGATGCTGTGCAGCTCGACGCCCTCCCAGGCGGCGATCCGGTCGCGGATCAGCTGCATGGCCGGAACCAGGTCCTCCTTGAGGTACAGCTGGGAATTGCCGTAGTCCACGGCGACGGGAGCGTCGGAGCGCTGGAAGTCCAGGGTATTCTCGGCATCCTCGTCCCGCAGCCAGGTCAGGATCATGTCCTCGGGCGCGCCGGCGGGGAAGAACGCGCCGGACTGTCCGAAGGCGTCGGCCTCGCCCAGCTCGGGGGCCTCGTCGGAATCGGAGATGGCCAGATTCCAGGTCTTGCCCTTGTCGTAGACGAAGCGGTTCAGCTCGCAGTCGAAGTAGACGGTGGTCTTGAACACATAGGCGTTCCGGCTCGCCGCGCCGTTGATCTCCACGTCCCAGGCGCTGCCGCCCTCGTTCTTGGCGATGGTCATGACCGCCATGCCGTCGGCGCTGTTGTATTCGCCGATCAGGCTGGCGTCGAACGTGTCGGGGTCGGGGGAAGCGGTGTAGGAGCCGCCGGTGACCTCAACCACCTTGCCGTCCTTGACGGACAGGTCCCAGGTGTGATACTGGTCGCAGGCGATGCCCGTGTAGTGGCGGGCGCCTACGGTGATCTCGCCGTCGCCGGTGGGATCGTACTGGATGACGAATTCCTTGCCCTCCAGTTCGGCCTTGCCCAGCTTCACCACGGAATCATCCTGTTCCATGTCGTCGGCCAGCCAGCCCAGGTCGCCGTTCTCGTCGGGAATGCGGATGACGTAGCTGCCGTCGACGATCTCACCCTTGATCTCAGTCCCGGTTTCTTCCGCCAGTGCGGCGACGGCGCAGAGCGCCAGCGCTACGGCCAGCATGATCGCAAACAGTTTCTTCATCATATCGAACACCTCCATTTCGGTTTAAGGCCCTGCTTTGAGCAGGTGCGTCTTTCACGTATGATGTCGATTGCCTTTCGACGTGGCCAGTATAACCCGAATGCCGTCACAGAAGTGTCACAGGGTCAGGAAAGGCTGCTTGCGCTCATGAAGTCATCTCGCCGCGCAGGCTTTTTTCCATGCGGGCGCGGATCTCCCGCTTTGAAAGCCCGCGGCTGAACAGGTAATACAGCTTGGCGACGGCGGCCTCGGTGGTGATGTCATAGCCGCTGATCGCGCCGGCGTTTTTCAGGGCGGAGGAGGTTTCATAGGCCCCGAGGGACACCGTGCCGTGAGGACACTGGGAGCAGACGATGATGATGGTTCCGTTGTCCGAGGCCTTGCGGATGATGGGCAACAGGGAATCGGCGTGGGCGGGGATGTTGCCCGCGCCGAAGGTTTCGATGACGATGCCCCGGAGCCTCTCGGTCATGATGGAGTCGAACAGGTTGAACTGTATGCCCGGAAAGACCTTGATGACCCCGATGGGGACGTTCTTCAGCGGCTGCAGCGAAAACGATCCCCGGGCGGGGCGCAGCAGCGCGGCGTCGTTGTAGCGAATGGCGATGCCCGCCTCCGCGAGCACGGGGTAGTTGGGCGATTCAAAGGCGATGAGGTCGTCGGCGGAGTACTTGATCGCCCGGTTTCCCCTGAGCAGCCTGCCGCCGAAATACAGGCAGACCTCATGCACCTGGTCGCCGGCGGCGATCATCAGGGCGGTGATGAGGTTGTCCCGGGCGTCGTTGCGGATCTCGCACAGGGGAATCTGCGACCCGGTCAGTATGACGGGCTTTGCGTTGTTGCGCAGCGTGAAGGACAGCGCCGACGCGGTGTAGGCCATGGTGTCGGTTCCGTGGAGCACCACGAAGCCGTCATATTCGCCGTAGTGCAGGGAGATGACCTCGCCGATGGCGTTCCATTCCAGTACCGTCATGTTGGAGGAATCCAGCAGGGGATCCATGTCAACGATGTCCCACAGGGGCATGGCGTCGGATTGCAATTCCGGCATCTGCATCAGGAGCCGGTGAAACGCCTCCCGGTGCGGCGCGTACCCGGCGGCGGTGTTCACCATGCCGATGGTTCCGCCGGTGTTGACGACGAGAATCCGCCTCTTGCCGGAGGCGCCGTCGCCGGGCGCGTGGATTTTGTGGATCGTATTCATGCCGCCGATGTGCGCGGGGTCACCGCTTCATCAGTCCCGCGCCGGCGTTCCAGGCCTTGCCCACCTGCGCGCCGGAGACGTAGTAGCCGTGCTGGAACTGGTCGAAGATCAGCGCCTCCAGCTTCGCGGGGTCCACCTTGCCGTTTTCAGACAGCACGGATTCCTCCGCGGCGGTGTTGACGATTTTGCCGACGATGGCGTAGAAGCTGTCGGTGCTGGTGACCTCGGCCAGCTCGCACTCCATCACCACGGGGAATTCCTCGATGATCGGGGCGTTGACGAAGGCGCTCTTCACGGCGTGATAGCCGGTGCGCTCGAACTTGTCCGCCATCTTGTTGCCGGTGGCGATGCCGAAGAAATCCGCCACGTCCATATGGGCCCGGTCGGCCAGGGCCACGGTGAAGGCCTTCGTCTTCAAGAGATTCTGGGTGGTCTTGTGATCCTCGTCGATGAACAGCGCGATGCGGTCGGTGTTGCAGATCATGCCCCAGGCGGCGTTCATCACGTTGACCTTTCCGCTTTCATCGTAAGCGGCGACCATCAGCACGGGCATGGGGTAGACGGCCTGTACGATACCGAGGTTTTTCTTCATGGGAATCATCCTTTCCATATATGTTTTGAAGGAACTGATGGGAATGACCCAGGCTTCGCTACTGCAATAGTACCACAAAGCCCGCCGAAATACAAGAACATCCGCGTTGGGAATGCCGACGCGGTCGGCCAAAAAATATTGCATTTACATATTGACTGTGCTATAATTCCCCCCAGGGGGGATAGACTTTTTTAGAAGTCATCCCGCGTTTTAATGAAAACAACATGGAGGCGATGAAATCATGAGCGCATTGACTGACCTGATTTTTGCCGGTTCCAACGCGGTCGCCGGTCTTACAGAGAGCGCGGTGAACGCCGCGATCGAAAAATACGGCGCGGATAAAAAGATAGCCTTTCCGGATACCGCCTATTTCTTCCCGACCATCTATGCCGCCACGGGCGTGAAGGTGGCCACCCTGGGCGACCTGCCCGCCTGCGTTGGCGTTTTGAAAAGCCTGATTACCAATAAGCCCGAGTTGGGCGACGCGCTGAACGCGGGCCTGGCCACCGCCGTGGGCGCGGAGATCATCGAGGGCCTGAAGTATGTCGAGGGCAGCGATCCCTATGCCACCGAGTCCGGCATCGGCTTCGTGCCCGACCCGGTGATCCGCTCCCTGGGTGTGCCGCTGGTCACCGGAGATATCCCCGGCGTGGCGGTGGTACTGGGCAAGGCGGACGACCCCGCGGACGTGGCGAAGGTGGTCAAGGACTATCAGTCCAAGGGCGTCATGTCCTTCCTGATCGGCGACGTCATCGAGCAGTGCGCCGAGGCCGGCGTGAAGCTGGGTCTGGAATTCCGCGTGGTGCCCCTGGGCCATGACGTGACCGCCGTGATTCACGTGGTCACCGTCGCCGTGCGTGCCGCGCTGATCTTCGGCTCCCACACCCCCGGCGATCAGCCCGGGCTGCTGAACTACACCAAGGAGCGCGTACCCGCCTTCGTGAACACCTTTGGCCCCCTGAACGAGGTGGTCGTCTCCGCCGGCGCGGGCGCGATTGCCCTGGGCTTCCCGGTGGTGGTGGACCAGGACATTGGAGACCTGCAGGTGCCCGGCGCGCTGGAGGCCGTCACCGACCACGACGAGACCGTGAAGCGTTCCCTGGAGCTGCGGGGCATCAAGATCAAGGTCACCGAGCTGCCCATCCCCGTGGCCTTTGCCTCCGCCTTTGAGGGCGAGATCATCCGCAAGAAGGACATGAAGGTGGAGTTCTACTCCGGCAAGAACGTGACCTGCGAGCTGGTGAAGATGCGGGACGCGGACGCCGTGGAGGACCACAGGATCACCATCGATGGCCCGGACATCGACTCCGGCGCTGGCGAATATCCGCTGGCCACCTACATCGAGGTGGCGGGCGCGAAGATGCAGCCGGACTTTGAGTCGGTCATCGAGCGCAAGATCCACGCCTGGTTCAACTACATGGAGGGCGTGATGCACACCGGCCAGCGCAACCAGTTCCGCATCCGCATCAGCCATGACGCCTACGATAAGGGGCTGCGGCTGCATCACTTCGGCGAAGTGCTGTACAACATGATCATGAACGAGTTCGACGCCGTGGTGGACAAGTGCCAGGTGACGCTGGTCACCGATCCGGAGAAGGCGAAGCAGGTCCTGGACGAGCTGGCCATGCCCACCTACAATGCCCGTGACGACAGACTGGCCAGCATGACCGACGAATCGGTGGACACCTTCTTCACCTGTACCCTGTGCCAGAGCTTCGCCCCGGCCCACTGCTGCGTGGTGACGCCGGAGCGCCTGGGACTGTGCGGCGCGGTGTCCTGGCTGGACGCCAAGGCCACCTATCAGCTGAACCCCACCGGCCCCAGCCAGCCCATTGCCAAGGTCGGCTGCACCGACGAGCGCACCGGACGCTATGATACCGTCAACCAGGCCGTCAATTCGGCCACCCACGGCGCGGTGGAGAACGTGACGCTGTATTCCATCATGGAGGACCCGATGACCTCCTGCGGCTGCTTCGAGTGTATCTGTGGCATCGAGCCCCTGTCCAACGGCGTCATCATCTGCAACCGCGAGTATTCCGGCATGACTCCCACAGGCATGACCTTCGGTGAGCTGGCCTCCATGACCGGCGGCGGCGTACAGACCCCCGGCTTCATGGGCCACGGCCGCCACTTCATCGCCTCGAAGAAGTTCGCTTCTGCCGAGGGCGGCACCGAGCGCATCGTGTGGATGCCCAAGGAGCTGAAGGACGACGTGGCCGAGCGCCTGAACAGGACCGCAAAGGAGCTGTACGGCATCGACAACTACACCGATATGATCGCCGACGAGACCATCACCACCGACCCCGAGGAGCTGTTGAACTGGCTGACCGAAAAGGGCCACCCGGTGCTGGGCCTCGAGCCGCTGATGTAAGGGAGACGATAACTGGCTGATTCGGACTGTTTTGCTTAGTGCGTTCAGCAGGGAAAATTCTGATTTGGCGGGGCTGATGGCGACGGCACATATAACAAGAATACATTATTGGTATAAGCCCAAACATCGAAAACGCGCACGGGCCGTAAAACAAACCCACCGGAGTATCCGGTGGGTTTGTTGCGCCATAGCGTCGGATGGATGGTTTACGGCTGCTTGCCGATGTAGGCCAGAATGCCACCGTCGACGTACAGCACATGGCCGTTGACGAAGTTGGAGGCGTCGGAGGCCAGGAACACGGCGGGGCCCATCAGGTCCTCGGTGGTGCCCCAGCGGGCCGCGGGGGTCTTGGCCACGATGAACTGGTCGAAGGGATGGCGGCTGCCGTCGGCCTGGCGCTCGCGCAGCGGCGCGGTCTGGGGCGTGGCGATGTAGCCGGGGCCGATGCCGTTACACTGGATGTTGTGCTCGCCGTATTCGGAGCAGATGTTGCGGGTCAGCATCTTCAGGCCGCCCTTGGCCGCCGCGTAGGCGGAGACGGTCTCGCGGCCCAGCTCGGACATCATGGAGCAGATGTTGATGATCTTGCCGTGGCCCTTCTTGATCATGGAGGGGATGACGGCCTTGGCCACGATGAAGGGAGCGATCAGGTCCACGTTGATGACCTTGGTGAATTCCTCAGCGGGCATGTCGCACATGGGGATGCGGCGGATGATGCCGGCGTTGTTGACCAGGATGTCCACCACGCCGACCTCGGCCTCGATCTGCTTCACCAGCGCCTGCACGGCGGCCTCGTTGGTCACGTCGCACACATAGCCGTGGGCCTTGATGCCGGCCTCTTCATAGGCCTTCATGCCCTTGTCCACCAGCTCCTGGTTGATGTCGTTGAACACGATGGTGGCGCCGCTCTGGGCATAGGCGGTGGCGATGGCGAAGCCGATGCCATAGCTTGCGCCGGTGATCCAGGCGATTTTGCCCTCAAGGCTGAAGTTCTTCAGAAAATCGTTCATAATAATCTCCTTTGATCGTTGAATATCGCGATACGGGAATGCGGCGGCGCAGGCGTCGTCGCCGTTGGGGCTTTGAAAAGGTGCGCCGCCTTGAAGGGGGCGGCGCAAACGGCAGTTAACGGATCAACCTTGCAGCGCTCCGCTTACTGCAGGGGCGCGGGATACAGGATCTTGGTATCGGTGAAGCTGAAGGGCCAGACGGTCTTCCACTCGCCGCCCTGAACCTGGGCGATGGCGACGGAGGCGGAGGTGTTGTCGCGATAGTGGGGCACGCCCGCCAGGTCGTAGTTTTCGAACTTGATGCGGTCATAGGGCAGCACGATCTTGCGTCCGCCGGGGAACTCGCCCTGGATGTCCAGCGCGGCGATGGCGTCGCGGACAGCCGCGCCGTCGGTGGTGCCGGCGGCCTCGATGGCGGTCTTGAAGATCCAGACCACGGTGTAAGACTCGGCGGAGTGGCCGTTCATGTTCACGCCGTACTCGGCCTTGAACTCCTCGTTGATCTCCTGGCCGTTGATCAGGTCGGGGTTGAACTCAACCACGGAAGCCACGCCGTTGGCAGCGTCGCCCAGGTTGGTCAGGAAGGCGGGGTCGGTGAAGCCGTTGGCCTTCGCCACGATCATCTTGGGGGTGAAGCCCTGGGCCTTCAGGGTCTGCACGAACAGGGTCGCGTCGCCGATGTAGCTGTCGCACAGCACGGCGTCGGGATTGGCCTGCTTCAGGGCCAGGACCTGGGCGCTCAGGTCGGTGGCGTTGCTGGAATAGTCCACGGTGGCGACCAGGTCGAAGCCATACTCATCCTTGTACAGCTCGACGCAGCGGATCAGCTCCTGACCGATGGCGGCGCGGTCAGTGAAGATGGCGATGGTCTTGATCTCCTCGCCGGTCTGCTCGGAGGAGTCCTTCAGGTACTTCAGCATGTCTTCCACGTACACGCTGTTCAGCGGGCACAGGCGGAAGAAGTAATCCATGGCCTCATGGTCGGGATCGCTCAGCTTGTCCAGAGTGGAGATGGCGGTGATCATCGGCACGCCGTACTGGGTGCAAACCTGGGCAACGACCTCGGTGACGACGGACATGTGGCAGCCCATCATGACGTCGACGTGCTCCTGGGTGATCAGGCGCTCGGCCTCGGAACGGCCCTGGGCGGGGTCGCCGGCATGGTCGCCGCGAACGACCTCGAGCTGACGGCCGTTCACGCCGCCCTTGGCGTTGATCTCGGCCACGGCAAAGTCGATGCCGCGCAGGATGTTCTCGCCGATGGCCGCGTTGCCGCCGGACATGGCATAGATGGTGCCGATGCGGATGGGACCTTCCTCGGCCATGGTGGGAACGGTGAACAGCGCCAGGAGCATCGCCAGGACGCTCAGTATGGCAATCAGTTTCTTCATGGGATTTTCCTCCTTGTTGTTTTATGATCTGCGCCGAACTGCCACGGCGCCAATCAACGTTGGGTGGGTTTGCCGGCCTGTAGCGGCGGCGCTTGCGCCGCCACGTATTATCCTCAAATCCCCAGGTACGCCTTCTTCACGTGCTCGTTGGTGCTCAGCTCGTGGGCGCTGCCCTGCAGGGCGATGCGTCCGTTTTCGATGACGTAGCCGCGGTCGGCGCAGGCCAGGGCCTTGGTGATGTCCTGCTCCACCAGCAGCACGGCGATGCCGTCGTTGCGGGCCATAGAGGAGGCCACGTCCAGGATGTCGTCCACGATGTTGGGCGCAAGGCCCAGCGAGGGCTCGTCCAGGATCAACAGCTTGGGCATGCCGATCAGCGCCCGGGCCACGGCCAGCATCTGCTGTTCGCCGCCGGAGAGGGTGCCCGCCGCCTGCTTCGCCCGCTCCTTCAGCTTGGGAAAGCGCCGGTAGGCGGTCTCCAGGTTCTTCGTGAAGGCGGCCTTGGTGCTCTTGCTGAAGGCGCCCATCTCCAGGTTTTCCAGCACCGTCATCTCGGTGAAGATCTGACGGCCTTCGGGCACCTGTACGATGCCTTTGTCAAGGATGTAGCGGCTGCTCTTTTTGGCCAGGTCCTCGCCGTTGAAGCTCACGGAGCCGGCGGAGGGACGCACCATGCCGGTGATGGCGCGCACCATGGTGGTCTTGCCCGCGCCGTTGGAGCCCAGTATGGCCACGACCTCGCCCTCGTGAACCTCAAAGGACAGGTCCCACAGGATGTTGATCGCGCCGTAGCCGGCCCGAAGGCCATCCACCTTAAGCATAGGCCGCGCCTCCCTTCGTACCCAGATAGACCTCCATGACATAGGGATCGTTCATGACCTGCCCGGGCGTGCCCTCGGCGATCTTTTCGCCGTGGTGCAGCACGATGACGCTCTCGCACAGGCTGACCACCGCCTGCATGATGTGCTCGATCAGGAAGATGGTCACGCCGGACTGGTTGATCTGGCGGATCAGCTCGATGGCCGCCTCGGTCTCGGCGGGGTTCAGGCCCGCCATGTTCTCGTCCAGGAACAGCAGCTCCGGCTTGGTGGCCAGGGCTCGCGCCATCTCCAGGCGCTTCTGGTCCGGGGTGCCCATGTCCTTGGAGAGAATGTGCCGCTTTTCGTACAGGCCGGTGAATTGCAGGATGTCGATGGCCCGCTCCCGGGCCTCGTGCTCGTTTTTCGCGGCGGCGTGGCCGAAGTAGCAGGAGGCCACCACGTTTTCCAGCACACTCAGGTTTTTCAACGGCTTCATGATCTGGAACGTGCGGGCGATCTTCATGTTCGTGTAATCGTAGGCCTTCTTGCTGGTGATGTCCTGACCGCGGAAGAAGATCCTGCCCTCGGTGGGGGGATAATAGCCGCAAATCATGTTGAAGGTGGTGGATTTTCCCGCGCCGTTGGGGCCGATCATGCCGGTGATGCCGCCCTCGCGGATGGAGAAGGACACGTCCTTCACGGCGGTCAGGCCCTTGAAGCGCTTGGTGATGTGTTGCACTTCGATAATCGGTGTGTTCGCCATGTTCACGCCTCCTTCCCGCGGTTCTTTTCCAGTTCGACGGCTTCCAGCACCTCAATCGGCGGCTTTTTGAGCACCTTGACGTCGATGAAATCCTTCGCCTTGCTGTGCATATACCAGCCGAGGATGCCCGTGGGGCGGAAGCGGATGACGGTGATCAGCACCACCGCGTACATCAGCATGTTGATGCCGGGCAGCATGGCGCTGAAATGGGCGCGCAGGAACTCGGACAGCGGAATCATGATCAGGCCGCCCACCAGCGGGCCCTCCACATAGGCCGCGCCGCCCACCACCGCCGGCAGCACCGACTCGGTGCTCTTGGCCTGCACCATCAGCTCGGGGTCGATGTAACGGATGTAGCTGGCGTAGAAGAAGCCCACCAGCGCCGCCACCATGGCGGAAACCACCACGGCCATGACCTTGTACTTCGTGGGGTTGATGCCGATGGCCGCCGCGGCGTCCTCGTCCTCGCGAATGGTCCGGAGGGCGTAGCCCATGCGGGAGCGCTCGATCTTCTTCATCAACAGGTAGATACCCAGCAGCATCACCAGCCCCACGTAGTAGTAGGGCACCTTGCTCATGAACCGGAAATCCAGCAAGGAATCCTTGCCGAAGGGCAGGCCCACGCCGCTGGCCCGGCCGAAGAAGCTGGAGTTGATGATGAACTGGCGCATGGCCTCGCCAAAGGCGATGGACACCAGCGTGAAGTAGGGGCCCCGGAGGATAAAGCAGGGGTAGAAGATCACGCCCGCCACCAGGCCCACGGCCACCATCGCGAACAGGGCGGACAGCCAGGGGTTTGCCCCGGCCTTGGTGATCAGCAGGCACGAGGCATAGGCGCCCAGGCCCATGTAGGCCGCGTGGCCCAGGGAATTCTGGCCGGTCATGCCGCCCAGCAGGTTCCAGGCCATCGAAAGGGTGGACATGTAGAAGATCAATACGAACACGTTCAGCACGTAGGGCGATTTCACAAACACCGGAATCAGCACGAACACCAGCAGGATCAGCCCCAGCGCGATGGACAGATTTCGGCGATACGCACGAACCGCTTTCACATTGTTGTTCATCGTTACTTCCTCCTGATGATGATAAGCTGACGGACGACCAGGATCACGATGAAGGTGACAAACACGATCAGGTCGCTGTAAGAGGGGCTGATAAACAGGGCCACCATCGTTTCAAGGATGCCCAGGAATATGCCGGCGAAGAACGCCCCGGGGATGGAGCCCAGGCCGCCCACGACCACGACGATCAGCGCCCGGAAGCCGAAGGCCGAGCCGGCGGTGGGGAAGATGGTATAGAAGCCGGTGAGCAACGCGCCGGCCACGCCCGCCAGGGCGGTGCCCAGGCCATAGGTGAGTATGTAGATGCGCTTGGCGTTGATGCCCACGACCTCCGCGCCCACGGGGTTCTGGGACACGGCGCGAATCTGCTTGCCGGTGGTGGTGTATTTCAGGAACGCGAACAGCGCGATGGATATGACGATCAGCACCCCGAAGCTGATGAGCCGGGGCAGCGACAGATTCACCGGTCCGAGGGTGATGTAGGTCTGGGAATAGGAGGTGGGGATGGTGCGGTATTCCGACCCGAACAGCACCAGCGCCAGGTTGGAGAGCAGCATGCCCATGCCCACGGTCAGGAACAGCAGGTTGGTGAAGCTGTTGGTGCGCAGGGAGGGTGTGATCAGCGTGTGCTGGATCAGCGCGCCCAGCAGGAACATCAGTATCGCCACCAGCGGCACACAGGCATAGGGGTCGAGCCCCAGGTGCGTGGACAGCAGCAGCGTCAGGTACATGCCTACCATCAGCATCTCGCCGTGGCAGAAGTTGACGATCTTCATCACGCCGAAGATGACGTTCTGGCCCATGCCCATCAGGGAATAGAAGCCCCCGATCAACAGGCCATTTACACACGCTTGCAGGAAAATGCTCAAATTATCATCCTCCCCGTCTCTGCTGGAATCCAAATTGTGACGCAAATGCGGCACTCGTTAGGATTCGGTTTGAATTATGACAACATTATAGAACATAATGACAATAAATGCAAGGGGTTAAACAAAAATTACCCATATGCAATGTGGGAGATGACGAAAACCCGAGGGCAATGCCCTCGGGTTGTTGATGGGAATCGGTTGGCTTATTCTGCCGCTTCCTCAGGGGTGGACAGCTCCTCGTAGAGCGCCAGGTACTTCCTGGCGGAGTTTTCCCAGGAGACGTCCTTGGCCATATCCCTGCGGACCATCTCGTTCCAGCGGTCCCGGTTGTCAAAGTACAGCGCCTTGGCGCGGTTGATGGCGTTCAGCAGCAGGTCGGCCTGATAGCGGTCGAAGGTGAAGCCGTTGCCATCGTCGGTCACTTCATTGTAGGGCAGCACGGTGTCCTTCAGGCCGCCGGTCTCGCGCACGATGGGCACGGTGCCGTAGCGCATGGCGATCAACTGGGTCAGGCCGCAGGGCTCGAACAGGCTGGGCACCAGCAGGGCGTCCGCGCCGGCGTAGATCTGGTGGGAGAGGCTTTCATTGTAGGAGATATAGGCGCACACCCGGCCCTTGTTCTCGCTCTCGTAATACCGGAAGGAGCCCTCGTAGCGGGGGTCGCCGGTGCCCAGTATGACCACCTGGGTGCGCTCGTCCACCATCTCCGGAAATACGGCGTTCACCAGGTCGAGGCCCTTCTGGTCCGTCAGGCGGGAGATCAGGCCGATCACGAACTGGCTGTCGTCCTTCTCCAGGCCCAGCTGCTCCTGGATTGCGCGCTTGTTTTCGATCTTCCTGTCCAGCACGCTGTCGATGTCGTACTCGGCGGCCAGGAGCTTGTCGGTGGCGCTGTTCCAGAGGTCCACGTCGATGCCGTTGACGATGCCCTTCAGCTTGGGACGGTGATAGTACAGGTGGCCGTTCAGGCCCTCGCCGTAGAACGAGGTTTGGATCTCCTCGGCGTAGGTTTCGCTGACGGTGGTGATCCTGTCGGCATAGGCCAGGCCGCCCTTGAACATGTTGGCGTCGTTCTCGTTCTGTTTCATCACCGGGTAATCGAACAGGTAGTCCGGCAGCCCGGTCCAGTACTTGAGGTGGTCGATGCCGCAGATGCCCTGGAAGCGCAGGTTATGGATGGTCAGTATGCTCTTGGCGCTGCCCACGGGGGTGTTGTCGAAGCGGGTGCGCAGGTACAGCGGCACCAGGCTGGCCTGCCAGTCGTGGCAGTGGATCACGTCGGGAATCCACTCCAGGTAGTTCATCACGGCCAGGACTGCCTTGGAGAAGTAGCAGTACTTGGGAATGTCCTCCCAGAGGCCGGTATAGGGATTGCCCCAGTCAAAGAATTCCCGGTTGTCGATGAAGTCGTAGATCACGCCGTCCATCACCAGCTCCATGATGCCCACATAGAACTGACGGCCGTCCATGCACAGGTCCATCATGAAGTTGCCCCGATAGAGCATCTGGTCCTTGAACTTCGGGGGAATGCAGGCGTAGTTGGGCAGGAAGACGCGCACCTCGCAGCCCAGCGGGGTCAGCGCCCGGGGCAGGGCGTACATCACGTCGCCGAGGCCGCCCGTCTTGACAAAGGGATAGCATTCCGAGCCGATGAAGGCGATCTTGCGCGCCTGGTTGTTGACAGACATAGGCAATACTCCTTTGCGTGTTAATTTCATTGGTATAAGTATAACACAAGCGCGGGGCTGAGGCAAGTATGAAATGAAGCGCGTTTCCAAATATTGGAAACACGCTTCAGCTGTGCGGGTATCAGCTTTCCAGGATCCTGGCGAGGAATTCCCGCGTCCTGGGATGCTCCGGCTGGGTGAAGATGACCTCGGGAGCGCCGCTTTCGACGATCACGCCGCCGTCCATGAACACCACCCGGTCGCACACGTCCCGGGCAAAGCCCATCTCGTGGGTGACCACCAGCATCGTAAGTCCCGACGACGCCAGGTCCTTCATGACGGCGAGCACCTCGCCGACCATCTCCGGGTCAAGGGCGCTGGTGGGCTCGTCGAAAAGCAGCACGTCCGGGTTCATCGACAGCGCCCGGGCAATGGCCACGCGCTGCTTCTGGCCGCCGGAGAGCTGGCGGGGCTTGGCCTTGACGTACACGTCCATGCCCACCTTGCGCAGGTATTCCATGGCGGTGTTTTCCGCCTCGGCGCGGCTGCGCTTGAGCACCTTCATCTGACCCACCACGCAGTTTTCCAGCGCCGTCATGTTGGCGAACAGGTTGAACTGCTGGAACACCATGCCCACGTGGGCCCGGTACATCTGCAGGTTGAAGCCCTCTGACCGGATGCTCTGGCCGTGGTAGAGCACCTCGCCGCCGGAGGGCTTTTCCAGCAGGTTCATGCACCGCAGCAGCGTGGACTTGCCCGAGCCGCTGGAGCCGATGATCGACACCACCTGGCCCTTGCGCACGGAAAAATCCACGTCCCGCAGCACCTCGTGGTCGCCGAAGGACTTGCTCAGATGGCGCACCTCGATGATCTTCTCTGCCTTGTTGTCAATCAATGCGCTCGCCTCCTCTGCCGATCAGCTCGACGTCCGGAACGGACTGGGAGCCGTGTATGGCGTAGTTGTCCGGGCCGTCCATCTTCTTTTCCAGCCACCGCAGCAGGCGGGTGACGGTGAAGGTCATCACAAAGTAGACGCAGGAGGTGATGAAGAACACCTCAAAGTACTTGAAATAGGTGCCCGCGGCGGATTTGGACACGAAGAACAGCTCCGTCACGGAGATGACGTTGAGCACCGAGGTGTCCTTGATGTTGATGACGAACTCGTTGCCCAGGGCCGGCAGTATGTTGCGGATGGCCTGGGGCAGCACCACGTTCAGCATGCTCTGGCCGTAGGTCATGCCGATGGCCAGGGCGGCCTCCTGCTGGCCGGGGTCCACCGACTGGATGCCGCCGCGCACGATCTCGGACAGGTACGCGCCGGTGTTGATGGACACGATCACGAAGCCCGCCAGCAGGTGGGGCAGATTGATGTGAAACACCGAGGCCATGCCGTAGAAGATGACCATGGACTGGACGATCATCGGGGTGGAGCGGAAGATTTCAATGTACACGCCCAGTATGGTGCGCACGAGCTTCAGCACATAGTAGCGCACCTTTCCGTCCTCGCGCTCGCAGGGCATGGCCCGCACGTAGCCGACGCCCAGGCCGATGATGAAGCCGACGATAGTGCCCGTCAGCGCGATCAGCAGCGTGGTCGCCGCGCCCTGCAGGAACAGGCTGCCATAGGTCTTGACAAAGAAGAATACCCATTCAAAGAAGCCGGATTGCGCGTTCGGCAATTCAATCAGACCTTTCGTGGTTGGTTTGTATTATTACAAATGGACATTGAAAAACGGGACGCATCCCGTTTTTCAATGCCCAATTGCCTACGTTCGGATTATTCCGCGGACACCGGCTGGTTCAGCACGGCGTTGTCCATCAGTTCGTTGCGCGCGTCGGCGTCGATGCCGGCCAGGATGCCGTTGATCTGCTCGATCAGCTCGGGCTGGCCCTGCTTCAGGGCGACGGCGATGGAGGTGTCCTCCTCGGAGGCCACGAAGCCGGGGGTCACGAAGGCCAGGTTGGCGTTGGCCGCGCAGGCGGACACCGCGCCGGGACGCTCGGAGATGTAGCCGTCGATGGCGCCGGAGGTCAGCGCGGTGATCATGGCGGGGAAGGTCTCCATGGCGGGCATCTTGTTGATGCCTTCCAGCTGGTCAAGCACGGTATAGTGGAAGGTGTTCAGCTGGGCGGTGATCTTCGCGTTGGCGAAGTCGGCGAGGGTCTGGGCGTTGGCATAATCGCCGTCGGCGCGCACGACCACCACCAGGTCGCTGTTGTAATAGGCGTCGGTGAAGTCCACGGTGATCTTGCGCTCGGCGGTGGGGGACATGCCGGCGATGACGGCGTCGATCATCCCGCTGTTCAGGGCAGGAATCAGGCCGTCCCACTCGATCTTCACCACAACCAGCTCCTTGTCCAGGGCCTCGGCGATGCGCTTGGCGATCTCCACGTCATAGCCGCCGGCATAGCCCATGCCGCCGTCGATGGGCACGCTGTTCTCGTCGGCCTCGACCTGGGTCCAGTTGAAGGGGGGATAGTCGCACTCCATGCCCACGCGGAACTGGCCCTCGGCGAAGGCGCAGGTGGAGAGGAGCATGGCGATGGCCAGCAGGGTGACGATGATTCTCTTCATAGAGGTATCCTCCTTGGATGTAGTAAAAAACGATGACCGAAGTCCTATGCTCCGGTCACGCGACGACGCCCGAAGGGGCAATCATGTCAGAGATCAGAGATAGCGCCCCATAACCACGAATGGCTATGACAGTGAACCGCATGTTCTGCGGCCCCCCAACCGGCCGAGGCTCCTGACCGCGGCAGGCTTCGGCGAAATCCCCTTTCCCGCCGCGTCAAAGCCCCGGACGGCTCGACGGCGGTACTGATGAATCCCGCGCCTCTATCGATCATTCATTTTTCTTCATTATAGTGTATGTACGGTCTGTGTCAAGGGAAACAACGTAAATTTTAACGCGATCGCCAGGATGTCATGGCGCGAACGAAGCCACTGTAGCAGTTGCGCGGACGTTGGGGGTTTGGCGATTGATCAGGCGTATACAAATCAGAATTTCACCAGACCGAACAGGCGCCATGCCGAAAATATTTACTTCTGTTCGTTTGCGATTTCTGTGCCGAGGGTATATAATGAAGCTACGAAAATGAAAAGATGTGCATGACCGGCAGGCCCGTTGTCAGGAGGGGCGATGACCGGCGATCATGAATCCGGCAGAGAAAGCGTGATGATGCGTATGAATTACGTCAAAGGACTGCACAATCACTTTACACAGCCGCCCCGGCTGGTTCCGGCAGGGGGCGTGGACGTCTCCGGAGGTGGCCGGTGGCGCGTCTGGACCCACGCGGGGACGAAGATCGACGCGCCTGTGCTCGGCAACGGCGACATGCTGGCCGCCTTTGCCGGACCGCCCCGCTGGCCCCAGTTCTGGCTGACCACCAACGACTTCTGGCAGATGACCTCCAATCCTAACTACGAGTTCTTCCATGACAACGGCGTAGCCAAGCGGGACGGCGCGGTGGCCCTGGGCAGCCCCCGTCCGCTAGGACGGCTGGTGTTCGACATACCCCAGCTGGCCGACGCCGGCTATGATGTCACCCAGTCCTTTGAGGACGCCACGACCCACGCCGCCTTCGCGCTGCCCGACGGCCGAACGCTGCATATGGACAGCTGGGTCGCAGCGGGAGAGAACCTGCTGGTGGTGACTTTTACAGGGAATTTGGAGTGCGACCTGTCCCTTGAGCTCCTGTTTCCCAACGAGCCGGGAAAGGGCTGCGACGACTATGTGGACTGCATGGGGGATTGCGAGGACGACGAGCAGCTTGCCGGGACCTTCAAGGGCCTCGTGGGCGGCCGGCCCCTGCAGGTGCGCAACGTCAGCCGGGGCGTCGCCTGGGGCTGGCGGGAGTTTTCCGACGGCGTGGACGTGCCGACCCGGCTGGCCTATGGCGCGCGGTTCCTGGGCAGGGAGGAGAATCGCGCCCACCTTCGCCCCGGCGAGCGGCTTGAGTGCGTCGTCGCCCTGCGCAGCTGGGCCAAGACTGCCCGTCCCGTGGAGTACGCCCGCTCCCGCGCCCGCTGGATCACCGTGAGCGATTTGGACAGACTGCGCGCGGCCCATGAGCTCTGGTGGCGTGACTTCTGGAATACTTCCGGCATTTGGGTGGACGACGAACAGCTGATGACCCATTACTACCTGTCCCAGTACATGCTGGCCAGCCTCTCCCGGGACCCGGACTACCCGCCGAATATATTGGGGATCTCCACGTTCGACCGCATGGCCTGGAACGGTAATTACAAGATCAATTACAATCATCAATCGCCCTATCTGGGACTGCTGGCCGCCGGCCACTTTGAACAGTCGGACCCCCACGACGCGCCCTATCTGGCGATGCTCGACATCGGCAGGGAGATGAGCCTTCGACTGCTGAAGCATCCCGGCGTCTACCTGCCCCTGGGCCTGGGGCCTGCCGGCATGGTCAGCGAGGCACTGCTGCTGCACATGAAATCACCGGCGGTGCACGGCGCGCTGAACATGCTGCTGCGCTGGCGGCTCTCCATGGACCGGGAATACCTGTTGAGGGTCTATCCGTACCTGAGCGCGGTGGCGGAGTTCTGGGAGCATGACCTGGTGGAGCGGGACGGCGTGCTCCACGTGGTGGACGACGGCATGCACGAGCGGGTCACCCGGGACGTGCTGGAGCACGGCGTACCCGAGGACCCGGTCAACACGCTGGGCTACCTGAGAAGCTTCTTTGCTGACATGATCGACGCCAGCGCATGGCTGGGGGTGGACGGGGAGCGCCGGGAGCTGTGGCGGCGCATCCTGGAAAAGCTGGCCCCCTATCCGGTGGGCACCATCGGGGAGATCGGGGAGAACCCGACGCTGTGGAACGAGGGCGAGCTCACCGTCCAGGCGCTCCTGCCCGAGGCCATGAAGCATGTGCCGGTCTTTCTGAACGAGGGCAAGGGGGGAAAGTGGTCGCTGAACTTCCCCGGAAACGTAATGCAGATCTATCCAGCGGGGGCCATCGGCCTGGATTCGCCGGAATCGGAGCTGGCTGTGGCCCGCAATACCATCGCGGCGCTTTCTGAGATGGAGCATGCCCTGGCGAAACGGGGAAACCCCTCCGCCCAGGTGGCGGCCAGCGGCGCATGGAACGCCACAAACCTGGGCTGCCTGTTCTTCCCGGCGGCGGTGCGCGTGGGCTATGATCCGGAGTGCATCCTGCGCGAGCTGAAGGCCAAGCTCACCCAAACGGGCATGCCCAATGGATTCGTGAAGGGTAATCCCCACGGCATCGAGAACCTTTCCACCGTGCCCAACACGCTCCAGGAGATGATGCTGCTGTCCCACCAGGGCACGGTCAGGGTGTTCCCCGTGTGGCCGAGGCAACAGCTTGGCAGCGCCGCCTTCTTTGGCCTGCGCGCCCGGGGTGGATTTGTGGTGGACGCGACGCTGACAGATGGCGAGGTATCCCGGGTCCGCGTGTCCTGTCCCGTGGGCGGACGACTGAGGATTGAAAACCCGTGGCCGAAGCGAATAGCGAAGGTCAACGGCCAGGCGTTTGAAGGGGAAGCGCTGGAGATCGACACGCGCCCCGGCAACATCCTGGAAATTCGCCCGCTGTGAACGATTTATTTTATCTCGTATCGATTCAGTCAGATAAATTCTGATTTGTCGCGCTGCGACAAATCAGAATTTGCCTACGACAGTTGCCTGATCTCAATCCAAATAGCAACCCTCTGCGGGCATCTTTTCCGCCCTGCCGTTGCTTCGCTTCGGTCAACGATGCGCTGTATCGCCTCCCTCCGCTCGGCTTAGGCAGATCGAAAAATCTGCTTCACATAGGTTTTCTTTTGGATTGAGCTCAGTATAAATCAGGACACGTGCGCGACTTTGAAGCGACTTTGAATCAACAAATACTTGACATATGGGAATAATGCCATTATAATATGAGACGGAACTTGTGTGATTTGCTGGATTTGTGATCGAAACAAGTTGAACAAAATGAAAGAGGAGGATGTCGTTTATGAAGAAGACCATCATCGCCCTGCTGCTCGTGGCCGCCATGCTGTGCGCCATGCCGGCCTTCGCCGAGAAGGCGGAGGGGTGGAACAACGTCAACGCGGAAGGCTACCAGTTCCCGGACTACAGCGGGAAAACGCTGTCCCTGATGTGGTGGGGCTCCGACACCCGCGCCCGCATGACCGAGGAGGTCATCCACCTGTGGGAGGAGAAGACCGGCGCGACCGTTGAATTCGAGTATTACGACGGCGGCACCTACTGGACCCAGTTCCAGGCCAAGATGGCGGCCAACGACCTGCCCGACGTGTTCCAGATGGGCAACAACTGGCTGACCTATTACGACACCATCGAGCCTCTGAACGCCTGGATCGAGGATGGCACCATCGACACTACCGCCATCAGCGAGGCGATGCTCGCCACGACCATCAACCAGGCCAACGGCGACGTGACCGGCATGTCCAACGGCACCAATGCCCGGTGCTTCGCCTACAACCCGGCGATCTTTGACGAGGCCGGCGTTCCCTATCCCACCGACAACTGGACATGGGACGACTTTGCCGCCGCGGCCCGCAAGATCCACGAGACCACCGGCAATCCCGCCATCACCACCCTGGAGTACAACTCCCTCGCCTTCTCCACGGTCACCCAGTGGAAGGAGGGCTACAACTTCTACGCCATGGACGGCTCCGACTTTGCCTTCAACGGCGATACCGAGCCCCTGGCCTACATCTTCGAGCTGCTGACCACCCTGCAGCAGGAGGGCGTCATCGCCGATTACGGCATCCAGAACGAGATCGGCCAGAACATCGAAGCCGACTGGATCGCCTTTGGTGACGCCGCCATGGTCATGCTATCCTCCAACCAGTTCCAGGCGCTGAGCAATGTCGCGGCTGAGAGCGGCATCACCCTCGAGCTGGCCACCATCCCGCGGGTACACGCCGACGGCCAGAGCGGCATGGTCGTGCGCTCCAGCCAGGAGATGAGCATGTGGAAGGGCTCCGAGGACAAGGATATGGCCGCGAACTTCCTGAACTTCTTCGTCAACAGCATCGAGGCCAACCGCATCCTGAACTGCGAGCGCGGCGTTTCCATCAACAGCGACGTGCTGGCCGCGCTGAAGGCGGACACCGAGCTGACCAACGAGGTCACCGCGAAGGTCTATACCATCATCGACCTGATCGGCTCCATGCCGGACGCCGCGAACTCCAGCCCCGCAGAGCCCGCCGCCAACGAGGAGATCTCCGACGTGCTGAAGAAGACCTACTTCCAGGGCCTTGCCGAGGGCAAGTTCGCCAGCGCCCAGGAGGCCGCCGACAAGTTCTGGGCCGAGGCGCAGGAAATCTGGGCCAAGTTCTGACGGGTGTTGGTTTTCCAAGTGACCTGATAAGAGAGGCAGGACGCTATGAAACGTCGTTTCACGGCGTCCTGCGCATTTAAAGGAGGCCAAGCGATGCAAGCTGAAACACAGAAGCAAAGGGGCGGCTTTCTGCACAATGACAATGTAGTCGGTTACCTGTTTGCCGCGCCGTTCATCATCAGCTTTTTATGCCTGACGCTGATTCCCATGGCGATGTCCCTGTACTACTCCTTTTGCAATTACAAGATCGCCGCGTTGCCGGAATGGATCGGCCTTCAGAATTATGCCAATCTGATGAAGGACGCGACCTTCCGCAATTCACTGCTGGTGACGATCCAGTACGTCATCATCGGCGTGCCGCTGAAGCTGGTTTTCGCGTTGCTGGTGGCCATGCTGCTGACCCGGCCTACGAAGCTGCAAGGGTTTTACCGGGCGGTCTATTATATCCCCTCGCTGATCGGCGGCTCGGTGGCCGTGGCGCTGGTGTGGAAGCAGCTGTTCGGCAGCCGGGGCCCCGTGGTCAGCCTGATCAAGACCCTGGGCGTCCCCAACTTCAACTTCTTCGGCTCCACCACATGGGCCTTCCTGCCGCTGGTGCTGTGCAACGCCTGGCAGTTCGGCTCGTCGATGCTGATTTTCGCCTCGGGATTGAAGCAAATCCCCAAGGACTACTATGAAGCGGCGGAGATCGACGGCGCGGGCGCGGTGAAGCGCTTCTTCAAGATCACGCTGCCGATCCTGTCGCCGATCATACTGTTCAACCTGATCATGCAGCTGATCTCCGGCTTCATGACCTTCACCCAGGCCCAGATCATCACCGACGGCGGCCCCAACTACGCCACCAACTATATCGCGCTGAACATCTTCAAGGAAGGCTTTTCCTACCAGCACATGGGCTATGCCTGCGCCCAGAGCTGGGTGATGCTGCTGATCATGGCCGCGGTGACGGGTATTATCTTCAAGACCTCGTCCCATTGGACGTTCTATGAGAGCTGAGGTGGCGGTTATGGAGAAGCGCAGAGCCATCAACAATGTGATCTATCACGTGTTTGTCGTCGCCTTCGGGCTGCTGATGATCTATCCGGTGCTGTGGATGATCCTCTCCTCGTTCAAGATGAAGAGCGAGATCCTGGGCACGAACGCGCCCTTCCTGCCCAGCAAGTGGGTTTTCCAGAACTATCCGGACGGCTGGCGGGGCAGCGGCAGCCTGACCTTCGCCACCTACTTCAAAAATTCCATCGTCGTCTCCTGCCTGGGCACACTGGGCACGGTGATTTCCTCGGCCATGGTGGCTTACGCCCTGGCCCGGGTGGACTTCAAGGGACGCAAGTTCTGGTTTACTGCCATGATCATGACCATGCTCCTGCCCGGACAGGTGCTGATGATTCCCCAGTACATCATCTGGAACCGGCTGGGCCTGGTGGGCACCTTCGTGCCGCTGATCCTGCCCAAGTTCCTGGGATGGCCCTTCTTCATCTACATGATGATGCAGTTCATCCGGGGCCTGCCCAAGGAGCTGGACGAGGCGGCTATGATCGACGGCTGCAACAAGTATTCCATCTTTGCCAGGATCATACTGCCGCTGTTGGGCCCGTCGATCATTACCACCATCGTCATATCCTTCTATTGGATCTGGGACGATTACATGGGGCCGCTGCTGTACCTGTCGAAGCCCGCGCTGTACACGGTCTCCCTGGCCATAAAGGGCTTCGCGGACGCCCAGGGCACCAATTTCGGCCCGATGTTCGCCATGTCCACGCTGTCCCTGATCCCGGTATTCCTGCTGTTCCTGTTCTTCAACCGCTATCTGATGGACGGCGTGACCGCGGGCGCGCTGAAGGGATGATACCCAAAAGAAAAAGGGAGGCCGAAGCCTCCCGGAGGGCTACACGAGTCTGGACAGTACGCTGTCCAGGCTCTTTTTGTCGACCAGCAGCAGCACCCAGTCCTCCCGGGCCTCCTCCCGGTCGGCGGGGGGATCGAAGCGCCCGTCGGTTGGCACGGCCAGGGCGCTCACTCCGCCCAGTTTCGGGCTGTACCAGTAGGCGGCGGGGGAGAAGGGCAGCCGGTCGAGGCGCACCCCGAAGGGTTTTGAGGTATAGGTGTAGACCGCCAGGGCGACGGGGGTTATAAAGCACAGGTTCCGGGCGTCCTCCGTGCCGCTGTCGTCCAGCAGCATCGCTTGGTCGTTGCGGCCCTCCTGCCATGCAATGGCCTCCATCAGTTGGCGCAGGTGGCGCATCTGCAGGCTGCCGGGGGCGTGCAGCGCCACATCCCAGTGCTGGCGGACGCCGAAATCCGGGGCGCCCTGGCCGTCCCAGAACTGCATGATGGCGTTGTGGCCGTAGGTGAAGCCGGCGGCGCCGGCCAGCAGGCTCCACCAGGCGTAGCGCCGCACCTGCCGATCGGTCCAGTAGGGCTTCGAGGGGTCGTGCAGGCCGTGGGGGATCTCCTCGTAGGAGGGCTCGCCGTCCAGTGTGGGCTTGTCGTCCCGTTCCAGATCCCGGAACACATACAGGTAGTTTTCCTCGCCCATCCATTCCTCGTCGCTGACGGTGTTGCGACGCGAAGATAGTCCTTCAGGGTCGTCCCAGGCCCCGAGGGTGCGCTGGCCGCGGTCCCGATGACCGGACTGGAACATGTGAAAATCCAGCCAGTCCGCGCCGGCAAACCACTGGGATGAGGAACAGCGTCCGAAGGGATGGAAGCCGATGAGCTTGTCCGGGTTCAGTCGGCGAAGGGTGCGGGCGAGGGCCTCGAAGGTCTGTGGGGCGGCGCTGCCGCGCACGTCGCCGCCCAGCAGCCAGAGCACGTTTTCATATTTGCCCAGCCGCCGGGCCAGGAAGCCGCCGTAGACCGCGGCGTTTTCCGGGGTCAACGCGCCGTCCTGGGCGAAGCAGCCCCAGCAGGGCAGCAGCGCCATCACCAGGCCCAGCCGGCCGGCGCATTGAATCGCCCGCTCGACGTGCTCCCAATAGGCGGAGCTACCATCGGGGCGGGCAAAATCGTCGTCAACCAGGGCCCTTGCGCCGTCCGGCGAGGCATAGCCGGCCTTGTGGACCAGCGTGGCCTGTATGACGGTAAAGCCCTTGAGCGCCCGGTTCTCCAGATAGGTTTCGATCTGTCCGTCGTCCAGCTTATGAAACAGCAGCCAGGCGGTGTCGCCCAGCCAGAAAAAGGGCTTCCCATCCCGAAGAAAGCCCCGCTTGCGCATATTGAGAGTCAGCATATGGTTTACCTCCCGGTAGGGTTGTTGTGTGCTGCGTGTTGCGTGAAATGCTGTGACGATTCTGTTGTATGCAAATTTCTGATTTGTCGCGTTGCGATAAATCAGAATTTTCCCGCCTGAACAGAACCGAAAAGCTATTCGATGGCCACCATTCGGCGCAGCGCTCCGGATTCGTCGGTGACGACGCGGACCCCGCAGGCTCCCGCGTAGACCTCGCGGCCGTCGACGTAGGCGACGGCCTTCCCGCCGTCCGATTCAAGGCGGTAGTCGTGCCCGTTCCAGTGAACCTCGCAGGCGCAGGGCATGGACCCGCACAGGCTGAACCGCACCTCGCCCCTGCGCAGTCCGATGCCCCACAGGCGCTCGATAAAGCCCAGGGCGGACAGCAGCGACGGCCCGTAGCCGTCCTGGAACGGCTCGTCCGAGCCCGGCGGGATGGGCGCGTGGGAGATCAGCCCCACCCGGGAGGGCGCTCCGGTGAAGGGATCGAACTGCTGGGTAAAGGCATACCTTCCCTCCGCGATGGCGCGCAGGAAGCGGCGACCCAGCCGCGTGACCAGCTTTTCGTAGCCGTAGCGTTCGAGAGCGTGCATGGCCCGCTGGTAGGTCAGCCCTTCGCACTGGCCGCTCCAGTTGTTCTCCGGGGCGTTGCGGAAGGCGGGGTCGTTCGCGGCCACGCTGGGCAGGGGCATGGGCGTCCAGAATTCCGAGGGATTGAGCAGGTGCTCCCCCACGAAGCGGTCCGCCATGTCCCGGGAGACGCTGCCCCAGTACATGCAGCGCAGCGTGTTGTGGCACAGCACGTCCACGGTCCTGCCGTTCTTGTCCCGGTCGTAAAGGGCGCCGCGTTCCGCGTCCCAGAGCCCCTGACGCAGGGCCGAGGCGACCTCGTCCGCGGCGCGCCGCCAGCGCTCCGCGTCCCTCTCGACGCCGCGGATCCGGCTGATCCTTGCCAGCGTATCCCGGCAGGCAAAGGCATAGGAGGTGATGTCCATGGAAGCCATGGGAACCACCGAATAGCCCTCGGGCGGCGCGTCCTCCGGCCACCAGCAGGGGGCGTCGCCATAGCGCAGGGCGTTGTCCTCGCCGGTGTCGTAGACGCAAAAGGCGGACAACAGACCGTCCGCGCCGAGGGCGCGCGTCCTCAGGAGCCAGGCGTCGAAGTGGGCCAGGCAGTCCGCGAGGGCGTCCAGCCAGTCTGTGTCGCGCCCCATCAGGTAGTAAAGGTTCAGCGCCGGGTCAGGAAAGCAGAAGCCCTGGAGCTTGTCAAACTGGGGCTTGACGCGGCCCTCCAGGCACTGGATCGAGCCGGGCAGCCGTCCGTCGGGGCGCTGGTGGCGCATGAACAGCAGGCTGTTGTTGACGGCGGCGGTCAGGTCGCGCAGGGCGTACATCTCGCCGCCCATCGGTTGGGTCTCCAGCCAGATCTTTCCATAGCCGCCGCCCTCCACCAGCACCCGGTCCCCGGCGAAGTCCACCAGATTCATGCGGCACTTGCGCTCCGCTTCATCGTATATTTTCTGAATCCGCGGATCCCCGCAGGAGAAGGAACATCGTACAGCGGGCAGCATGCAAGAACTCCTTTCAAGATGGTGGTTTGATGACGAATCATGACCGTCTGATTGGATGTGAATTCTGATTTGGCGGGGAGTAGGCTCCCTCGCTATCTCTCCCGACAAACCAGAATTCCCCCGACGGACCCGGCGCGCCGAATCATTGCTTCCATTCCTCGCATACCCGCAGCCGTCCGTCGCGCTCCTCCACGGGGATAAAGCGGGGGCGTTCCTTCAGGTGTTCGTTGGGGCTGTGCAGCGCGAGCCGAAGCCCGCCGTCCGGCCCTCGAAATGCCATGCCGTGGCCACCGTTTTCCATGAAAAGGGGCTCCACCTGGCGCCAGGGACCGGCGATGCTGCCGCTGTCCGAGCGGGCCTGGGCCTGGGTGTAGCCGCCCTCCGAAAAGCTGGCCCAGAGGCACACGAGGCTGCCGTCGGTCAGCCGCCACAGGAAGGGACCGTCGGTGACGAAGCCGGTCATCCCGGAGGAATGGCGCATGCGCTTGCACCAGGCGGCCTCTGAGGCGTGAAACAGCACTGTCGGAGCGCCGGCGGCCGAGCGGAGATCCTCTGTCAGCGGCAGCGCGCAGACAGAGCCGTCTCCAGCCTGGACCCATTCGTGGCAGAATACCATCCAGGGATGGCCGGCCTCGTCCAGATGGAACGTGCCGTCCAGGCATTCCCAATCCCCCGGAGTCACTGGCCCGTCCGACCAGGGCAGGAAGGGACCCAGGGGGGAATCGGCCCGAAGGATGGCGGTGCCCCGGCGGCGTCCCTCGCCCTTAAAGGAGGCGAACATGTAGAACGCGCCGCCGTGGGGATGGATCTCCGGGGCCCAGTAGTCCCTGTCGGCCCAGAAGCCGCCGTCGTTGTGGAAGACGACCGTGGGTCCGGACCACTCCGAGAGATCGTCGCTGACGTAGGCGTCGAAGCCGTCGGCGGGGCCCCAGCAGGTCGCCCCGCGGGTGCCGTAGAGGTAAAACCGGCCTCTATGATTGAGTACAAACGGGTCGCGAAGGTTGATTTCCGATAGTTTCATGGCGGTCTCCTCAATTCATCAATCGCGTGTCGGTGGCCTGCGGGAGCGCCTGAAAGGGGACGATCTTTACGTGGCGGGCTCGTCGCCGGCCTGCTGTCCCCAGATGTACTGCTCCAGCTCGCTGACGCCGTTCTGCTCGGGCAGCAGCGCTTTGGAGAACTGGGTCTCGTAGAGCTCGCGGTAGACGCCGTCATGATTGACCAGCTCCCGGTGCTGGCCGCGCTCGATGATCCGCCCGTCCTTGATGACGAGGATCTCGTCGGCGGCCAGGATCGTGGAAAGACGGTGGGCGATCAATATGCTGGTGCGGCTCTGGATGATGGGGTCGATGGCCTCCTGGATCTTCTGCTCCGATATGGAATCCAGGGCCGAGGTGGCCTCGTCGAATATGAAGATCGTGGGGTTCTTCAGCAGCACTCGGGCGATGGACAGCCGCTGCTTTTCGCCGCCGGACAGCTTCAGCCCCCGGTTGCCCACCACCGCGTCCAGCCCCTCGGGCTGTTTGCTCACGTATTCCCAGATGTTGGCCTTTTTGAGCGCTTCCTCCATCTGGGCCTCGGTGGCGTCGGGCTTGGCGTAAAGCAGGTTTTCCCGGATGGTGCCGTTGAACAGGTAGGTCTCCTGGCTGACCAGGCCGACCTGGGCGCGCAGGAAGCCCAGGTCCAGCTTGCGCACGTCCACGCCGTCGAAGGTGACCCGGCCCTCGTCCACATCGTACAGGCGGGGGATCAGGTTGATGATGGTGCTCTTGCCGGAGCCCGACGGCCCCACGATGGCGATGCTGTGGCCGGCCTTCAATTCAAAGCTCACATCCCGGAGCACCGGCCGGTCCTTTTCATAGCCGAAGCCCACGTGCTCGAAGGCCACGTTGCCCACGGCGCTGTCGGGAATGACGGCGTCCGGGGCGTTTTCGATCTCCACGGGGATGTCGAAGTAGTCGAAGATCCGCGTAAACAGGGCCATGGAACGGATCCAGTCCACATGGGTGTTCAGCAGGCTGTTCACCGGCATGTACATCCTGCCCAGCAGCGCCACCAGCACCGAAATGTCGCCGATGGTCAGCGCCGCCCCGTGGCGGATCATCAGTATGCCGCCAACGAGGTAGATCAGCATCGGGCCGATGCTGGTGAACGTGGTCAGCACCACGCGGAACCAGCGGCCCGCCATGCCTTCCTTGATGTTCAGGCCGATCATCCGGCGGTTGGCCGCCTCGTAGCGCTCGTATTCGTACTTCTCCCGGCCGAACAGCTTGCTGAGCAGCTGCCCGCTGACGGAAAGCGTCTCGTTGAGGATGCCGTTGATCTCGTCGTTGCAGGCCTGGGATTCGTTGGCGTACTTCCAGCGGGTCTTTCCGGCGCGCCGGGTGGGCAGCGTGAACAGCGGCACGATGACGATGCCGATCAGGGCCAGTATCCAGTTCTTGCGGAACATGGCGACCATCGAGATGATCACCGTGATGAGGTCGGAGAGGATGTTGGTCAGGTTGGTGGTGATCAGCTGCCTGACGCCGTCGATGTCGCTGGTCATGCGGGTGATGATGTCGCCCTGGTTGTTGGTGGTGAAGAAGCGCTGGGACATCTTCTGAAGGTGCGCGTACATCTGGTTGCGCATATCAAAGGTGATGTGCTGGGCGATCCAGGTGTTGATATAGCTCTGGACCACGCCCATCAGGTTCGCACCCAGCATCACGGCCAGCGACAGCACGATGTACTTCACCAGCGCGTTGAGATCCCGCTTTACCAGGCCTTCGTCGATGATCCTGCCCGTGAGTATGGACGGGAACAGCGACAGGAACGAAGCGAGGGCGATGGTCAGCAGCAGCAGCGCAAGCTTCGCGGTATAGGGTTTGAAGTAGGACGCGATGCGCTCCAGCAGCGCCCGCGTCACCTTGGGCTGGTTCGCCTTTTCCTCATCGGTCATGTAGGCGCGGCTGAAGCCCCTGCCCGGCCCCCTGCCCTGAGCCATTGAAACCGCCTCCTTCCAATCCTTTTGAATCCTTTTCCAATATACAGCATGCAGGGTCAAAACGCCATTTCTGAAATGTTACAAAAATAATATAATATGGGCGTTCAGCCGCTGTCGGGCGGCCCTGGGCGTCGGAAACCGGTTGACATCGGTATGTTATCTTAATATAATGGAATTCAATGAACACGCGCGTTCTCTGACCGGCGCGGCCGGAAAGGACCCATTTGCGATAAAGGAGTATATTGCTATGAAGATCATCCATTGCAAGCTGAACCACCTGACCAACCCCCTGGGCTGGGACGTGGAACACCCGACGATTTCCTATGTGGTGACGGAGGCGAAGGGCTGCTTCCAGCGGGCGGCGCGGGTGTGGGTATCCCTGAGCCCGGACTT
Organism: Clostridia bacterium; assembly: GCA_017512905.1. GTDB lineage: Bacteria > Bacillota > Clostridia > Christensenellales > Aristaeellaceae > UBA2862. The sequence continues at coordinate 36,716 of JAFWEL010000066.1, forward strand.
TGCCGAAAACCTGTACGACAGCGGGGAGCGCTCTGATATCGTCTCCACCAGCTTCGAACTGCCCATCGACCTTAAGCCGATGACCCGCTATTACTGGAAGGTTTGGGCCCGGGACGACGCCGGCGACGCCGCCGAGAGCGCGGTACAATGGTTTGAAACCGGCAAGGACGCCCCCTGGCGCGCCCAATGGATCACCCCGGACGCGGACAAGTCGGTGCAGGCCGTGCTGTTCAAACACATCAATGTACAAAAGCCCGTCGCCACAGCCCGGGCCTATGTGGTCGGGCTGGGCCTCTATGAGCTGAGCCTGAACGGCGAAAAGCAGGGCGACGAGTGCCTGTTGCCCGGCTTCTGCGACTATGACGACTGGATTCAGTACCAGACCTTCGACCTGCCTCTTAGCCATGGCGACAACCTGCTGGAGCTGACGTTGGGCGACGGCTGGTACAAGGGCAACTTCGGCCTGGTGAAGCGCAGCGAGAACTACGGCGACCGGCTAGCGGCCATCGCCGAGGTCCACATCCGCTATCAGGACGGCACGGAGGAAATCGTCTGTACCGACGAGAGCTGGCAGGCGCGCAGGAGTCCGATCGTGGCGTCCGGCATCTACTGCGGCGAGGTGTTCGACGCGATGCTGGACACCTCCGGGGTCTTCGGCGTCCGGCCCATCGACCTGGGGCATGACCGTCTGTGCGCCAGGCTTTCCCCGCCCATACGGGCGCACGAGCGCCTGAAGCCCGTGGAGGTGCTCCATACTCCGGCGGGGGAGACGGTGCTGGACATGGGGCAGAACATGGTGGGCTGGCTGGAATTCCACAGCGAAGCGCCGAAGGGGACGGAGATTCGCCTGCAATTCGGCGAGCTGCTGCAGGAAGGCTGCTTCTACCGGGACAACCTGCGCAGCGCGAAGGCGGAGTTTACCTATATCTCCGACGGCACACCCCGTGACGTGCGGCAGCACTTCACCTTCTACGGCTTCCGCTTCGTGAAGATCGAGGGCTGGGTGGGTCCGGTCGATCCCAACGCCTTCACCGGCCTGGTGATCCACTCCGATATGGACGAGCGGGGCGACATCAAAACCTCTGACGCGCTGGTCAATCAGCTGGTGCACAACGCCCGTTGGGGCATGAAGGGGAACTTCTTGGACGTGCCCACCGATTGCCCCCAGCGGGACGAGCGCTATGGCTGGACCGGCGACGCGCAGATCTTTTCCGGCACGGCCTGCTACTTCATGGATACCTACGCCTTCTATACCAAGTTTGGCCATGACCTCTATATGGAACAGCGGAAGTTGGACGGCAGCGTGCCGGACGTGGTGCCCGTGGCGAACTACTCCGGTGACGCCTCCACCGTCTGGGCCGACGCCGCCACGGTCATTCCGTGGAACACCTACCTTCACTCCGGCGACAGGGGCATTTTGCGTCGCCAGTATCCCAGCATGAAGGCCTGGGTGGATTACATGAAGCGCCAGGATGACGCGGACGGCGGCAAGCGACTCTGGCTCACCGGCGCCCATTATGGCGACTGGCTGGCCCTGGACGGCAACTGGCCCGGCGGCGTCTACGGCGGTACCGATCCGAACTACATCGCATCGGCCTACTATTATTATTCCACCCGCATCGTGGCCAGGGCCGCCCATATACTGGGCTACGCGGAGGACGCCGCCTGTTACGACCGCCTCGCCGGGGAGATTCGCGCGGCCTTCGAGAGGGCCTATTTCACCCCCTCCGGCAGGCTGGCCATCGATACCATGACCGCCTGTGTACTGGCGCTGCATTTGGACCTGGCCCCGGATTACGCGGTGGAGCAGGTCCGGAGGATGCTGCTGAACCGGCTCCAGAAGAACTTCTACCATCTGGACACCGGCTTTACGGGGACGCCCTGCCTGTGCCGTGTGCTTTCCGAAAACGGCATGAACGACATCGCCTACCACCTGCTGCTGGAGAAGGGCTATCCGGGTTGGCTTTATGAGGTGCTCATGGGCGCGACCACCATCTGGGAACGCTGGAATTCCGTCATGCCCGACGGCAGGGTCAGCGGTACCGAGATGAACTCGATGAACCACTATTCCTACGGCTCCATCGTGGAATGGATGTTCAGGGACATGGCGGGCATCAATCCCGTGGAGGACGCCCCGGGCTTCAAGCGCTTCATACTTTCGCCGAAGCCGAATTATCAGATCGGCAGCGCCTCGGCGAAACTGGATTCCGCCGCGGGCCTGATCGAATCCGAGTGGACCATCGAGGACGGCAGGCTGAGCTTTGCCTTCACCGTACCCTTCGACACCCAAGCGACGATCGTGCTGCCTGACGCCGAAGCCAGCGTCATAGAAGGGCTGTGTCGGGGACAGAACGTGATCTCCGACAGCCTGCGGCAGCTGGGCGCGGACGTGTCGTTCACCGCCGGTCCGGGCCGCTACCGCTTCACCTACGCGCCCACCGCGCCTTACCGCAAGGTCTACAGCCTCGATTCCAGTTGGGAAGAGCTGTCAGCCAACCCGAAGACCCTGGAGATCATCAAGCGCGAATATGCCTTCAAGGAGGATCACATTCCCTTTGAAAAGGAGCTGTGCACCCTGCGCGAGATGAGTTGGAGCCCCTTTACCAGCATGACCGAAGCACAGAGACAGCGCATCGATCGTCTGCTCAGAGCGGTGGAACCGTAAAAAGCATTGAGCCATGGATAAAGCGCAATTGTCCATGGCTCAAGTATACGCTTCTGCGAAAGACAGCTTGGTCGAGACCTCGCTGGGACCAGGAGAATCCCTGGCCTTTTCTGCCAGTACGATGAATAATCCGATCGAACAAAGGAGAGTGGAACATGACGGCAAATATCAAATTGGGCTATGCCCCGACACGCCGCGCCATATTCAGCGCCCCGGCCGCGCTGGAATACCGCAGGCTGACCGCGAACCGGCTGCGCGAATTGAACATCGACTTTGTGGACATCGACGACGTGAACGACGAGGGCCTGCTGTTCGATGACGCGGGCCTTGAGAAGATCATCGAAAAGTTCAAGCGGGAGAAGGTGGACGGCCTGTTCATCCCGCACGCGAATTTCGGCACCGAGTACGAGTGCGCCCGCCTGGCCAAGGCCCTTGGCGTGCCGGTGCTGCTGTGGGGCCCCCGGGACGAGCGCCCGGACGAAAAGGGCATGCGCCTGCGCGACAGCCAGTGCGGCCTGTTCGCCACCGGCAAGGTGCTGCGCCGGTTCAAGGTGCCTTTCACCTACATGAACAACTGCAACCTGGAGGATAAGGAGTTCGAGCGCGGTATCAGGGACTTCCTGGCCGTGTGCAACGTGGTCAAGGTGTTCCGTCATACCCGCATTCTGCAGATCGGCCCGCGCCCCTTCGACTTCTGGAGCACCATGTGCAACGAGGGTGAGCTGTTGGAGAAGTTTAACATCCAGCTGGCGCCCATCCCCCTGCCGGAGCTGTACGCCGAGATGCGCAGGTGGAAGGCGGAGAAGACCAAGGTTCAGAAGGTCATGGATTACTGCCGCGAAAACATGACCTGCTCCATCGACGAGGCGGGCCTGACCGAGGTCGCCGCGCTGAAGGTGGCCATGAAGAGCCTGGCGGACAAGTACGGCTGCAATGCCATCGCCATACAGTGCTGGAACGCGCTGCAGGACGAGATCCACATCATGCCCTGCGCCGCCAACGCGCTGCTGAATGAAGAGGGCATTCCGGTGGTCTGCGAGACAGACATCCACGGCGCGATTTCCCAGTTGATCGCCGAGGCGGCCGCCATGGGGGAGCGCCGGGTGATGTTCAGCGACTGGACCGTGCGCCATCCAGACAACGACAACGGCGAGCTGCTGCAGCACTGCGGCCCCTGGCCCATCAGCGTGGCAAAAGAAAAGCCCAGCATCTGTGTGCCGGTGGCCTTCCCCCAGAACGGCGCGGTGTCCGCCGAGGCCAAGCACGGCCCGATGAGCCTGGTGCGCTTCGACGGCGACGATGGCGAATACTCCATCCTGCTGGGCCACGCCCGGGGCATCGACGGTCCCTGGACCCGCGGCACCTATGTGTGGGTGGAGGTCAACAACCTCAAGCGCCTGGAGGCAAAGGTGGTGGAGGGCCCCTACATCCACCACGTGGCGGCCATCCACGGCGACGTGGTGCCGGTGGTGTACGAGGCCTGCAAGTACATCGGCGTTGAGCCCGACCTGTACGACCCCATCGAGGAAAAGGTGAAGGCGTATTTGCACGGCGAGGACGTGGTGTTTGACGAAGTATAGGGAACAGGGAACAGGAAAGGCCGGCGACTGCATAGCGGCGGCGTTGTAACACCTGCCCATTCCCGAATTTGAAAGGATGTAACCATGCAAAACCTGAAAGCACTATCCTATAAGCTCCGCCGGGACGTGGTGGACATGATCATGGCCGGCAAGGCGGGACACATTGGCGGCGACATGAGCGTGATGGAGACCATGGTATCGCTGTATTTCCATGCCATGAACATCTCCCCCGAGAATCAGGACGATCCCAACCGCGATATGTTCGCGATGAGCAAGGGACACTGCGTGGAGACGCTTTACGCGGTGCTGGCCGAGAAGGGCTTCTTCCCGATCGAGCAGGTGATAAAAGAGTATTCCCGGTTTGGCAGCAAGTTTATCGGCCATCCCAACAACAAGCTGCCCGGTATCGAGATGAACTCAGGCTCCCTGGGCCATGGACTGCCCGTGGCGGTGGGCATGGCGCTGGCCCAGAAGATGGACAAGCGGCTTTCCCGGACCTACGTGGTGATGGGCGACGGCGAGTTGGCTGAGGGCTCTGTCTGGGAGGGTGCGATGAGCGCCACCCAGTACGGCCTGGACAACCTGTGCGCCGTGGTGGATCGCAACCGACTGCAGATCTCCGGTACCACCGAGCAGGTGATGCACCAGGATTCCGTGAAGGAGCGCTTCGCAGCGTTCGGGTGGAACGTGCTCAGCGTGGACGGCAACGACATCGACGCCATGAACGCGGCCTTTGATGAGGCCAAAAGCGTGAAGGGCAGGCCCACAATGATCGTGGCGAACACCACCAAGGGCAAGGGCTCCGGCGTGATGGAGAACAACGTGGGCTGGCATCATCATGTGCCCAATCAGGAGGAATACGAGCAGATCATGAAGGACCTGAAGGCACACGAAGAGGAGGCGAGGGCATGAGCAACAAGATAACCAATCGTCAGATCGTCTGCGAGGTGCTCTCCGAACACGCGAAAACGGATAAGAACATCGTGGTGCTGTGCAGCGATTCCCGCGGCAGCGCGTCTCTGGCGCCCTTCGCAAAGGAATTCCCGGAGCAGTTCGTGGAGGTTGGCATCGCCGAGCAGGACCTGGTCGGCATTGCGGCTGGCCTGGCCAAGATGGGCAAGAAGGCCTATGCGGCTTCCCCGGCGTCCTTCCTGTCCACGCGCTCCTATGAGCAGGCCAAGGTGGACTGCGCCTATTCGAATACCAACGTGAAGCTGATCGGCATCTCCGGCGGCGTGAGCTACGGCGCATTGGGCATGAGCCACCACTCCGCCCAGGACATCGCCGCCATGTCGTCCATTCCCAACATGCGCGTGTACCTCCCCAGCGATCGGTTCCAGACCCGCTGCCTGTTCGAGGCGCTGCTCAAGGACGAGAAGCCCGCCTACATCCGCCTGGGCCGCAACGCCGTGGAGGACACCTACGAGGAGGGCAACGTGCCCTTCGAGATGGACAGGGCGACCGCTGTCTGCGAGGGCAGCGACGCCCTGATCGTGGCCTGCGGCGAGATGGTGAAGCCGGCGAAGGACGCGGCGGCGCTGCTCAGGCAGCAGGGCATCTCCGCCGCGGTGCTGGACATGTACTGCGTGAAGCCTCTGGACGTGAACGGGTTACTGGATGCCGCGAAGGGCAAGAAGGTCGTCGTGACCGTAGAGGAGCACAGCCCCTTCGGCGGGTTGGGCAGCATGGTCAGCCAGGCCATCGGCGCCAGCGACCCGAAGAAGGTCATCAACCTGGCCCTGCCGGACGCGCCGGTCATCACCGGCACCTCGAAGGAGGTATTTGATTACTACGGCCTCAACGCCGAGGGCATCGCAAAGGCCGTGAAGAAAAATCTGTAAAAGGATTAGGGATTAGGAATTAGGGATTAGAGATAATGGCTGCCGCATGGCAATTCCACATGGAAGCAGCATTTTCTAATCCCTGTTTCTTAATCCCTAATCCCTCCAAGGAGGGAGATTTGTATGTCAAAATACATACTATCCATCGACCAGTCCACCCAGGGCACCAAGGCGCTGCTGTTTGACGAGCGGGGGGCGCCGCTGTGCCGGGCGGACCGGCCACACCGGCAGATCGTGAACGAAAAGGGATGGGTGGAACACGACCCGGAGGAGATCCTGGCCAACACCGTTCAGGTGGCGAAGGACGTGGTCGAAAAGGCGGGCATCGATAAGAATGAAATCGCCGCGCTGGGCATCAGCAACCAGCGGGAGACCTCCGTGGCCTGGGATCGCGCCACCGGCAAGAGTGTGTTCAACGCCATCGTGTGGCAGTGCGCCCGCGGCGCGGCAATCTGCGAGGAACTGGAGAAGCAGGGCTACGCGGAGATGGTGCGAAAGACCACGGGCTTGCAGCTTTCTCCCTACTTCCCGGCGGCGAAGCTGGCGTGGATCATGCACAACGTCGAGGGCGTCGTCGAGCGGGCAAGGCATGGCGAAATCTGTGCCGGCACCATCGACAGCTGGCTGGTGTATAATCTGTCCGGTGACCATCGCCATTGCACCGACTATTCCAACGCCTCCCGCACCCAGCTGTTCAATATCAACACACTGGCCTGGGACGATGAGCTGCTGGAGCTGTTCGGCATCGATCCCGCCTGCATGGCGAAGGTCACGGATTCCGATGGCGACTTCGGTGAGACGGACTTCATGGGCTGGCTGGACAATCCCATCCCGATTCGCGGCGTGCTGGGCGACAGCCACGCCGCATTGTTTGGGCAGGGCTGCCTTGAGCCTGGCATGACTAAGGCGACCTATGGCACCGGCTCGTCCATCATGATGAACATCGGTGTAAAGCCCGTGTTCAGCGACCTGGGCGTGGTGACCTCTCTGGCCTGGAAGATCGGCGGCAAGGTGAATTACGTGCTGGAGGGCAACATCAACTACACCGGCGCGGTGATCACCTGGCTCAGGGACGACCTGAAGCTGATCGGCGGGCCGGGGGAGACCGAGGCGCTGGCCCGGGGGGCCAACACCGGCGACAGCTGCTACCTGGTGCCGGCGTTTTCCGGGCTGGGCGCGCCCTACTGGGACAGCAGCGCCCGCGCCGCCATCGTCGGCATGAGCCGTACCACGGGCAAAAAAGAAATCGTCCGGGCGGCGCTGGACTGCATCGCCTACCAGATCACGGATGTCGTGAAGGCGATGGGCCAGAGCGCAGGCGTGCCCATCGCCGAGCTGCGCGTGGACGGCGGTCCGACCCGCAACGGCTACCTGATGCAGTTCCAGAGCGACATGCTGGGCATTCCGGTGCGCATCCCCGATTCCGAGGAGCTCTCCGGCATCGGCGCGGCCTGGGCGGCGGGACTCGCCTGCGGGCTGTATCATGGGGATGTATTCAAGGCACTGAAGCACATCGCCTACGCGCCGGAGATGGCGGCAGAGGTGCGCGATGAAAAGTACACCGGATGGCAGGACGCCGTGCGGCGTGTGCGGCTGTAACTGTCTCCACTTGACCAAGCAGCCCAACGGCGTCAGCATACGGGTATAGATAGCGACGGCACCGCGCCGCCATGGTTTTCCATGATAGCCTGGAAAACCATGGGGGCTCCGATGCCGCCGCTACACTGCCGACTTCTCATCCCCGATACCGTAGATCAGGTGTATCTATTCATACGACTGAACAGTTATGATCAGGTTTTGAAGGCCTTGACCTTGGACCAGTCGGAGTGGTATTTTTTGCCATCCACCTTGGCATAGACGCGGATGCGGGCGTAATACTTCTTTCCCGGTTTCAGCTTTTCGATGGCTTTGGCGAGGTCCTTGGCTTTTTTGATCTTTACCTTCCTGCTGTCGGAGAGATCCTCCTTCAGGCTATACTCGATCTGATAGCCCTTGATGTTATTCAGGCACTTCCATTCCAGTTCAGCCTGCTTGCCGCCCTTCAGCAGCTTGTAGAGCGTCTTGGCTTTCGGAACGACATAGAAGGGGACGTCCACCGAGCCGGTGAAGCGGCCCTTGCCCTTGACCGTCAGTGCGTACAAGCCGATGTCCTGGGCTTTTTTGTCGTATTTGAAGGTATAGTCGACGTCCTCCTCCAGCTTCGTTTCCCCGAGCTCCACCTTCACCGAGGGGCGCTTGATCTTCTTGCCCGTGTAGGGGACGTCCTTTACGGTGATCCAACAATCGGCGATGGGGAAGGTCTTTGACGCCTCCTCGATCTGGCGCTCCGCCTTGATCAGCAGGCTCACCAGATCGCCCGGCACCAGGTCCTCCTGATCGTCGGTGAGACTGTCATAGGCCGACCGTGCCGCGGCCACGACGTCCTCGTCGAAGGCGTCCGTCAAGCTGGAGAGGGCGTTGATCGCCTCCGCCACCCACCGGGCCGCTTCCTCGTCGGCCTTCTGCTTCCTGGCCGCTTTCTTCGCCGCCTTCCTCGCCGCTTTTTCCTCAGCGGCGATCCTTGCGGCTTCCTCCTCGGCGGTGATTGCATCCGGGACGGCCTCGGCATCCTCGATGGTTTCTTCGATGACTTCTTCTTCCGGAATGATTTCGGTTTCCTCGGTGGCTACTTCATCCGGAACGACTTCGGCTTCCTCAGCGGCTTTTTCTTCCGGGATGACTTCGGCTTCTTCAGAGGCTGCTTCATCCGGAACGACTGCGCCTTCCTCAGGGGCTGCTTCATCCGGAACGACTGCGGCTTCCTCAGAGGTCCCTTCGACCGGGATGACATCGGTATTCTCAGCGGGCGCTTCTTCCGGGATGACTTCGGCTTTCTCAGCGGCTGCTACTTCCGGAACAACTTCGGCTTCCTCAGAGGCTGCTTCATCCGGAACGACTGCGGCTTCCTCAGCGGCTGCTACTTCCGGAACGACTGTGGCTTCCTCAGCGGCTTTTTCTTCCGGGATGACTTCGGCTTCCTCAGCGGCTTCTTCAACCAGGACGTCTTCGGTTTCCCCAATGACTTCGTCTGCGGGGACGACCACGGCTTCCTCGGCGGTCACCACTTCCGGGATGACCTCCGGATTCCCGGCGGATTGCTCCGCAACAGGCTCTGCTGCCGCGTCAGTTATCGGACCGGCCAGGTCTACGCCGTAGACCTCCCTGATCTTCGCCAGCACCTTATCGTCGATCCTGCGCCTGCCGGATTCAAAGCCGTCGAGCGCCGACAGGCTGATGCCGAGGCTCTTTGCAAAAGCGCCGCGCGTGAGCGCCTTCCCCATGCGTAGCTCCTTGATGGTCATGATTCATGCTTCCTTTCCGTTGTATTCCATTGCAGATCGTATAGGAATAAATATTTACATAATAATAACACTGTTTGACGGGAATTGCAAGACCCTAAAGCAAACTTATTTGATATTCCGCGACAGCCGGGTCATGCCTTCAGTGCGCATTCATACCTTCTCCCGTTGTGCTATCGCATTTCGGGACGGTTGATATTCACGCTGGGCTCGCCTCGCTTCAGCTCGCTGGGCGTGATGCCGAAATGCTGCTTGAAAACGCGGCTGAAATAGAACGGGTCGCAGAAGCCGAAGTTCTGGGAGACCTCACGAACGGTGTAATGCCCGGTCCTGAGGGCGTTGTAGGCGCTCTCAAGCTTCATGCTCAGCTGGTATTCGTGGACGCTGCGGCCCATGATCCGCCGAAAGCGGCTGGACAGCGTACGCACGCTCATGTGGACCAGCTCCGCCGCCTCCTCGAGGCTGATAAAGCGCTCGGCCTCCAGGCTCATGGCCTTGAGCAGCACGGTGATCCACTCCTCCGATTCACCCAGTGTATTGCGGGCCAGGTAAGCCAGTTCGTTCAGCATGCCGTTGAGCAGCACGGTCAGTGTGCGTTCGCGGTCGTCCCGGTGGGACCAGTACACCCCGATGATCTCCCGCATGGTGGCGTTGACACTGCTGTCCTGGCCGCAATGGACCACCGTGGGGATGCACAGACGGTCGCCGGCGGCGTGCATGCGGGCTTCCTCCGGCGTCAGCTCAACCGCGCCCCGGTCGCCGGGAAGGCGGTTGAAGTGGACGAACATGTTGCGCATGTTCGGTGTACAGGCCGCCGTGCCGAAGTGGTGGCTGCCCGCCCGCAGCAGCATCACGTCGCCGCTGACCATGTGATGGTTGGTGCCGTCCTGATTCACCTGCCACTGGCCGTCGTAGATGTACATCAGGTCGTGTTCCTCCATCACGCGGTCGACGTGAAGCGTGGGATTGGGGTAGTAATTGGTACCGCACAGCGTGACCCGGCGGTCCAGGGAAAGGGGTAACAGATCGTACAGCATGATGTGAAGCACTCCTTCCCAAATCCTCATATTCATGCCCGATAACACATGCTTGCATGTGGCTGTCTCAACGGGTATTATAACCGAAAACGTTTCATAAATCAAGCGCGATCTTAACGAAAGCAACGGTGATTTCATTGTTACTTTTCTAAATAACCGTAAAAAACCCACAAAAACGGCGAATTATTGATATTAGTGTACGATAATTGGGCATTTGGCACATGATTTTGCGTTTTTATCTGAAAACTGCCGTTTTCTACATGCCGTTGCCTGAAAAATCATTCCTTGTACAGACCGTAAGGCGGTACAATAACGGTGACGGGCTGTTGCGCCGGAAGGCGAACAGCCAAATAGAATAAGGGAGGTTTTACACAGATGAAACGCGCATTGGCTTTGGTTCTCGCACTGGTATTCGTGCTCGGACTGGCGACCGTATCCTATGCCGAGGAGAAGGTGCCGCTGACCGCCCTGTTCATCGCCCACCCTCTGACCAAGAGCGTGGAGGAGATGCAGTGGCTCAAAGAGATCGCCGACGACGCGGGCGTCGAGATCACCTGGGAACAGATCTACACCGACTGGGACCAGCTGAAGACCACCCGCTTTGCCTCCGGTGACATACCGGATATCCTGATCAACGCCACCACCGACAGCGACTACACCACCTACGCCGGCCTGTTCGCCGAGTTGACCGACCTGGTCGCCCAGTACGCCCCGAACGTGACCGCCATGTTCGAGGAGGAGCCGGACACCCTGTCCCTGGCCAAGAACCTGGATGGCAACATCTACGCCCTGCCCAAGTTCCAGGGCAAGTGGCCGGACTGCAACGGCGTCATGTTCATCAACCAGGAGTGGCTGACCAAACTGGGCCTGGAGAAGCCCACCACCCTGTCTGAGCTGAAGAACGTTCTGATCGCCTTCCGCGACAACGACTGCAACGGCAACGGCGACGCCACCGACGAAGTGCCGCTGGACTTCAACGGCTGGTTCGGCAGCGCCTATTCCATCAACAACCTGATCGGCTCCTGGGGCGTCCAGCTGGTCAACTGGGCCTATGATGGCTACTTCGCCGAGGACGGCACCGTGAAGAACTATGCCGTGGACGAGCGTTACAAGGCCATGATGAAGTACTTCGCTGATCTCTACGCCGAGGGCCTGATCAACGAGAACGCCATCACCAACGACTACTCCATGTTCCAGTCCCTGTCCCGTGGCGACGGCGACGGCAACGCGCTGGTGGGCTGTGTGTTCGGCTGGGAGGAGACCGACAAGTTCGGCCCGACCCTGTACAGCCAGTATGTGCCGGTGGGCCCCTTCACCGATGACGTGGACGAGCTGGCCACCTCCGAGCCCCGCTGGACCTATGATTTCTCCGGCCTGAACATGGGCGCGAACCGCATCTGCATGAGCGCCGCCTGCGCCGCCGACCCGGCTAAGGCCGAGGCCGCCATGAAGTTCATGGACGAGTTCTATCGCCCCGACGTCTCCGTGCAGGTCCTGTTCGGCGGCATTACCGACGGCTGCGTGTCCGTGGTGGGAGACGACCACTACAAGGTCGAGGATCCGCTGGATCCCAACACCGACTCCGGCACCTGGAAGTGGACCTCCACCTTCGCCGACAACGGCCCGATGTACATCCGCCGCGCTACCCAGATCGACATGGCCCAGGATATGACCTACGCCCTGAACGAGCGCGAGCAGTATAAGGAAGCCATCGCCCGCGTGAACTTCGATACCGAGTACTATCCCCAGATGTTCATGCGCTATACCGAGGAAGACCAGAACACCCTGGCCGTCACCCAGGCCGCGATCACCAGCGTGACCGACAGCTACTGGGGCCTGTGGCTCACCGGTGAGGCCGACATCGACGAGACCTGGGAAGACTACGTCGCCGAGGTCGAGGCTGCCGGCCTGGCCGAGAACCTGGCCATCCGCCAGAAGGCCTTCGACGCCTACCTGGGCAAGTAAGCTTCATACACCGAACGTACAGCCCTGCGCGGGATGCGGTCATCCGCATCCCGCGCCTTCATCCGGCGGCGCCGGTTGCCGTCCGGGACGCCGATGCCGCCTCCGAGAGAATCGAGGGCGGCATGGGTGCCGGGGATGGTCTCCGGCAGCGACCGTTTTTATTTCAGAAGAAGGAGCGTGACCGGTATGTCCAAGGACAGGACGACATTATCCGCCGCCGGGCCGAAGCGCGGCATTGTCGGACAGTTCCTGCACGACTGGCAGCTGTGGCTGATGCTGCTGCCCGCCATCGTCTACATCTTCATTTTCTGCTATATGCCCATGTACGGCGTTCAGCTGGCCTTCCGGAAGTATGATTTTGCCAAGGGCATCTATGGCGGCGAGTGGATGGGGCTGACCTATTTCAAGCAGTATTTCACCGGCCCCATGTTCAAGACCACCGTGGTCAACACCTTTGTCATCGCGGTGACGAGCATACTGTTCTCGTTTCCCGCGCCCATCGTGCTGGCGCTGATCATCAACCAGGTGCGCCAGGAGCGCTGGAAGCGCACGGTGCAGACCGTGGTCTACATTCCCTACTTTATCTCCACCGTCGTGCTGGTTTCCATGCTGAACGTGCTGTTTGCCCAGAAGGGGGGCGTGCTCAGCGACCTGCTGAAGACGCTGGGCCTGGTGCCCCAGAAGGCGAACCTGCTGGGCCAGAAGCAATACTTCGTGTGGATGTACGTGTTCTCCGGCGTCTGGCAAGGCATGGGCTGGAACAGCATCATCTACCTGGCGGCGCTGTCCGGAGTGGACCCGAGCCTGCATGAGGCGGCCAAGATCGACGGCGCGAACGCGCTGCAGCGGGTCATCCACGTGGAATTCCCGGCGCTGGTGCCCACCATCATGATCCTGCTCATCATGAACATGGGCAGTATACTGAACGTCGGCTTCGACAAGGTGTTCCTGATGCAGAACACGCTGAACAAGAACGTCTCCGAGGTCATATCGACCTATGTCTACCACCTGATGGCCCCCACCACCGGCGCGCCCCAGTTCAGCCTGGCCACCGCCGTGGGCCTGTTCACCAATGTGGTCAACTTCGGCTTCCTGATGATCGGCAACTTTATCAGCAAACGGATCACGGGAACCGGATTGATGTAAGGAGGTGCGAACATGGACAATGCGAAGAAAATCGACCTCGCGCCCCGCAAATCAATGATGCAGGAGTCCCGGGGGGACCGGATATTCCACGCCATCATGATCGCGCTGACCATCACCACGTTCATCGTGATCATCTATCCGCTGTGGTTCGTGGTCATCGCCTCCATCAGCAATTCCGACCTGGTGAACCAGGGCAAGGTCACCATTCTGCCGGTGGACATCCGCTTCTACGGCTTCCAGCAGATCATGAAGGATTCCCGCATCTGGCTGGGCTACCGCAACACGCTGATCTACGTGGTGTTCGGCACGATACTGAACATGATCATCACCATGCCGGCGGCCTACGCGTTGTCCCGGCCTGACTTCAAGGCCCGCAACCCGGTCATGATGTACTTCGTGTTCACGATGTACTTTTCCGGCGGCCTGGTGCCCACCTACATGGTGGTGAACAAGCTGGGACTCATCAATACGCCCTGGATACTGATCATCATGGTGGCGCTGAACACCTACAACCTGATCATCGCCCGAACCTTCATTCAGAACACCATACCCAACGACCTGTATGAATCGGCCATGCTGGACGGCGCGAACCACTTTACCATCTTCTGGCACATCGTGCTGCCGCTGAGCAAGGCCATCATCGCCGTGGAGATCCTGTACTACGCGGTGTTCCACTGGAACGACTACTTCAACGCCCTGATCTATACCTCCGGCGCGGAGGTGCAGCCGCTGCAGATGGTGCTGCGCCGCATCCTGCTGCAAAACGAGGCCTTTGCCAGCGGCAACGGCGGCGTGCAGGGCGGCTATGCCCAGTCCTCCGCCGACCAGGTGAAATACGCGGTCATCATCGTATCCACAGTACCCATCCTGCTGGTCTACCCCTTCGTGCAGAAGTACTTCGAGAAGGGCGTCATGATCGGCGCGGTCAAGGGCTGAGAGAGGGCCGGAAAAGCCGGGGATGGGCGGAGCTGTCCCCGGCTTTGGCCTGCATTTTTCATTGATGAGGTGATTGGCATATGATTGATTACGTCCTCCATGCCGCGAATTACGACGGCGTTACCCTGCTGGACAGTCCCTTTAAGCGTCAGCGGGACGAGACCTTGGCCCTGTACTTGGAGCACCCTTCCACCGGGGATATCCTTCACCGCACGCGCCTGAAGGCGGGCATCCCCTCCAGCGCCCGGGGCATGACGGGGTGGGGTCCCAGCATCGGCCAGTACCTGGGGGCCTATGCCAAGCTGTGGCGGGGTACCGGGGATGAACGGGCGCGGGAAAAGTGCCTGGAGGTGTTTCGCGGCTGGGCGGAATGCGTGGATGTCTGCGAGGACTGCCTGGATTACGGCACCTATCCCTATGAAAAGCTTTTGGGCGGCCTGATGGACATGGTTGAATACATGGGCGTTTCGGAGGCGGCGGATTACGCCAGGCGGCTGACCCAGCGGGCGATGTGCAACTTCGATCCAGATATTCCCCGGGACGGCTGCCAGGACGACCGGATGAAGGGCCAGATCGAGTGGTACACCCTGCCCGAGAACCTCTACCGGGCATGGCAGCTGACCGGAGATACGCTGTACCGGGACTACGCCGAAGTATGGCTGTACCCCTGGCTCTGGGATCACCTGGCCGTGGGCGACTTCAGGATCGGGCCGCGCCACGCCTACAGCCATGTCAACAGCCTCTCCAGCGCCGCCCGGGCCTATGTCGTCACCGGCGACAGGCACTACCTTGAGGTCATTGAGAACGCCTATACCGGCATACTGGCCCATCACACCTACATCACCGGCGGTTACGGCCCTGCCGAGACGCTGTTCGGGGAGTCCGAGGGCTATCTGGGCGACGCGCTGCTGAGCACCTGGGACAACCAGCTGGTCCGGCAAAACGCCGTGGTCTACCGGAACTTCGCCGATATGCGTGTGGCCCGCAGCGACGCCTGGGGCAGCTGCGAGGTCAGCTGCTGCGCCTGGGCGGTGTTCAAGCTGTGCAACTACCTGCTGCAGCTGACCGGCGAGGCGAAGTACGGCGACTGGGTGGAGCGGATGCTGGTGAACGGCACGCTGGGCCAGCCGCCGGTGACGCCGAAGGGGCAGATCCTCTACTACGCCAGCTACTTCCAGGACGGCGCGCTGAAGAGCTATGAGGACCGCCGCTTGCAGCACATGGGCCAGAACTTCGTCTGGCAGTGCTGCACCGGCACCTTCCCCCAGGACGTGGCCGAGTACGCCAACATGATCGCCTACTACGACGAGGCTGGCGTGTCCGTCAGCCAGCTGATCCCCGCGGAGATTCGCTTCCGCCACGATGGGCGAGAGGTCACGCTCATCTCCGACGGCGATTTTCCCAACAAACCGGAGGCCCGGCTGACCCTGCGCATGGAAGCGCCGACGCGGCTCAGGGTCAGGCTGCGGGTGCCCGCCTGGGCGGACGGCGACAACGCCGTGTCCCTGAACGGCGAGGCCCTGGATGTACCCTGCCGGCCGAACACCTGGCTGAGCCTGGAGCGCAGCTTCAACGACGGCGATACGCTGTACATCTCCATGGCCGCCCGCCTGCGCTTCACCCCGGTGGACCTGCAGCACCCGAACCTGGTGGCGCTGAGCTACGGCCCGCTGGTGCTGGCCTGCGACGAGATGACGGTGCTGGTGGGGGATGTGGAGCGGCCCGAGGACTGGATCGTGCCCGTTCCCGGAGAGGACAACGTCTTTGAGACGCTGCCGGGTCACGCCGGGATCTATGAATTTGTCACCCGCCGCTTCCGGCCCTACTGGACGATCGGCGCCATGCAGTGGTATTATATGTACAATCGCATCTATCCCACCATGGAGGACCTTGACCGGTATCATCAGGGCTTCTGATCGGATGTGACTACGCTTGAAGGAGAGTGCCCCATGAATTACTACGAGCAATCCGGCAATGAACTGATCTGGCGCAACAAGGGCGAAACGCTGGTGATCACCCCCTGGGGGGAGGACAGCCTTCGGGTGCGGTCGACAATACAGGGCGACGTGTCGGACACCCGCTTCGCGCTGCTGGAGCCGGCGCAAACGGACGTGACCATCGCCATCGACGGCGACAGCGCCGAAATAATCAACGGCCGCCTGACAGCCAAAATAGAGATGGACGGCTGGCACCGCTACGCCCGAATCCGCTTTTTCAACCAGCGGGGCGAGCTGCTGCTCAGCGAAACCGCCCCGGCCAACGCCCTGGCGCTGAAGGCACGGAAGTTCGAACCCTACCTTGGCGGCGATTTCGCCCTGACTGCCACCTTTGACGGCCAGGCGGACGAGCGGCTGTACGGCATGGGCCAGTATCAGGAGGAGATCCTGGACTGGAAGGGCTGCACCCTGGAGCTGGCCCATCGCAACAGCCAGGCCAGCGTGCCCTTTGTGATGTCCAGCCGCGGCTACGGCTTCCTGTGGCACAATCCCGCCATCGGCAGCGTGTCCTTCGGTGCGAACCGCACCACCTGGCATGCGGAATCCACCAAACAGCTGGATTACTGGATCACCTGCGGCGACACCCCCGCCGAGATCAGCCTGCGCTACGCCCGGGCCACCGGCTTCGCGCCGATGATGCCCGAATACGGGCTGGGCTTCTGGCAGTGCAAGCTGCGCTACTGGAACCAGGAGCAGCTGCTTGCGGTTGCCCGGGAATACGTGCGCAGGGGGCTGAAGATCGACGTGATCGTCTGCGACTTCTTCCACTGGCCCAGGATGGGCGACTACCGCTTCGATCCCGAGTTCTTCCCGGATCCCGCCGCGATGGTGAAGGAGCTGAAGGCCATGGGCATCGAGCTGATGGTGTCCGTGTGGCCCCAGGTGGCCCTCACCAGCGAGAACTACGCCGAGATGCAGCAGCAGGGCCTGCTGGTGCGGGCGGAATACGGCGAGCAGATCGGCATGCGCTTCGTGGAGGACAGCATGTTCTACGACGCCACGAACCCCCGCGCCCGAAATTACGTCTGGAAGAAGATCAAGCAGAATTACTACGACCTGGGCATCCGCGTGTTCTGGCTGGACGAGGCGGAGCCGGAGTACGGCACCTATGAATTCAGGAACTACCGGTACTATATCGGCAGCAACCAGCAGGTGGGCAATGTGTATCCCCAGCTGTATGCCCGGAATTTCTACGACGGCATGGTGGCTGAGGGGCAGGAGAACCCGGTGAACCTGCTGCGCTGCGCCTGGGCCGGCAGCCAGCGCTATGGCGCGCTGGTGTGGTCGGGCGACATCATGAGCCGTTGGGAGGACTTCCGCCGCCAGATCTGCGCGGGGCTGAGCATGGGCGTCGCGGGCATCCCCTGGTGGACCACGGACATCGGCGGCTTCCACGACGGCTGGCCGGAGGACCCCGCCTTCCGGGAGCTGTTCATCCGCTGGTTCCAGTGGGGCTGCTATTGCCCGGTGATGCGCCTGCACGGCGACCGCAAGCCGGTGGAGCGCGTGTACCGCCAGGACGGCACGGAGGTGCTGCCCTCCGGCGCGGCCAACGAGGTTTGGAGCTATGGCGAGGAGGCCTATCCCATCCTCGTGAAGTACATGAAGCGCCGTGAGGAATTGCGGGATTACACCCGGGAGCTGATGCGGCAGGCCCACGAGCAGGGCATACCGCTGATGCGGGCCATGTTCTATGTCTTCCCGGAGGATCCGGTCTGCGCCGGTCTCAAGGACCAGTACATGTTCGGCGACCTCTATCTGGTGGCTCCGGTACTGGAGCCGGGGGCGCGCAAAAAGCTGGTCTACCTGCCCGCCGGAGGCTGGCGGAACGTGGATACCGGCGAGGTGTACGCCGGCGGCGAAACCATCGAGGTGAGCGCGCCGCTGGAGTGCATCCCGGTGTTCGAACGCATGTAGCGCAGGAGTTCGATTCAAACAGAAATTGCAGTTGGTTGGACATAGGCAAATATCTACATCCCCAAATTAAGGAGGCTTCTCCATGAATCAATACGGCAAGGTCCTTACGGACGTCACCCTGAACGATCGCTTCTGGAACCGGTTCCGGGAAACCCTGGTGCGCGAGGGCATTCCCTACCAGTGGAAGGCCCTCAACGACCAGCTGGACGCGGATGCCGAGCCCAGCTATTGCATGCGCAACTTCCGCATCGCCGCGGGCAGGGAGAAGGGCGATTTCGGCGGCTTCGTCTTCCAGGACAGCGATATCTACAAGTGGCTGGAGGGCGTGGCGTTTAGCCTGCGGTGGCACCCCGACCCGGCGCTGGAGGCCATTGCCGACGGCGCTATCGAGGCTGTGGCCGAGGCCCAGCAGCCGGACGGCTATCTGGACACCTATTACATCATCAACGGCCTGGACAAGCGCTGGACGAACCTGAAGGACAACCACGAGCTGTACGTGGCGGGCCATATGATCGAGGCTGCCGTGGCCTACTGCCAGGTCACCGGCAAGCGCAGGCTGCTGGACGTGGCGATCCGGCTGGTGGACCACATCGACAGCGTCATCGGTCCTGAACCGGGCAAGCTCCACGGCTATCCGGGGCATCCGGTCATCGAGATGGCGCTGATGCGGCTGTATGGCGTCACCCATGAAGAGAAGCACCTGAGGCTGGCCAAATACTTCGTGGACCAGCGCGGACAGGCGCCGCTGTACTTCGAGGAGGAGGACGAGCGCAACCAGAACCGCTTCTTCTGGAGGGACAGCCCGCTGCGCTATCGCTATTACCAGGCTGAAAGGCCGGTGCGGGAGCAGAAGGACGCCGAGGGCCACGCGGTGCGGGCCATGTACCTCTACAGCGGCATGGCCGACGTGGCCCGGGAGACGGGGGACGAGGGCCTTGCGAACGCCTGCCGCGACCTGTGGGAAAGCGCCACCCGCCGCCGCATGTACGTCACCGGCGCGGTGGGCTCCTCCGAGCACGGAGAGGCGTTTACCTTCGACTACGACCTGCCCAACGACACCGTCTATGGCGAAACCTGCGCTTCCATCGGCCTGGTATTCTTCGCCCGGCGCATGCTGCTGCTCGAGCCGAAGGCCGAGTACGCAGATGTGATGGAGCGCGCGCTCTACAACGGCATCATCAGCGGTATGCAGCTGGACGGCAAGCGCTTCTTCTACGTGAACCCGCTGGAGGTGGTCCCCGAGGCCTGCGAGATGGACGCCCACAAGCGGCATGTGAAGCCCCAGCGGCAGAAGTGGTTCGGCTGCGCCTGCTGCCCGCCGAACCTGATTCGCATGCTGACCTCCCTGGAGGAATACGTGGCCACCGGGGCGGGGGACACGGTGTATGTGAACCTGTACGTCGGCGGCCGGATCCGGGAGGGCGGCCTTTCACTGAACGTGGAGACGAACTATCCCTGGGAGGGCGATGTGAAGCTCACCGTCACCGGGGACGCGCCCTGGGACGGGAAGCTGGCCCTGCGCATTCCCGGCTGGTGTGGGGACTGGACGCTGTCGGTGAACGGCAAAGCCGTTAAGGCAGTGCCTTGTCAGGGCTATGCCGTGCTGGAGGGGCCGTGGAAGTCCGGCGACGTCGTCGAACTGCGCATGGATATGCCCGCCCGCTGGGTCCGCGCCAACACCAGGGTGCGGGAAAACGCCGGCAGGGTCGCGCTGCAGCGCGGCCCGGTGGTGTACTGCCTGGAGGAGGCGGACAACGGCCCCTCGCTGCACAGCGTGCGCGTCGGCACAGAGGCCAGGGCCGAATCCCGCTGGGAGCCGGACACCCTGGGCGGCGTGGTGACCCTGACCACCCCTGGCCTGAGGGAGAAGGCGGACAAGCCTGAAACCGGGCTCTACACCTTCCGCGAAGCTCCCGATGCCGAAGCGGTGGCGCTGCGCTGGATTCCCTACTACGCCTGGGCCAACCGGGGCGTGGGGGAGATGCGCGTCTGGATACGCGCGTAACGAAATCGAACGAAAGGGGGAATCCCATGTCATTCAAGCTGACGATCATCGGCGCGGGCAGCCTGACATTTGCGCGGACGCTGTTCACCGACATCATGTCCGTGCCGGAGCTGCGGGGCCTGGAAGTGGCCTTCACCGACATCAACCCGGAAAACCTGGATCGGGTGACCCGCCTGTGCCAGCGGGATCTGGACGCCAACGGCATTCCCACGAAAATACACGCCACCACCGACCGCCGCGAGGCGCTGAGGGACGCCCGCTACATCGTCAACTGCGTGCGTGTCGGCGGCCTTGAAGCCTTTGAGACGGACATCGACATTCCCCTCAAATACGGCGTGGACCAGTGCGTGGGTGACACGCTGTGCATCGGCGGCATCATGTACGGCCAGCGGGGCATCGCAGCTGTGCTGGACTTCTGCCGGGACATCCGGGAGGTCTCGGAGCCGAACGCGCTGCTGTTGAACTACTCCAACCCCATGGCCATGCTCACCTGGGCCTGCATTAAATACGGTGGCGTGCGCACGCTGGGCCTGTGCCACGGAGAGATCCACGGCGAGATGCAGATTGCCGACGTGCTGGGGGTTGGGGACAGGAAGGCGCTGGACGTCACCTGCGCGGGACTCAACCACCAGACCTGGTATCTGTCGGTCAAACACAACGGGGAAGAGATGATCGGGAAGCTGCTGGAGGGCTTCGAAGGCCATCCGGAGTATAGCCATACGGAAAAGGTGCGCATCGACGTGCTCCGGCGCTTCGGCTATTATTCCACCGAATCCAACGGCCATCTTTCCGAATATGTGGCCTGGTACCGCAAGCGCCCGGATGAAATCAAAAAGTGGATCGATCTGTCCAGCTGGATCAACGGAGAGACCGGCGGCTACCTGCGGGAGACCCGGGAAAACCGCGACTGGTTCGAGACGGAATTTCCGAAGCTGATGGCCGAGCCGCCGATGCGCTACGACGGCAGCGCGCGCAGCAGCGAGCACGGCAGCCACATCATCGAAGCCCTGGAGACGGGCCGGACCTACCGGGGCCATTTCAACGTCATGAACGAAGGGACCATCTCCAACCTGCCGGATGAGTGCGTGGTGGAGGTGCCCTGCTACGTGGACGGCAACGGCATATCCGTGCCCCGGGTGGGGGACCTGCCCCTGGGGTGCGCCGCGGTGTGCAGCCAGTCGGTATGGGTGCAGAAGCTGGCCGTGGAGGCCGCTGTCACCGGCGACGCGACCCTGCTCAAGCAGGCGGCGCTGATGGACCCGCTGACCGGCGCGGTGTGCAGCCCGCCGGAGGTCTGGCAGATGGTGGACGAGCTGCTGATCGCCCAGGCCCAATGGCTGCCCCAGTACGGCGAGGCCATCGCCCAGGCCCGGGCCCGCTTTGCCGCGGGCCATCTGATCCCTACGCGGGAGGGGTATACCGGCGCGGTGCGCCAGCGGGTCAAGTCGGCCCAGGAGGTCTCCGCCGAGCGCAGGGAGCGGGAGGAGCGCCACAAGCGGGAATGATACAAGGCAAACATAGATTGATATGGCCATGTATTGGTCGCCGAACCGACGGTCTCATGCCCTGTCCCCAATACCTCACCAATGGAAGGAATTTGGGAGATTACAGTTCTCCCATGATAAATCATACTGCGCACATGACGGAACAACTGCTATTTATTATGTCAGTCAGGATAATTCTGATTTATCGAGGAGTTGCTCGTAATCACAACCTACAGGTCCTTGACGCTTCGCTAGGCCTTCGGCCACGACTTCGCTAACGCTCCGCTCAGGATCACAAACGCCGCGCAACGCTGTCATCCTGAGCGGAGCGTCAAGGATCTGTACGTGTCAATCTCTACCGGCGTTCAGCTATACGGAGCAGCCCGCCAAATCAAAGTTTTCATACGACTGACCAGTTACATATCTTTATCAATTCTACTCAACTGTAATACCCTTTTCAATCCTGCGCGTGTGCCTAAATATCGGATGGCTCAGATATCTGTTTTCATCCTGACGGATTAAATATATCCATGGACAACAATGCGTTTCTCCTGTATACTTGTAACATAAGAAAGGGGGAACCGGTATATGAATATGTTCAGCCTTGAGGGCAGGACCGCCTGGGTCACCGGCGCGAGCGGCGGCATCGGATTCGCCATCGCCGAGGCGCTGGGCCATGCGGGCGCCAGGATCGTCTTCAACTGCCGCAGCGAGTCCCATGCGCAGAAGGCGATCGAGGCTTACAGGGACAAGGGCATCGAGGCCCTGGGCGGCGTCTGCGACGTCACCGACGAGGCGAGCGTGCGGGCCTTCGTCGATAAGGCCGGGGACATCGATATCCTCGTGAACAACGCGGGCATCATCAAGCGCGTCCCCATGTGCGAGATGACGGCCGAGGATTTTAGGCAGGTGGTGGACATCGACCTGGTCGCGCCCTTCATCTGCGCCAAGGCGGTCATCCCCGGCATGATCCGAAGGGGCCACGGCAAGATCATCAACATCTGCTCCATGACCTCGGAGCTGGGCCGGGAGACGGTATCCGCCTACGCCGCGGCAAAGGGCGGGCTGAAGATGCTGACCCGGAATATCTGCGCCGAGTACGGGCAGTACAACATCCAGTGCAATGGCATCGGCCCCGGCTATATCGCCACCCCGCAGACCGCGCCGCTGAGGGAGCGCCAGCCCGATGGATCGCGCCACCCCTTTGACCAGTTCATCGTTTCAAGGACGCCGGCCGTAAGGTGGGGCGAGGCGGAGGACCTCATGGGCCCGGCGGTTTTCCTGGCTTCGGACGCCAGCAACTTCGTCAACGGCCATGTGCTGTATGTTGACGGCGGCATACTGGCCTATATCGGCAAGCAGCCGTAGCCGATGACAGCGGCCTGATTATGGCTTCAAGCGCATTACGACCAGAGAAAGGGTGAGGCTTCCCATGACCAGACAATTCGACTTTGCCCCGGTGGATCGCATCCTGGACAGCCATCCGAGCAGCGAACTCTCCACCATCGCCATCCTCCAGGACATCCAGGAGCATTACCACTACCTGCCCAGAGAGGTCTTTCCCTACGTGGCGAAGGCCATCGGCGTGGGCGAGGCCCGGCTGTACGGCGTGGCCACGTTCTACGAGAACTTCTCATTGGAGCCCAAGGGGAAGTACGTGATCCGCTGCTGCGACGGCACCGCCTGCCACGTGCGTGGGTCGATACCGATCCTCGAGCGCCTGCGCCAGGAGCTGGGCCTGACCGACGGCAAGAAGACCACCGACGATCTGAATTTCACCGTGGAGACCGTGTCCTGCCTGGGCGCCTGCGGCCTGGCCCCGGCCATGACCGTGAACGGCACCGTGTACGGGGCGATGACCCCGGACAAGGCGTCCGAGCTGTTGAGTGAACTGAAGGCGGAGCTGGCGAAGGGAGGCGAGCGGGCATGACGAGACTGATGAGCCGGCAGGATTTGCAAAACCTGCGCAGCGTCTGTCAGAAGGCCCTGTCGCTGGAGACGAAGAAGATCCTCGTCTGCGGCGGCACGGGCTGTGTGGCGGGCGGTTCCCTGGACATTTACGACCGACTGAAGGCCATGCTGGAAGCGAGGGACATCCCCGTGTCCGTGGAGCTGGCCCACGAGCCCCATGATGAATCCGTAGGACTCAAGAAGAGCGGCTGCCACGGCTTCTGCGAGATGGGCCCGCTGGTGCGGGTGGAGCCCCAGGGCTGGCTGTATACAAAAGTCAAGCTGGACGACTGCGAGGAGATTGTCGAAAGGACCATCGTCGGCGGCGAGTGCGTGGAGCGGCTGGCCTACAAGCAGAACGGCGAGATCTACCGCAAGCAGGAGGAGATCCCCTTCTACGCCAAGCAGCACCGCATGGTGCTGGAGCACTGCGGCCACATCAACGCCACCTCCATCTACGATTACCTGGCCGTGGGCGGCTATCAGGCGCTGGAAAAGGCGCTGTTCGACATGACCCGGGAGGCCATACTCGATGAGGTGGCCGAATCGAACCTGCGCGGCCGCGGCGGCGGCGGTTTCCCGGCGGGACGGAAGTGGAAGAGCTGCGCCCGACAGAAGGAGACGCCCCGCTACATCGTCTGCAACGGCGACGAGGGCGACCCGGGCGCGTTCATGGACCGCTCGGTGATGGAGGGCGACCCCCACCGGCTGATCGAGGGCATGATCATCGCGGGCATCGCCATCGGCTCCTCTGAGGGCTATATCTATGTGCGCGCCGAGTACCCGCTGGCGGTGGAGCGCCTGCGCATGGCCATCGCTCAGGCGGAGGAAATCGGCCTGCTGGGCGACAACATCCTGGGTACGGACTTCTCCTTCCATATGCACATCAACCGCGGCGCGGGCGCGTTCGTCTGCGGCGAGGGCTCGGCGTTGACCGCCTCCATCGAGGGCAAGCGGGGCATGCCGAGGGTCAAGCCGCCCCGTACGGTGGAGCACGGCCTGTTCGACAAGCCCACCAACCTGAACAACGTGGAGACCTACGCCAACGTGCCGATGATCATCGAAAACGGCGCGGTCTGGTACAAATCCATCGGCCCGGAGAACAGCCCCGGCACCAAGGCCTTCGCCCTGACCGGCACTATCACGAACACGGGCCTGATCGAGGTTCCCATGGGCACGACGCTGCGGGAGGTCATATTCGACATCGGCGGCGGTATGCGCGGCAACGGCAAGTTCAAGGCCGTGCAGATCGGCGGCCCTTCCGGCGGGTGCCTGACGGAAAAGGAGCTGGACATCCCCCTGGACTTCGACAGTCTCAAGAAGGTCGGGGCCATGATCGGCTCAGGCGGCCTGGTGGTCATGGACGACAAGACCTGCATGGTGGAGGTCGCCCGCTTCTTCATGAACTTCACCCAGAACGAATCCTGCGGCAAGTGTGTGCCCTGCCGGGAGGGCACCAAGCGGATGCTGGAGATCCTGGAGCGCATCGTGGCGGGCCAGGGCCGGGACGGCGATATCGAGCTGCTGGAGGAGCTGGCCGACACCATCTCCAACACGGCCCTGTGCGGCCTGGGCAAGACTGCGCCCTCGCCGGTCATTTCCACCATCAAGAACTTCCGCAGCGAATACGAGGCCCACATCTACGACAAGCGCTGTCCGGCGGGGGCCTGCTCGAAGCTTCGCCGCTTCGTGATCGACCCGGAGAAGTGCAAGGGCTGCAGCAAGTGCGCCCGCAACTGCCCGGTGAACGCCATCACCGGCGTGGTGAAGCAGCCCTTCACCATCAATCAGGATAAGTGCATCAAGTGCGGCGCCTGCAAGACCAATTGCAGCTTCGACGCCGTGAGAGAGGAGGCGTGAGTATGTCCATGCAGTTGAAAAACATGATGACGGTGGACGGCGTGCCCGTCATGATCGAAGGCGAGCGGAACCTGCTGGAGGTCATCAGCAAGGTGGGCACCATCATGCCGGTGTTCTGCTACCACAGCTACCTCTCCATCTACGGCGCGTGTCGCATGTGCATGGTGGAGGACGACCGGGGGCGGCTGATGGCGGCCTGCTCCACACTGCCCGAGGCGGGTATGAAGATCCGCACCAACACAGGCCGTCTGCGCCGCTACCGCAAGAACATATTGGAGCTGCTGCTGGCGGAGCACTGCCGCGATTGCACCACCTGCGGCAATTCAGGCAAGTGCAAGCTCCAGGACCTGGCGGCCCAGTTCGGCATCCACGACATCCGCTTCCCCAACAGCCGGGAAAACCAGGCCGGGGACAAATCCTCGCCCTGCATCGTCCGCGAACCGGGCAAGTGTATCCTCTGCGGCGATTGCGTGCGGGAGTGCAACGAGGTCCAGCACGTGGGGGCCATCGACTTTGCCCACCGGGGCAGCAGGGCCACCATCTCCACCGCCTTCAACATCCCGCTGTCCGAATCCCCCTGTGTGGGCTGCGGCCAGTGCGCGGTGGCCTGTCCCACCGGCGCGATTATCGTGCGGGATGACACGGCGAAGGTCTGGGAGATGATCGACGACCCGGAGACCTTCGTCACCTGTGAAATCGCTCCCGCCGTGCGGGTGGGCATCGGCCGGGAGCTGGGCCTGAACATCAGCGAAAACGCGGTGGGCCTGATCGTGGCGGCGCTGCACCGCATGGGCTTCGACGAGGTCTACGACACTTCCACCGGTGCGGACCTGACCGTCATCGAGGAGGCCAACGAGTTCGTCGAGCGGGTGCAGAAGGGCGATAACATCCCGTTATTCACCTCCTGCTGCCCGGCCTGGGTCCAGTTCGTCGAGAAGAAATATCCCGAATTCCTGCCGAACCTGTCCACCGCCCGCAGTCCCATGAGCATGTTCGCGGCGGTCATCAAGGAGATCTACAAGGACAAGCTGCCCGAGGGCAAGAAGCGGCACTACCACGTGGCGCTGATGCCCTGCACCGCCAAGAAATTCGAGGCCCGGCGCGGCGAGTTCGTCACCGAAATGGGCCCGAACACCGACGACGTCATCACCACCCAGGAGCTCATCAAGATGATCAAGGAATCCGGCATCATCTTCCGGGAGCTCCAGCCCGAGAGCGTGGACATGCCCTTCGGCACGATGTCCGGCGCGGGCATGATCTTCGGCGTCACCGGCGGCGTGACCGAGGCCGTGCTGCGCAAGATCGCCACCGACAACAGCCGCACCACCCTGGCTGAGATCGCCTACACCGGCGTGCGCGGTATGGACAGCGTCAAGGAAGCCGACATTCCCTATGGCGACAAGGTGCTTAAGATCGCCGTGGTCAGCGGACTGGGCAACGCCGAGGGCCTGTTGAAGAAGATCAAGGCCGGCGAGGTCCACTACGACCTGGTGGAGGTCATGGCCTGCCCTGGCGGCTGCATCAGCGGCGCGGGCCAGCCCTATATCTCCCACAGGCACCGCGGCAAGCGGGGGGAGGGCCTCTACCGCGCCGACCGGATCAGCACCATCAAGCGCAGCCAGGACAACCCGTTGATGAAGGAGCTGTACGAGGGCGTGATGAAGGGCAAGGTCCACGAGCTGCTGCACGTGGATTATGTAAAATAAAAGTAGTTCAGACAGAGAAATTCTGATTTGTCGCGGGCTTGCGCCCGTTTGAAGGGGGACAGGTCCCCCTTCAATACATCCTCCTCAGATTTGCCTGAAATCGCAGGCGATTTCCGGGCGGCAAATCTGCAAGGAAGCCTTTTTTGCTCTGGTC
>JAFWEL010000067.1 GCA_017512905.1 Clostridia bacterium
AGCTCCCTCTGGGAGGGAGCCTTAAAAAGGCCCTGTTTCCAGCACTTTCCCAAAGCCTCCCTCTCAGAGGGAGGTGGCCCCGTAGGGGCCGGAAGGAGTCCGTCACCCCATATTCTGACTAACGCCATTCTGATTTGTCGCGTTGCGACAAATCAGAATTTCCTGTCCTGTATAGGAAAACCGGGGTCGGCGTTACGCTAAATGCCTGCCGTCAGCAATTCCGCGTAATAGCCCTTATCCTCGTCCTTGAACACGTTGAAGATCACCCGGTCCATCGCGCCGGGATGGGACTTCAGCCAGTCGGTCACGGTTGCCACCGCGATTTCCGCGGCCCGTTTTCCCGGGAAGCGGAACACCCCGGTGGAGATGCAACAGAACGCCACGCTGCGCAGGCCGTTTTCACGGCACAGGTCAAGGGTGTTGGTATAGCAGTCCGCCAGGTTCACTTCCAGCCCGGGCGTCAGGGCGCGTTCCACGATGGGTCCCACGATGTGGACCACCTTTTTTGCCGGGAGGTTGTAGCCGTCCGTCAGCATCGGTGCGGCGGTGGGTTGTTCGTAGTCCGGGCCGTACTGCTCCCGGAGCCGGTTCATCTGCCGGTGGCATTCGGCGCGCAGCTGGACCCCGGCGAAGGTGTGGATGCAGTTGTCGATGCAGCTGTGCATCGGCACGAAGCAGCCCAGCATTTGGGAATTGGCGGCGTTGACGATGGCGTCCACCGCCAGCCGGGTGATGTCGCCCTGCCAGAGGGATATGCCGTCGCGGATGACGGGAATGTCCTTCATCTCCACGATGCCCTTTTCCAGGGCCCGCCCGGTCAGGTAGGCGTCCTGCACCGCCAGCGCCTCCGGCGGCAGGGGCGCGGGCATGCGGATGTTCATCAGCGAACGCAGCACACTGCGCCGTCCCTCCGGCGACCTCGGCGTCTCCAGATTCCGGTATTCGCCGGAGTCGGCCTTGAACGCCTCCACCAGCCAGGTCAGGCGCTGGTCCTGGGTCATTTTCAGGGTCATGCGGGTCGGCCTCCTTCGATGGTGTTATCCCGCGACGCGGCTCGGCGCGCCCACCTGGCCGCGCTGGAGCGTGCGCACGGTGTGCAGGTAAACGGGGATCAGCAGCGCGTCGGCCATGATCCAGGCGGCGGGGTTGGCCAGGATCGCGCCGTCAAAGCCGTAGGGACCCACCAGCGCGAAGGCCACGAAGGCGCGGCCCGCCAGCTCGAACAGGCCGGCGAGCATGGCCACCCGGGAATAGCCCAGCCCCTGCAGGCTGTTGCGCAGCACGAAGATCGTCAGCAGCGGTATGAAGAACAGGACCACCATGTTCAGGTATTGCACGGCCCTTTCGATCACGGCGGTCTCCCCGGCGGAGATGAACAGGCCAATCATCGGCCGGCCCAGCAGCCGCACCGCGAACAGCGCGACGACGGCATAGCATGTCATGGACACCAGGGAGATCCGCACCCCCTGGCGCACCCGGTCGATGCGCCGCGCCCCCAGGTTCTGGCCGCACCAGGTGGCGATGGTGGCGCCCATGGCGTCGAAGGGGCAGACGAACACGGTGTACACCTTTCCACCCGCGCCGATGGCGGCCACGGCCACGGTGCCCAGGCTGTTGACGGCGGTCTGCATGATCAGCGAGCCGATGGCGGTGATGGAGAACTGCAGACCCATGGGCAGGCCGATGCCGCTCAGCCGGCTCAGGCAGGCGCCGTCCGGCTTCCATTCCTCGCCCCGGATGCGCAGCACGTCGTACTTGTTGAAGATCACCCAGACGCACAGCAGCCCGGAGAGCAGCTGGGCGGCCACCGTGGCCAGCGCCGCGCCGGTGACGCCCATGCCCAGGCCCACCACGAACAGCAGGTCCAGCCCCACGTTGACCGCGCAGCTGAGGACCAGGAAGTAGAGGGGGGTGCGGGTGTTGCCCACGGCCCGCAGCACACTGCTGGACAGGTTGTACAGCATCACGGCCAGCATGCCGCCGAAGATGTAGACGATGTAGCCGTAGGCCTGGTCCATGATGTCCTCGGGGGTGCCGATCCAGCGCAGGATCGGGCGGGCGGCCAGCGCCGTGGCCACTGACATCACCGCCGCGATGCCGCCGCACAGGTACAGCGCGTTGGCGAAGAACTTGCGCATCCTGTGGGGGTCGCCCTCGCCGAAGGCCTGGGCCACCGGGATTGCGCAGCCCGAGCACATGCCCAGCAGAAAGCCGAGGATCATGAAGTTTAGCGAGCCGGTGGCGCTGACGCCCGCGAAGGCCTGCACACCCACGAAGCGCCCCACGATGATGCTGTCGGCCAGGTTGTATACCTGCTGGAAAAGGTTGCCCAGCAGCATCGGGAACCAAAAAGAGAGTATCAGTTTAACGGGCGAGCCGTGGGTCATGTCCCGGACCATGGGAAAATCCTCCTGCGTGTACTGTCATATATTGTAGCGTTATAAATCTCTACGGTCAAATCATTTTAATCATTTGCGTGTAAAGTGAAAGCGTGGTGGAGTTAAGAGTGGGAATCATTTCCCATGGCTTTCGGGAGTTTGACAGCAAGGGACGAAGGGAGATAAAGGAAAAGCCAATGAGGGCGTTATTTTTTTGTCATCATTAAAGAATATAGTTGCACGTTACATTGAGATACTGTATAAAATTAGTTGGTGATGATAATGAGATTGGGATGGACAACAAGCAATTATACAACAACATATAGAGCCATAAAAACAATATCAATGAAGCTGTTATTGTCGAGGAAGAAAGCTACGACGGCTTCTATGCGGTCTGCACCAATCTCGAAGACAACCCGGAAACGATTACACGGGTGAACAAGCAGCGTTGGCAGATTGAGGAATGCTTTCGCATCATGAAGTCTGATTTTGAGGCGCGACCCGCTTTTGTCAAATGATGTCCGTTGTGTGAACCGAATCCGAGAGGGGGTTCATGCGACAAGCCTCCGCGGGCGCGACCGAAGCGAAAAAGGGCAACGATTGGCGGCAGGCAAGCGACTCATAGCCATAAGGCTGTGGGCAGCTTGTCTGTCGTTTTTTATTGTTTTCGGAGACTGGGGGGATACTATTCTCAACCCAAATACAGACAATCCTGTGGCGTCTTTTCCGCTGCGCCTGCGTTGAAGCCCCTTGACGCAACGAAAAATCCACTCACAGTATTTGTCTCCATTCGGATTGAGAATAGTATTAGTTAAAACAATACTGGAAAAACTCCGAATGAGGGGGGAAGCCTATGAGCAATGGCCCAGGGAAATACCAGGAACAGAAGCGGGCAATAGGGGAACAGCTTTGGCTGCATTATTATAATGAAGTGCTGTTCAAAAAGGGCATGATTACCGAGGATGAGCGGAACCGGATGGCGAACCGCATCAATGCCCGGAACAGCAGTTCCAGTCCGAAGCATTATGCGGGCGCACCGTGTTGACAGCCTTTATACTATGTAATATAATATAGACATGATATAACGACTTTATGGAGGCTGTTATGGATATACTGAGCGCCCGGCAGATGCTTAGGACCAGGACGATTTATGAGATCCCCATGCGGGTGACGTTCTATGCCCGCGTGTCGTCGGATTCCGATGAACAGTTGAATTCGCTGGCCAATCAAAGGTCGTATTATGAAAACCTGATTCGGAAAAACCCGGCGTGGACCTTCGTGGAAGGCTATGTGGACGAAGGCCTTTCGGGCATATCCACCCGAAAGCGCGAGGATTTCCACCGAATGATCCAGGACGGCAAGGATGGCCGGTTCGACATGATCATCACCAAGGAGATCACGCGCTTTGCCCGCAACACGCTGGATTCCATACAGTATACCCGCCAGCTGCTGGGCGACGGCGTGGCGGTTTTCTTTCAGAACGACAACATCAATACGCTGGACGAGGATTCGGAGCTGCGCCTGACGATCATGTCGGGCATCGCCCAGGATGAGCTCAGGAAGCTGTCCAGCCGCGTGAAATTCGGCCATCAGCAGGCCATCAAATCGAAGGTGGTGCTGGGCAACAGCCGCATCTTCGGCTATAAAAAGGACAACAAGCGCCTGGTGATCGACGAAGCGGAGGCTCCGATGGTGCGGGAGCTGTTTCAGCTCTATGCCACCGGGCAATACAGCATGAAGCAGATCGAGAACCTCTTTTGGGAGGAAGGCTATCGGAACCTGAACGGCAACCGGATCTCCCATGTCACCATGTCCAACATGATCTCCAACCCGAAATACAAAGGGTACTACGTGGGGAACAAAGTCAAGGTGGTGGACATGTTCACCAAGAAGCAGAAATTTCTCGCGCCTGAGGAGTGGGTGATGTTCAAGGACGAGACCGGGGAAATCGTGCCCGCCATCGTGTCCGAGGAGCTGTGGGACGCCGCCAACGCCGTGCTCCGCAAGCGCAGCGAGGACGTGAAGAGCCGGCAGGGCATCTGCAACCACGCGAACCTGCTGACGGGCAAGCTCTTCTGCACCTGCTGCGGCCAGCCCTACTACCGCAAGGAATCCAGGGGCGCGGAAGGCACGCGCAACAGCAAATGGGTATGCTCGGCAAAGATCAAGAACGGCAGGGACAGCTGTCCGTCCTTTGCCGTCTATGAATCGGAGCTTCAGCCGCTGCTCTATGAGGTCTTCAAGGATACCCGGGCGGACGCGGACGCCATGATTGAGGAATATGTCCGGATCTATACCGAAATGATCGATCACAATCAGCTTCCGGCCCGCATCGCGGAGCATGAAAAACGGATCGATAACGCGGGCAGGAAGAAGTCCAAGCTCTTGCAGCTGAGCGTGGACGGCATGATCTCCGACCGGGATTTCAAGTCGATGACGGATCAATGCAACGCCGAGATCGCGGAGGCCGAGGCGCAGATCGAGGAACTGAACGGACAGCTTCAATCCAGCGAAGCCTTCAGGAAGAAGATCGACGGTATCCGCCGGGTACTGGCCGAGGCCCAGAGGGACGCTGCCAGCGGGGTCATCGGCAAGGAATTCGTGGAGAAATACATCGACAAAATATTTGTAACGCCGGAAGCGGAGAATGCAATGCGCCTGGAAATCAGGATATTCACCGGCGAGAGCACGGAAAAGCTGTTGAAAAAGGTGCGAAGCCGTGGGGGTAACATGACCCCGCAGGCGTCGATGCAGGGGACAAATCCCGATGCCGCGGGGGATTCCGGCAACGTGGGTTGTACGGGTAACACGTTCAAGAAGATGATCGAGGCCCAGGAGCGCCAGATGAGCGGCAGCAACGGCGGCCGCTACTGATTCGGCTTCGATATCGGTCCTTTGTCCCGGCCCGGCCGGGGCGAAGGGCTTTTTACGTTGCACACCTTTTGAGTTAACTGATTCCTAAATGCGACAATCTGGAATCCTCCTTTAAATCCCGGCCGCGGGGATGTAAAATCCGGTTTTTGACAGCAAAAACGAGAAAAAAGCCTCAAAAGGCCCGTGAATAGGGCATATTGAGGCTTTTAAAAATTCACCGGACACACGTTACATCAAGGGTTTTTCGTCACAGAGCAGATATTTCTCATGACTTTAACAGGGACGATCTGTTTGGGGGTACAGAAGCCGAAGGCATTATGCAAAGCGTCGGTCAACGCGGTTCTGGTATAGCCGCGCCATTGGATGGCCATCCGGATACGGGCCGGAAGGGATAGACAGCTTAACATTGGTGG
Source organism: Clostridia bacterium (assembly GCA_017512905.1). Lineage (GTDB taxonomy): Bacteria > Bacillota > Clostridia > Christensenellales > Aristaeellaceae > UBA2862. The sequence goes on from JAFWEL010000067.1 coordinate 5,666, forward strand.
AATATGATGGATGCAGTATATATTTATGGCATTAGTCAGGATATGGGGTGGCAGACTCCTTCCGGCCCCTACGGGGCCCACCTCCCTCTCAGAGCAATGTCATCAACTTAAGGAATGATTAGACACGAATACCCCTGTAGGGGCGGCGTTGCGCAGCGCAGCAAGTCCTTTAGGGCGCCACCCGGCCAAGGTCGTTCTTCGTGTCGTTGAAGGGCGGGCGCCGCAACGGCGCCCCTACACAGGGCTTCCATCCCACATTTGTTATTCACTCTATCCGCTAAGTTGATGACATTCCCTCTCAGAGGGGGGCTTTGGGGAAGGACTGAAACAGGGGCTTTTTAATACTAATCTCAATCTGAACTGCAACCATCTGCGGGCATCTTTTCCGCCCTGCCGTTGCCTCGCTTCGGTCAGCGATGCGCTGCATCGCCTCCCGCCGCTCCGCTCAGGCAGAACGAATAATCTGCTCCGCATAGTTTCACTTTAGATTGAGCTCAGTATTAAGTCTGATTTCCATACCCTTTTTGATAAAGTATGTTTCCCTTTTATTCATCGGGCAGATAGCTTTTCAACAGGACAAAGAGGGATCTCCAGACATAGGGAGCCCGGATGAATTCCGGAAACTGTTTGCACTCATCTTTTCTGTAAGTGCCGTAGCATTATATAGAGCAGGCAGGGACTCTCAAAGGAGTGAAGCACTTATGGCGCTCTCTGTTGGGCAGCACAAGCCCAGTGGAATTGACGGAAGCAGAGGTTGTACAGCAGACTCGGGAATGACGGAATCAGAGGAAGCCTGCTTCAACCCGAATCGGCGCATCGTCGCGGCAGAGGCTTCCGCCCGGGACAGGATCATGGTCTATGATCAATATGGCGACGGCTGGGCCAACTGGCCGCTGAACGACGGTGAAACCGGCGGCAACAACATGGAAAACAGCGGATGCCTCATCTTCACATATGTCCATGCCATCCAGTGGCTGACGGGGCACAAGGCATCCCGGGCGGGCAGGGCGGCACCGATCGAGGAATTGATCCGGGTTTGTGATATTCCCTGGGGGCCAAGGGCGTACAACCCAACGGATGCCCAGGCGCTGTACAACGCACACGTGATGCGCAGGTACGGGGTGGTCGAAATTCCCGTACCATGCAGTGCCGCGGCCCTGGAAGACTTCTTCCGACGGGGCGGAGTGATGATTGCGAACCCCGGTGGCCATTACATCGCCGCCGTCGGGGCCGCTTACGGAGACTTTGGGGGCGGTAATGGCGATGAATGCTGCATCCATGTCGTCGATTCCTCCTGCCAGAGCACCTGGTGGCGGACCAACCAGAACCATGGCTCCCCGTTGTATGATTTCGACAACCGCGGCGTCATTCAGGGATATCGCAAGGAAGGCGACAGCTTTGTAGACGGGACCGTCAACGGCACGGTCATGTCCAAATGGGCCGGCGGCGAGTATTGGGTCCCCCTCAATGCATTTGGCCGCTACAGGCTGGACAGGGCCTATCTTCCGGGCGGCTCTGACCTGTGAAAAGAGGTAACCATGTCCAACGAAAGCGCACAGAAGCCCTGCGTACCGCCGCGAAGCGCCCGCATGCGGGCGGTGGGAGACATCATGTTCTGCAAGGGCCAGCTGGCCTATGCCAGAAACAGCGGCGGCAGCTTCTACAACCAGTTTGAAATGATCGGAGAGCAGTTGGCGGACGCCGACTTCACCATGGGGAACCTGGAGGGCACCATCGGACAATACCGAACGATTCCCTGTTCCGGCTATCCCCGGTTCAACGCCCCCGAAGCGGCTCTGGCTCCGCTGCGGGATTGCGGCGTGGATCTTCTGACACTGGCCAACAATCACATGCTGGACCGCTGGGAGGGTGGGGTGGAAAACACCCTGGACAACGTGGAGAAGTATGGCTTCGCCCATGTCGGGGCCTATCGCAATCCGGCGGAGAAGCAGCGCCCGGTGATCTGCGAGGTGAACGGCATCCGATTCGGCTTTCTGGCTTACACGCAATATACGAACACCATGGAAAACCGGGGCACGGACTGGAGGGCCGTGGAGCTGGTGCCCTACCTGCTCAGGGCTGACTTCAGAGGCGACGTGAAGCGGCTTCGGGAGGCGGGGGCGGAGGTCGTCATCGCCTTTCCCCACTGGGGCAGGGAATTCCTGCGCGCGCCGGACGTCAGCCAGGAGATCATCGCTGAACAGCTGGCCCGGGCCGGGGTGGACATCATCCTTGGCAGCCACGCCCACATGGTTCAACCCACGGCCCTTCAATACGTCACCGTGGACGGGGTGGATAAGCAGGTGCTCAACGTCTACTGCATGGGAAACTTCATCAGCGACCACATCCTCCGGTACACCGACAATGGCGTCATACTGGATTTTACCGTCAACGAGCAGCCCGACGGCAGGTTCACCTGTGACCGGGTAGGCTATATCCCCACCTATACCTGGAAGCAGGATGGGGCGGTCAGGGTGCTGCCCTCCGGAAAATTCCTGGATCATCGCCCCATCGGCATGGATGACAGGAACTACAGCCGCATGATCGAAAGCTACCGCGAGATCGAAGAGGTTATGGGCAACCGGCTCCGCCTGATCAACGGGTAATATATTGACCGGATTTGCGCTGCGGCTTGACGTCCCTGCATTGCACCTGGGTGATGCCCGTCAGCAATTACATGATCCGCTTCACCCGTCGCATTCCGGCCTTTATGCTTCGCCGGCTCAGCGCCTGTTGCATCCACGGCGCGCCGTAGTTCCCGTTCCGGGAATGATCCCCCAGGATTTTCTTCATCTTCGCCGTAAGAAGGGCGTCCCGGCTCGGTCTGTTCCTGCGCCGCGGATACCGGCAATACCCGGGATTCGCTCACACCCAGCGCCTGGCACGGCGTGTGAACATCCCACTCACGCGACTGCCGCTCGATGCAGGCCTGCCGCGGTCTTGTCGCTGCTTTCTTCGGCTCTCGGTGAAAAAACAGCACGTCCTTCACCGGCTTTTCGGCGTTTTCATCCTTTACGCCCAGCACCAGTCCCGCGACCAACAGGCCGAGGCCCGCGAAGAGCAACGGCGCGATGGGTGCGAATCTCCCGGCAACATCCCCCGGCGTACAGACGCTCTCCATGGGGTGCTCCGCCTTGCGGGTCGAGCCCTCCCGATAGATCGAAATTGCCGACAGGGACAGCAAAATCACCAGCTCAATACAGACCACAGCCTGCAGCGCGAGATAAAGCTTGCTTCTTGTCATCCATATTCCCCCAGTATCACCGGTCATTTGTCAAGGGACCGCAAACCTCCTGTTCGCGGCTCCACAAGATGTTGTTACTTCAGGTTGTGCAGATACTCCACCAGTGCGGGCCGGTCGTAGTAGGATTCGGGCTTCTCCAGCCGGGAATCGGGCTCGATGCCGGCATCGGTGTTATAGAAGGAGCCGTTTTTGATGATGGAAATCTGCCTGTTGCCGGAAATCTGGAAGACCGTTCCCGCAGCGGTGGTGCAGGGCTGCACCACGCAGGAGCCGCCGCCGGTGGGCTGTCCGAGCAGCGTGACCCTGCCGGAGCTGCGGCAGGCCGCGGGCACCAGGTTGCCGCAGGAGAAGGAGTTGTTGGTGGTCAGGCATACAGCCTGTAGCCGTCGGCCACGTTGTCCTGATTGTCGAACTGGCCGTCCAGGTTGACATCGGCCAGATAGATGGCGTTGGTCTCGGCGCCGGTGAAGGTATCGCGCAGCGCGATGTCCGCCTCGCCCAGCAGCCAGGAGATCACGAAGATCGCCGCGTCCGCGTTGCCGCCGCCGTTGTTGCTCAGGTCGATCACGATGTTCTTGATGGGGCTGCCCTCGCGCTTGATCTGGCTGTTGGCGTAGATGATCAGGTCGATGGTATCCTGGGGATTGTCGCGGTCGATCATCAAGTCGTAGTAGTTCTTGCGGTCCACCGTGAAATGATCGAAGGTGATAAAAGATGAATCTGACGATCAAGGCAGCGGAGTACAGCAACATCGGCATAAACAAGATTGACGGCATGCTGCGCTTGCCCAACGGTTCCTTCCCCCTCTTTGTCTCAACAAAGAAGCTGGTCAGGCGCAAAAAATCTGAGCAACACATCCAACATAAATTAGTGATCTGATTACAAGTCTGCTATTGAGAAAAAGGCAACTTCGTGGTACAATAGATTTGTTGCATGGAGCTCTGTTCCCAATGGGGGACAGGCGTTCAAAAGGGGAAAGAATCTCAAGGAAAAAGAAATTGGCGTGGGTATCTGCCAAAGAAAGGATGGTTGCTTCGCCGCAAGGCTCGTTGAGAAATCAGGTAAGCGCCATGCCAGGATTTTCAAGACGATTCCTGAAGCGCGCAATTGGCTGGAGAATATCAGGCAGGCCGACAAGATTGGAATACATGGATCGCCTCACGGGGCGGGTAATGGCGCTGCGCATGAGCAACCTGGTGTTCATCAACTGGCGGACGGGAGAGCCTGCGAAGAACAGCCCGTATGATACTCACCTGACCGGTATGTTCATGTGACGGACAATTCCATGGAAAGGACCTTCGGCTGTTCGAGAGTGGCAAAAATGGTACATAAATGGTACAAAGAGCCTTGAAAGAGGCCCGAGAACCCCTGAAAATAAGGAGATGTGAGGACATATGAAATTAGGCGTCGTTGGCCTGCCGAACGTGGGCAAGAGCACGCTGTTCAACGCCATCACCTGTGCCGGCGCGCAGGCGGCGAACTATCCCTTCTGCACCATCGAGCCGAACACCGGCGTGGTGGCCGTGCCCGATCATCGGCTGGACGTGCTGGCTGAGATGTATCACCCCGAGAAGTACACCCCGGCCACGCTGGAATTCGTGGACATCGCCGGCCTGGTGAAGGGCGCCAGCCGGGGCGAGGGACTGGGCAACAAGTTCCTCAGCCACATCCGCGAGGTGGACGCCATCGTGCATGTGGTGCGCTGCTTCGAGGATGACAATGTGATTCACGTGGACGGCAGCGTGGACCCCGCCCGGGACATCGATGTCATCAACACCGAGCTGATCCTGGCGGACATCGAAACCGTCACCAAGCGCTCGGAAAAGGCGGCCGCCATGCTCAAGAAGGGCGAGAAGAAATACGCCGTGGAGGCCGAGGCGGGGAAGCTGTTGCTGGACCACCTGAACGCGGGCAAGCCCGCCCGCACCTGCCCCCTGGACAAGGACCAGCAGGCCGTGGTGCGCGACTGGTTCCTGTTGACCAGCAAGAAGGTGATCTATGCCGCCAACATCGGCGAGGAGGACCTGGGCAAGGACGAGGCCGCGCTGCCCCTGGTAAAGCCCGTGCGGGAGATCGCGGACAGCGAAGGCGCGGAGGTGCTGGTCATCTGCGCGTCCGCCGAGGAGGAGATCTCCCAGATGGAGCCGGACGAGAAGGCCATGTTCCTGGAGGACATGGGCATCGGCGTCTCCGGCCTGGACCGCCTGGTGGTGCTGGGCTATAAGCTGCTGGGCCTGATATCGTTCCTGACCGCCGGCCCCAAGGAGGTACGCGCCTGGACCATCGTCAACGGTACCAAGGCGCCCCAGGCCGCCGGCAAGATCCACACCGACTTTGAGCGTGGCTTCATCCGCGCCGAGATCGTCGCCTATGACGACCTGATCCGCGAGGGCAGCATGAACGCCTGCAAGGAAAAGGGCCTGGTGCGCAGCGAGGGTAAGGAATACGTGATGAAGGACGGCGACGTGACGCTGTTCCGGTTCAACGTCTGATCATGCAGGATCCGATTTACAATCGCATCAAGAACCAACCCCGCCCGACGCTCTTTGCGGCGAGCGGGGTTGTGTTGCTTGCCGCTGTGGGGCTGTGGATCTCCTCGCTGTTGGAGAGCCTGCTCCCGAACGCGAGCTTGGCGCTGGCCAACGCGCTGTACTACCTGCCCTTCATGGTGCTGCCGGTGGGGCTGTACGCGCTGCGGCGCCCTGGCCTGGGCGATGCCATACGCCTGAAGGCCATGCCGGTGCTGCCCACGCTGTCCGCCGCGCTGCTGGGACTGTTGACTGTCTACGTGGCCAGCCTGCTTTCCGCGGCATGGGGGGCTTGCCTGGACGCGCTGGGCCTTCATGGCCTGGGCGGGGTGGCCGTGCCCCGGAACGAACGGGAGCTGCTGCTGGATATACTCGCGCTGGCCGCGATGCCTGCCATCTGCGAGGAGCTCCTCTTTCGCGGCTTCGTGCTGTCCGCCTGGGAGAGCCGGGGGACCCGGTTCGCCATCGGGGTGACGGCGGCGCTGTTCGCGCTGCTCCACGGCAATCTGTACGGCATTCCCGCCTACCTGCTGGTGGGCGCTGTGGCGGGGTTCCTGGCCTTTGCGCTGGATTCCGTGTATGCCGCCATGGTCTACCACACCGTCTACAACACCGCCTGTCTCGTCATTCCCTATCTCGCCGCCAATCAGGAGGCCGCCGACGTGACCATTGACGCCGCGGCGGTCTTTTCGCTGGCGATCCAGACGGCGATGATCGCCTCGATGATGGCGATGCTGCTCGCGACCCTCCGCGCCCGGGCGCGACGGGAGGGCATTGAGCCCATTCCCCGCATTCGCCGCCCCCTGGAAGGGCGGGACAGGGCCATGCTGCTCGCCGCGGTGCTGGTGATGACCGCCTCGATGGTGATCCTGCTGATCCTTTCGACCCGGGGAGGCATCTCATGAACGGCGTAATACTCTGCGTGGGCAAGCTGAAGGAGAAGTGGCAGCAGCAGGGCTGCGCTGAATACCTGAAGCGCCTGTCCCGCTACGGCAGGTATGAGATCGTGGCGGTGGACGATGTGAAGGACCCGGACAAGTCCAGCGAGGCCCTGATCCGGCAGAGCATGGAGCGGGAGGGCCAGTCGTTGCTGCGGCATATCCGCCCCACGGACCGGGTGATCTGCCTGTGTATTCAGGCTGAAGCGCCCGATTCGGTGGCGCTGTCCAGGAAGCTGACGGCCTGGAGCGGCGACGGGCGGCGGAATGTCTTCGTCATCGGCGGCAGCAATGGCCTTTCCGACGCCGTGCTGGTCCGCGCCGACGCCAGGCTGTCCTTTTCCAACCTCACCTTTCCCCATGGGCTGATGCGCGTCATACTGCTGGAGCAGCTGTATCGCGCCGAGCGCATCCGCACCGGCGAACCGTATCACAAATGACCGCAAAAATGGTATCTGATCTGTCAAATAAATTCTGATTTATCGAGCTGTTGGTGGAAAAGCAGAGGGTAGTACAAAGGGAACAGGGAACAGTCAACAGGGAACAGGAAAAGCCGCGCACGGAATGTTGCAGCCAGAAGGAAGGGAACGTTCCCGCGACGAAAATGAAGTATAGAATCCCTGAAAGCCCTGTAGCGGCGGCAATCTGCCGCCACGGCATTCTTATCGGCTGGGAACGGTGGCGGCAGGTTGCCGCGACACGAAGTTAGTCCTTTAGGGC
>JAFWEL010000068.1 GCA_017512905.1 Clostridia bacterium
AAAATCGAAGGTTACCTGGCGGGTAATCGAGATTTTTGCAGGCAGCAAGCGGCTGAAATTCACCCGCTTATGGGCCGCGAGCATTGTGCGGTAGTTCCTTAAGGAAATACCGCGCAATTAAGGTGGTCAGCTGGCGAGTGAATTTTTCGACAGATGCAATTGCAGATTTCGAAGGTTTACTGGGTTCGAGCGCCCGGAAAACGCTCCGGTGGAGCGTTTTCCGCAAGAACGGGCTGGCAAGCCCCGGAGGTAAATCGAGAAATCTGCAAGCAGCAGATGTCGCCCTAAAGGACTAGCTTCGCGTCGGAAAAGGCACCGCCAGATGCGCCGCCGTATTGTGCGGTAGTTCCCTAAAGGACCGGCTTCGCGTCGCGGCCTTGAAGGCCGCCGCTACGGGGCCGCCGCACGCACGCCGCGAATGCCGCCATATCTCCTTTTGAAATGCAACGGTTCATTCCAACGGGCGATCGCCAGATCGCCCGTTCTTTTGTGGTACGCACCGAACAATCACAGGTATTCTGTTTTACACAAACGACATACTATTTGCAGATTTCTGTGACAACTTTATTTTGAAAATATGATATTATATAATTAATATGGTTTGAATTGCGCTTGAATCAGACGGATTGTGTCGCTTTCACACACAATCACATCACAATTGGAGGAACGGCCATGAAAAAACTGATTACCGCGCTGCTCCTGATCGCCATGCTCATCCAGGTGCTGCCCTTTGAGGCGCTGGCCACGGTGGGCAAGGTGCTGTCAAAGGAAGAACTGGCCCGGGCCTACGCGCTCACGGGCCTGGGGACCGGGGGGCTGAAGGCCAACAGCAACGGCACCTACCACTCGGGCATGAAGCCCAACCTCAGCTGGAACGCCTCGCAGTTGTACGACTGGCTGGATGAAAAGCTGGTTAAAGATCTGAACAGCGCCGAGGACCTGCTTTCCCAGGTGAGCTTTACCCTGGAAGAGATGAAGCAGAGCAATCCCGCCGCCTATGAAAAGTTTACACAGGCCACCCCGCCTTTCAACTTTGTCCAGATGGCGCAGGAGCTGTACCTGGAGGCCGAGGCGCTGCGCCAGACGCTGCGCTGGCACCAGGACCAGCTGACGGAGGCCTCGAATACCATCGCCGAGATGTCCCGCCGCATGGAGGAAGAGGGCGACGGCATGTTCGATTCCGACAAGGTGCGCTGGTCGGCGCGCATCGAGGAGGCGACCCGGGAGATCGTGGAGATCCGCCAGACCATTGCCGCGAATTCCGACCTCTGGGAGAAGCGGATCGAAGAGATCCAGGACAACATGGTGTTTGGCCCTGCGGGCGACGCGGAAAGCCAGGCGATTGGGACCTGGATGGATACCCTGTTTCGCGAATCCGGCCAGCCACAGACGAACCAGACATCGGTCTCCCGGGTCTCGCCCAACGCCTCCCGGTCCGGCCGGCTGTCCTCTGCGGCGGGCCTGGCGGCCAACGACGTGGCGGACGCGAAGATCACCGTCATCACCGAAAACGAGGTGGCCATCGTGCTCCAGACGGGCACGAAGGAAAAGCCCGTGCCCGTGAAGGGCGTGGATGTGTGGGCGGATGACGTCCTGAATAACGACGACCCGGTGCTCTGCTACCATTCCAACGAGAACGGCGCGGTGGTGCTGCCGGTCAACCTGTTCCGAACGGATGAATTCGACGTGGTGCACCTGCGCCTGAAGGTGGACCCCACCAAGCAGGGCTTCCGGGACTACGTCGTCGAGGACATGGACCTTGAAAAGGGCGAGGTGCTCACCCACACCCTGACGCCCATCAACGATGCGCCGGCAAACCCCGCCGGCGGGGCGGCGGTCAACGCCGAGGGCGACCCCTATGTGTACATGATGTCCTTTGGGACAAAGGACATCATGCACAAGGAATACGACATGGTCTATTCCCCGCTGAACGACTACGAGTTCGAGATCAAGGTGGGGGTCAGGAACACCGAGGGGAAGAAACTGCCGGACCTGCTGATGCGCTACTACAGGTACGGGAAGACCGACCTCGGCCCCAGCTTTGACAAGCTGGAGGAGTGCTGGGCCTCGCCCACCCGGAAGGAGGGTGACGTGTACGTCTTCAAGGGGAAGTGGAAGCAGTTGTTCGCCCCGAAGACCAACAAGGCGCAGCGGCCCACCTTCATGTTCGGCAAGGACGCCCCGGCGTCGCTGACCTTCCGCAGCCAGCTGGTGTCCCAGCAGAGCGCCACGGAAAAACCCCTCAACGAGGGCACCGGTCCCAACGGCGGCATATTCTCCACCGTGCTGAGCCAGGGTATGAGCTTTGGCTTTATGATTCCCGTGGTGGACATCAAGGTCAGCTTTGAACTGCCCTACAAGGAGTACCTGCCCAGGCTGTTCGTCGATCCCGGCGGATATGTGGTCATCTACATGGGCGCGCCCGTGTTTGAGGACAAAATCAAGAAGTCGAAAATGAACTGGCAGAGCTCGGATCTCCGCTCGTTCAAGCAGGTCCAGAAGTTCGTGGAGAAGGAGGGTATGCTGGCCAACTACAAGGCCCAGTACAACCTGGCCAAGGACCTTTACAAGGAAAAAGCCTGGAAGTTCTTCGGCGAGTCGAAGTTCAACGTGGGTCTGTTCGTGGTGCTTACCGGGCGCTGGGAGCTGGACAAGGACATCCCGAATGTCATTACCAAAAACATCAGCATCCGGGGCGGCGTCGGGGTGACGCTCAGCTACAGCTTCAGCTGGACCGTCAGCTATCCCATTGGGCCCGTGCCGGTGTACGTGTGCTTCACACTGGGGGTGTCGGCGGGCTTTGCCATGGAGATCGCAGTGGACTTCTGCATCGTCAACGGCAATTTCCGAAACTGGAATCTGCGCCCTGTCAACAACATCACCATCACCGTCGGGTTCCTGTTCAGCGGCCAGCTGGGCTTTGGCATCAAGGGCTTTCTGGAGGCCTGGGTGCGGTTAACCGCGTCGCTGAATTTCAACCTTCGCCTGAGCATCATAGACACGTCGCCTTCGTCCTTCACCATCGTCGGCGCGCTCGACCTGACGGTGGGCGCCACGGTGTTCTTCGTCTCCCTCTCCAAGAACTGGAAGATAGGCGAGAAGCAGTTCTGGCCGAAGACCAGCGCAAACCTGCTGGACCATTACATGAACGCCGAGGCCAATGACGAGACAAAGACCGTTGAGGCCGTCTCCGACGAGCCCTACCGCTATCCGGCGCTGACTCCGGAGATGAAGGAGATCAAGGCGACCTACGGCCAGGGGGACGGGGGTTCCGATTCTAAGATCCTTCGGATCGGCGGCAGGGTCATGCTGTTCACCATCCAGCAAACCCTGTACAACAAGAAACCGGTCCGGCGCGTCTACTGGTGCTGCCTGAATGCCGACACCGACACGGGCGGTCTCTGGAATTCGGTGAAGAACGTCATTGAAAGCACTGGGCAATACAGGTCCTTCGGGGAGTTCGTCCTTCCGAGGAGCGATTACGATTTTGACGTCTACACCGACGGCCAGTACGTATACCTGGTGGCCACCTGCGCAAAGGAATTCGATAAGAACGGCTATCCCGTCCGCAACGATTTGTCCACGACCAACAGCGATGACATGAACATGGGCATCTACTATATGGTGCTGGAGCATGACGGCAAGGGACAACTCGGCTGGCCCAAGGACGACGTCCTGGCGGCTGCGTACGATACCAAGCAGGGCTATGCTTCCAGCTACATGACCTACCCGAAATATACCCACGTCAGCTATAGCAATCCCCTCATTGCCCAGGCCGAGGTCGTCCGGAAAGACAACAAGGTCGATCACTTTGAGATCTACGGCCAGTGCGAGACGATCTCCTATTCTAAGGACGAAAAGGCCGTCGGCACCACCGGCTTTGCGGTGACGGAGAGAATGATGCTTCTCTTTACCGACAAGACGGTGAAGAGCGCCCTGGGCGACAATTATGAGCGCGTCAAGGCGCTGAGCCTGATGAACATGGATGCCGTGGGGCGGTCCAAGCATGAACAATCGATGATCAATGGCTACGCCATGAGCTTCGTGGGCCTGAGCAAGCCGAAGAACGGCGGGGCGGGCGACAGCGCCATCGAGCTGTACGCCTACGACATGAACCGGGGAAAGGGCGACAGAAAGGCCATCGTGCTGGAGAAGGGCGATATCGGCCACATCGCCATGGTGGAGGACCGGCTGAGCAAGGAATGGAATAAGAGCGGGCGAACGGTGTTCTACACCATGCATGAGAAGAGCGACGACGGCGTGGTTCGCAACCGGCTCCACGGCCTTTACATCGCGCCGGTGAAGGACGCGGGGGGCGATCATCCCAGCTATGAGGTGACGAAGTACACCTACGACGCCTTGATGCCCTCCGGCGAATTCGACATCTGCTACCTGGGGGGCGCGCCCTACCTGTACTGGGTGTCCACGACCGAGAAGCGCAAGGACAGCGACCCGGATATCTGGCGCGTGTGGACCATGTGCTACGACCCCGTCGCCAACACCGTGACCGCTCCCTCGGTGTTCGCGGAGTTTACGATTCCGAATATCACCTACACCCCGAGGGACCAGTTCGGCACCGGCCATTGGTACCATCTGCCGGCGGCGCCGGGCAGCGTGATCCTGACCGGCACGGGCACGGCCTATGTGAACGCCGTCGCCAGCGACTGGGAATTCGTGCCCGAGTCCCTGAAGCCCAAGCTGCCGCCCACCTCGCTGTTCAGCTTCAAGGAGTTGCTCACGCCGTCGGCAAACCTTACCGCGGCCATCCCCAGGCAGTTGGCCGTCAAGGCGGGCGACTTCGAGGATGTGACCCTGGGCCTGCGCAACGAGGGCAACCTGGCCATCTCCACCGTCGACGTCGCCATGTACGAGGTGGTGAACGGCGTGGAGGGCAAAAACCCGGTGAGCACCGTGCACATCAATGCCAAGGATCCGGCGAAGAGCAAGGTGACATACTACGGTTCCGGAAATCTGAAGGCGACGGACATAATCTCTCCGACGGCGCTGCTCAAGTTCGCTGAAGGGAAAAAGGGCGAGGTGGTCATGACCGGCCGGCCGGCGGGATACCGCGAGGAGGACTACGACATGACCTCGCGCAAGCGCGACTGGGTGCTGGACCAGCAGACCACTCAATACACCCTGTCCATTGGCGATTCCGTGGGCGTGGACGCCAAGGTGACCGGTGCCAGCGCGCCCCGGCACATCAAGACGGACATACTGTTCCCCGGCTCCACGGGCTCGTTCATGGGCGCGTTCAAGATCCCCGCGAACTGGAATGGCGATAAGACCCTGCGGATGAAGGTGGTCAAGGCGACGGTGGAATCCAACCTGGCCCGGGCCGTGGCCAACTCCGCGGGCCTCGCCGCCAACGCTCCCGCGAGCGCGACCCTCGAATACGTGCTGAACGAAAAGACCGGGAAGCTGGAGCTGCAGGCGTCGGCCCAGGCCAACGTGGCGGTGGAAAACGCCATCGCCTCCGGCCTGTACGCCAACGAGATCGACACCTCCTCCGCGGACATGCTGATCCACGTGCAGGACGTGGAGGTCAAGCACCGGATCTACGAGGGCCTCGAGGGCGAGCGGATGCTGGACATCGTCGTGCACAACCATGCCGCCACACGGGTCAAGCTGACCCTGTCCTGCGCGGTGTACGTGGACGGCTCCAGCGACCCGTATGTCCTGAACCTGCCCTACTACAACAACACCTCCTCCCGCCGGACCCAGACCATCACCCTGCCGGTGAGCGCCCTGGTGGACGACGTGACGAAGCACGAGAGCGCCCGGGTGGTGATCACCGCCGTGGGCACCGACGAGCGGGCCTATGCCAACAACGAATTCAGCGTGTACTTCGACGGCGATACCGCCCTCGGCTTATTGCGCCAGCCTGATGATACCACCGTGCAGGAGGGCGAGGACGTGGCCTTCACCGTGGAGGTGACCGGCGGCACAGCGCCCTACAGCTACCAGTGGCAGATCTACAACCCACAGACCGGCGAATGGGAGGACCTGGAGGGCTTTACCAGGCCCACCATGAGCCGGGAGGATGTCGAGGAGAAGTGGGACGGCTGCCGCTTCCGCTGCGTGGTGACGGACGCCGCCGGCGAAAAGATCGTCACCGAGGAATTCACCCTGACCGTGCGCGATCGGGTGGACACCGGCGATCACAGCAATTTGCCGCTGTACCTGGGCGTGGCGCTCGTCGCGCTGGCGCTGCTGCTGGCGCTGCGCAGGTGGAGAAAGGCAATCTGATCAAGGAGGATAAAAGATGATGAACAAACGGTTCAACCGGGGAATGTTGGCCTGGCTCTGTGCCCTGCTCATGCTGGTGCTGCCGGTGGGCGCAGCCGCCCAAGAAGCGGCGGACGATCCCGTGGTGGTGCGGGTAGGGGAATTCACCTATACACAAAGCCAGCTGCAGGGGTCGTTGGACAGCTTGCTGGAGCTTTCCCAGATGCTGCGGGGCGACGCTCCGAGCGAGGAGGAGAAGCAGGCGCGCCTGCAGGCCACGGTGGACAGCTTCGTGGGCCTGGGCGTCATCGAAAACAAGCTCAGCGAGGCGGGGAAGAACAGCTTCACCGACGCGGAGCTCGAGGACATCAACCAGACCGCCCGCAGCAAGTACGAGGAGCTGTGGCAGGTGCTCTACCAGCAGATGCAGAAGAGCGACTCGAGCGTCACCGAGGCGGCCGTGACCGCCCAGCTGGAGGGCATGGGCTACACCTTCGATGCGATCTATGACGAGATCGTGCTGCAGACCCGGCAGAACCGGGCCATCGAGCTGTTCTGCCAGGACGTGATCCTGAAGCAGTCCCAGGTGGACGCGTACTACGAGGAGCAGTTCGTCGCGCCGGACCGGGATGCCTATGAAGGGAACATCGACCGCTTCGATCAGGAGATACTGATGAACAACAACGAGGCGTTCTACATCCCCGAGGGCTACCGCTATATCCGGCAGATCGTGCTGGAGATCCCCCAGGCGGCGATGGATGCCGTCGCCTCGGAAAAGGTGCGCTTCAACCGCGCCGCCCAGGCCATGACCACGGCGCTGCAGAACCTCACGATGGCGGCCACCGAGGCCAGCGACTGGAGCGACGATCTGGCCGCGGCGAAGACCGGCTACGACGAGGCCTCCAAGGCGCTTCAGGAGGCGCAGAGCGACTATCAGGCCGCCCTGAAGGCGGCCACGCTGCCCCTGATGCAGGAGCAGGTGGACGAGATCAGGGAGCAGTATGCCGCGGGCATCGACTTCAAGAGCTTGGTGAACCGCTACAGCATCGACAAGACCGAGCGCAACATCTCCGGCGAGGGCTATCTCTTCCACCCGGATTCCCAGCAGTGGCCGGAGGACTTCAAAAATGCCGCCGCGGCGCTCAGCGCGCCGGGGGACATATCCGACCCCGTGGTCACCGAGCAGGGCGTGCACATCATCTGCTACGAGGGGGATGTGCCCGCGGGAGAGCACGTGTTGACCGACGACGAGAAGCAGCTGCTCAACGCCGCCGCGCTGCGCTATTATCAGTTGGAAAAGCTGAACGGACTGGTTGAAGAATGGCAGGCGGAATATGAAATCGAAACGCATCCGGAACTGCTGAAATACTGAGTGAACGGAGGATACCGGCAGAGCCGCTGAATGGGCCTGAGACATGAATATGTTGCGATTATGACTTGCGAAGAATTGGCAAATGGCATTATTGAATGCGTTGGGGGCACGGAGAACATTGCCTCTGCCATCAACTGCATGACCCGTGTGCGCATCCGCGTCAACAGGGACGCAGCCGTAAGGGACGACGACCTGCGAGCGCTGGATGGCGTTCTTTCCGTTACCCATAATCAGCAGGGGTATCTGGAGGTCGTTGTCGGCCCCGGCAAGAGTCGAAAATGTATAGATGTCTTCAGAACGCTCGGAATACCTTCCGCTGTTCCGGAGTCACAACCCGTTTCGGAAAAACCCGAAGAAGCGATCAAGCCCAAGGCCGGTGTTCAATTCAGATTAAAAGCGGTTTTGAAAACCTTCGGGCAGATATTCGCGCCGCTGATTCCGGGCGTGATCGCCGCCGGCATCTGCGCCGGCGTGGCATCTCTGATCTCGCAGGCAGTTCCGGGCTACACGGAAAACGAGGCGCTCTCAGTGGCCTACAGCTTGCTGACCGGCATCAACGCCGCCTTCATGGCCTATCTCACGGGCTGGGCCGGATATCGAACAGCGGAAGTATTCGGCGGCACCCCCATCCTGGGCGGCATGGTTGGCATGTTCACGACGCTGGAAAGCGTGAATACATTGTCGGCCATCGTGGGGCTATACAACGAGGCGCAGCCTTTGAACGCCATACTGCGTTCCGGTCGGGGCGGCGTCCTGGCAGCTGTCGTCGGCGTATGGTTGATGTGCAAAATTGAAGCGGCGATCCGCAGGCGCATGCCAGACGCGCTCGACGTAGTCATTTCACCGATATTGACGCTTTTCGCCACGCTGGTTCCTTATGTTTTTGTGGTAATGCCCGCGACTGGGCTGGTCTCGATGGGCATGTGCCGTATTGTCGGAGCGATAGCTGTCAGTCCCAATCCGTTCGTCCGCATGGTTTCAGGGTTTCTGGGCGCACTGCTGTTCCTTCCCATGGTTGCCACAGGCATGCACCATGGCCTGATCGCGCTGTATACCGTGCAACTCGAAACATTTGGATATGTAACGCTCTATCCGGCGCTGGCAATGGCGGGCGCCGGCCAGGTCGGCGCGGCGCTGGCCATCGCCTTCAAGGCAAGGCGAATTGGGAATATGCAAATATGCAGAATCATCAATGGCGCGCTTCCGGCTGCCGTGCTTGGCGTGGGCGAACCGCTGATCTATGGCGTAACGCTGCCCATGGGCAAGCCCTTTATTACCGCCGGGATTGGCGCAGGATTCGGCGGAGCCTTCGTTATGCTGATGGAGGTTGCCTCCACTACCTGGGGCCCCTCAGGCATTCTGGGGGTATTCGTGATGACTGAAGGCCCCAGAGGCGCAGTCGTGTCGATCGCCTGTTATGTCATCGGGCTGATCATCAGCTGTATAGCTGCGTTCCTTATTACCGCTGTTACTATCCGTGATGCAATGTCATTAAGCTATAAATAATATCCCGGTATTTAATGGAGTAGGAAACAATCAGCTGCTGCTCCAGTACGACGGTTCGGGTTTTGCCATCCATGCTGACTTTTGTCGGTTCCTTGATCCACCGGCTCTTGAAAAACAGCTAAACACCCGGGCCAACATAAAGTTAAATTGACTTTTGGATTATCCGTGGTACAATAACCTTGTTCATCGGAGGGTGGATTGTTCTGTGGAAATGATCAACCGGATAAGATGGCAGGCTGAAACGCCCGCTTCTTATCCGGTTTCTCTATTGGAGGGCAATATGCAGCGAAGCAATGATTTCACAACCGGAAAGATCCTCGGACCGCTCATTCGCTTTATGGTGCCGGTATTCCTCGCCATGCTGCTGCAAGCGATGTACGGCGCGGTGGACCTGCTGATCGTCGGGCAGTTTGCCCAGTCATTGGATGTTTCAGCGGTTTCAACCGGCTCGCAGATGATGATGACCATCACCAACCTTGTCACCAGCTTCGCCATGGGCGCCACCATACTGCTCGCCCAGCGCATCGGAGAAGGCCGGGCCCGCGAGGGCGGCGAGGTGGTGGGAAGCAGCATTTGCCTCTTCGGAGCGATCGCCATAGGCTTCACGCTCCTGGTTCCGCTGCTTTGCAGGCTGCTGAGCACGGTCATGAACGCGCCCGACGAAGCGTTTGACGCGACGGCCTCCTACATCCGCATCTGCGGGCTCGGCTCCCTGTTTATCATTGCCTACAATCTGATCGGCAGCATATTCAGGGGAATCGGCGACTCCCGGACGCCGCTCATGACTGTGCTGATCTCATGCGTGTGCAATATCGCGGGGGATTTGCTGCTTGTGGCCGTATTCCATATGGGAACAGCCGGAGCGGCTGTGGCCACCGTATTTGCCCAGGCAATCAGCGTCATCATCTCGCTGCTGGTTCTTCGCAGGCGGGAGCTCCCCTTTCAGTTTGACAGGAGTGACATCCGCTTCAACGGCGCCATCGTCCGGAGAGTGACCTCTCTCGGCCTCCCCATAGCACTTCAGGACCTGTTGGTGGGAATATCCTTTCTGGTGCTTCTGTCCATCGTCAACAGCCTCGGCCTGATCCCCTCCGCTGGCATAGGCGTCGCGGAAAGAGTCTGCGGTTTCATTATGCTGATCCCGGCGGCCTTTATGCAGGCAATGTCGGCATTCGTGGCGCAGAATATCGGCGCGGGAGAATATGGGCGCGCCAGAAAAGCCCTGGCATACGCCATCGCGGTATCGACGGCGCTTGCGGTTGTGATGTTTGCCGTCACATTCTGGCACGGCGATCTGATGGCGGGAATCTTCTCCAGTGACCTGGACGTCATCCGGGCCGGAGCCGATTATTTGAAAGCCTACGCGATCGACTGTCTGCTGACCTGCTTCCTGTTCTGCTTTATCGGGTTCTTCAACGGCATCGGCATGACGCGCTTTGTGATGCTCCAGGGCATCATCGGCGCTTTCCTGGTGCGCATTCCGGTGGCCTTCCTGATGAGCCGGGAAGTGCCTGTATCCATGTTTCACATCGGACTTGCCACACCCTGCTCCACGGTGATACAGGTCATCATGTGCCTGATTTGTTTTTCGATCGCAAATCAGAAACAGCTGCCGAAAGCCCGCCGATGAGAATGCCCGCACAGCCTCCAGCCACTGCCCTTTCCCCGCGCCGCCTTACAGCCGGCCGAATCCGCGGTACCCGCCCGACGGAATCATGCCCTTCACGCGCTCCTATCCCGATACGCTCCGGACATAAAGCTGCGTCCATGCCCCGGACGCGACCCTACCTGCAGAGCTCCGCCACGATTCCGTTAATCGCCTTGCCGTCGGCCTTGCCCTTCAGGGCGGGCATGATTGCCTTCATGATCTGTCCCTTGTTCTTCGTGGCAAGGAGCTCCGCACAATTCGCCATGATGAAATCGCGTATCTCATCGTCGTTCATCATCTTCGGCGCGTATGCGCTGATCACATCATAGGCGAACTGGTACTCCGCCTTCAGCTCCGTTCGCTCGTCCGGGCAGGTTTCCAGCTGTTCCCTGGCGGTCTTCTGGGATTTCAGGATGACCTGATGTTTCTGACGATTTCAAATGGCATTGTCGGCTCCTTTGTCGATGGTGAAAATGAAACCGTGGCAGGCGCAGCCCTTCCACGATTTCATGATAACAGAAACGGAGAAAAATATCAATTCAAAAAAGGGTGCGTCTGTCCTGTCATTCCCCTTTACTCGCGCTCTTGGGCGGAGAAGACAAATACCTCGTGAATCTCCCCGTCATAGCCGTCATAGAAGCCCATCGGAATGCCGAGCACAACCTGGGCTCCGCGGTTATAGCTGATCAGAAGGCAGCCGTTTTCCCGATCGAAGGAAAGCCCTTCGATTTCACCCTGCATCGTCACGTCGTCAAAGGTCCGTTCCAGGGTGACCGTCATGCGGGTCGCCTCGGGGTCGGCTTTGCCGCGATAGAGGTGATCGGGCTCCCCGAGATCCGCGGTGCCGTCATCCGCTGTCAGATACAGGAATCCGTCGTAGTAGGCCACGCCCTGTATCCACTGCGGCGGGCTTTGCAGATGGACCTTCCCGAGATAGCTGCCATCGTCCAGGGCATATTTATAGAGATAACGTCCGGTTTCGCCGTCTGCCCAGGAACACATCCAGACGATCCGGTGGTCCGGATCGACCGCGATTCCGGAAACCTCGGTCTGTCCGCTGGACGGGTCGAAGTCATAGCAGCGCTTGAGCTTCAGCGTTCCGGCGTCATAAACCGCGATACGAATGTCCCGGGCGCTTCCATCGGCGAAGTATTCCACGCCGGCATACAGCTCGCCGTCGTAGACGTCGATGTCTCCGATGTGGTTGATGCCCTCACCCAGATCGTCGAACGGGGATTCATTCAGCGCGATCAGACTCCAGTCGCCGTCATAGCGGGAAAGGGACGTGCTCCCGCTGACCCAATATTGGCCGTCTTCCCAGGCAATCCCCTGGCGTCCATCGACCTGCTGCACCGAAGTCAGTTCGTATTGGTATCGGGGCAACAGCAGCTCCGTCATGTCCTCCGTCCGGCCGGGAATGGTGACCGGCGCCGGCGCAGTCGCATATCCGATTGCGGTCATCCATATCAGGGCGGCCAGCGCGCTGTAAATCATCATCATACGCTTCATCGTTGATTCACTCCTGTTCAAATGATACAATTGTCCGTGTCATGCGCTTTTCTTCAATCCTTTGCGCGACAGAAAAGAACCGGGGGAAGGCAAGCGCCTCTCCACGGTTCCATAATAGCATATCGTCAGCCTGACCGCAACCTTTTGGGGAAAGATCGTTTCTTCAAGCCGTTTTGGCCGCCACCGTCAGGCGCGTCAACGGGCAACCCGACGCAAACAGCCTCTGATAGACCGCTTTGCACTTTTCAAACCGCGCAAACGCCTCCAGCGCCGCGCATTCATTGGAATATACCTTCCAGCAGCCGCAGGACAGGCAGTTCCTGCCGCCGTTTTGAATAAAGCCCAGCACATCCTCTATCGGATAACCCAGGAACACGCCAATCTCGTGAGGAAAGGCGTCAAGATCGTTCAGGCGCCCTTTCAGCGTTTCAATCGCCCCGCTCGCGTCGAAGCTGCCGTAGCCACAGGCCCGGAGCAGCTGCCGCACCTCCTCGTTCATGAGCGCCTTTTCCAATTCATTGGCTCTATAGATGTAGATCAGCGCTTTGCCCTTGGCGACCTTCAGGATCGTCATTGTCACGCCCCGGGCCTGCAGCTGGTCGCGCAGCTCGACAAACTCCTCGCAGAAGTGTTCACCCATGGGATGGTTAAACAGGTTGCCCAGCTTCAACCGCGCCAGTGTAGGCGAAGCATGGTCGATGATCGCGCGTTCCAGCATAATATGACCTCTCTGAAAGTTAGCGTTATCTAATATATCGTTATAATACACTAACTCCAGAGATATGTCAATAGGTTTTCCTGAATTTCATATTTCATATCAGCGCATATCTGCACCCATAGGCTCCCTTCAAGGACTCGCTTCAAGAGATGAACCGCGAAGCAGGCCGGAGAGGTTCCACAGCGTGGAGACTGAGCTTTTGCCAACGGATGGGCATACGGGTCTGGTGCATTCCAGGCAATGGCGTCAGTACAGCTTCAGCGCCATTGAACGGCGAATGAATAGGGATCGCCCCGTCGCCGCCTTCCCCTGGCTCGCACCATACCCATATGACCATTCCGCTTACTGTTATCCGGTACTACCGCGCTGTTTTCTTTGTCAACCGTTGGGACCGCGCGCGTGCTTCAGTATCATCGTCCTCCACATAGCCGTCGTAGGGCGCCTCGGGATCGGTATAGCGCTTCGTAAAAGGCTTGCAGATTTCCGCCCTATGGGCGAAGACAAAGTTCAGGTCGTCCGTCCATCCGGTGTGCCCGGTGATCACCGCGATCCGCCGCTTCCGGGCGCGGATAATCGCCTCCAGCTTTTCGAGGGATTGAAGGGACAGCTTGTTGTCCTCGGCCAGCGTGCTGATAAAGCTGTAGCCGCCGTCCACGCCAAACCAGATCGTATCCCCGGTGAACAGGTATTCGTCATCGATCAGGTAGACCATGTGGCCCCAGGTGTGGCCGGGGACCAGCAGACATTCAACCTTTATGCCGTCGATGGTGAACACGTCGCCGTCCTTCAGCAGCACCTTTTTGTTTTCCATCTTCACCATGGGCAGCTTGTACAGGCCATGGATTACGCGCCTGCGCTTCTCACCGGTCAGGTAGCGGTTTTCAATCTCGCCGATATGCACGACGGCGTCCTTAAACAGCCGTTCGCTGTCCGGCTCCAGCGCGCCGACATGGTCGGTGTCCTGATGCGTGATGAGAATGTGCCGGATGGACGCTGGGTCGATGTCCAGCCAGCCCATCTTCTCCCGAAGCCGCGCGTAGTTATAGCCCGCGTCGATCATGATCGTCGTGCCGTTTTTCGTGTAGAAGAATATGTTCGCCACCCACTCCCGTACACAGGCAACGCGATCGTCGATGCGGCCGGTGTTCAGGGGCTTGAATATCGCCCTGCCCCTGAACATCGCGCTCATGGACCGCTTCTGGTTGTCAGAATCCCTTCTGGCCACGGTCTCCGCCTCCTTTGATAAATCCGTTTCGATCATAAACCCATCGCAGGCTTCAACCTCTGATTGAAGAAGCTCGTGTTAGTTTATGCTTACTATTATAGCGTGTTGAACACTCTTTGGCAAGATGCCGGTTGAAATTGTTACGATAACCTCAATTATGGGCACATACAGATGAGGAATGGATCTTCCTTTCCGGCATCGCCCAGCGGAGGGAGTCGAGACGCCGCATCGCTGATCGCAGCGAGACAACGGCAGGGCGGAAAAGATGCCCGTAGTTTGTTGCATTTTTAGATTGATGGTATTTATTCAGTCGTGGGATAATCTGAAAGGTTTACACGGGTTTGATAGACAAAACTTACCATATTTTGTATACTCACATTGAAAACTGAATGGCGGACGCGAATTATGGCGCTTGACCGCGCCAGGAAGTCGGGTGCAAATCCCGCGCAAGGGCGTTGCTGTATTTGCCGAGCGAAGCTTCAGGGCAGGTTCACTGCCGGTCACTGGTCCACATCGGATTGGGAAGGCGAAGCCGAGCGACGACGCATGAGCCAGAACACATTCGCGGATGCCGCGTCCTGTTGTCATTGGATCCACAGGCGCAGTTTTCCATTACAATCACCGCGCTTTCCGGTGAAGAAGGAGTGTGTCCCATGAAAAAACTCGTTTCCCTGCTGCTGGTCTGCCTGCTGACGCTGTCCGCCTTCGCGATGGCGGAGGGCCAGTACCCCGTCACCTGGTCCCAGAACCTGAACGGCAACGACTACGATTTCTCTGTCGAAGCCGCCCCGGCAAAGGCCGTGTCCATGTCCCAGGCCACCACTGAGATGATGCTGGCCCTGGGCCTGGCCGACAAGATGGCCGGCACCGCCTTCCTGGAGGAGGAAATCTACGAATCCCTGGCCGACGAATACGCCAAGGTGCCCGTTCTGGCCGAGAAGTGGCCCAGCTACGAGGTGTTCATGGCCGCCGAACCCGACTTCACCACCGGCTGGGGCGTGCCCTTCACCCAGCGCGCCATCCCCGCCGAGGACATCGTGGCCCAGAACGTGCCCATCTTCGTACCGGAATCCATGCTGCGCACCGACGCCACCCTGGACACCCTGTTCGACGACCTGCTGATGTACGGCAAGATCTTCGACGTCCAGGAGGCCGCAGAAGCCTATGTGGCCGCCGAGAAGGCGAAGCTGGAAGAGGTGCAGGCGAAGCTGGAGGGCCTGGACGAGGTCACCTGCTTCATCTACGACTCCACCGACGAGGACGACCAGATCTACACCGCCTTCGAGGGCTACACCACCAACCTGCTGAAGCTCATCGGCGCGAACAACATCCTGTCCGGCAAGGGCGTGGACAAGACCTGGGACTACGCCGGCTGGGAGACCGTACTGGCCGAGAACCCCCAGTACATCATCATTTGCGACTACTCCACCTCCATCCGCAACACCGACGATTTTGACGCCAAGGTGGAGAACCTGAAGTCCAACCCCGCGCTTGCCGACCTGGACGCCGTGAAGAACGGCAACTTCGTGCGGGTGCGCCTGAGCGAGATCACCCCCGGTGTGCGTAGCGTGGACGCGCTGGTGCGCCTGGCCGAGGAGATCCACGGCGTCACGCTGGAAGCGGCGGCATAAACAGGACCGGTCCGGTCCTAAGACCTGAATGAGCCAAAAGATTCTTCGACTGCGGCTGCGCCTCCGCTCAGAATGACACTGCAACACCTTCCCTGTCATCCTGAGCGAAGCGCCTGCGGAGTCGAAGGATCTTTTCCATTCACTCAGATGGACCTCTAATTGTCAAAATGAACAAATCAACCAAGCGATGGATATGCCTGGGGCTGTTTGCGCTATTATGCGCAACAGCCTTTTCGGCGTTGTTCCTGGGTTCGGTCTCCCTGGATTCCGGCGCGGTGCTGGACAGCCTGAGGGCCTTCACCACCGGCCGGGAGGCGGAAAACAAAAACCTGTACAACCTCGTCGTACAGGTGCGCTTGCCCCGGGTGTGCCTGACCGTGCTGGCCGGGGCGGTGCTGAGCGTCGTCGGCATACTGATGCAGACCCTCACGGGCAATCCCCTGGCGGAGCCCTACGTGCTGGGCGTTTCCTCCGGGGCCAGCGCCGGCGCGGCGGGCGCCATCGTGTTCCATTGGTTCGCCTTCCTGCCCATGGGGCATGTGGTGTTCTCCGCCTTCGTGGGCAGCTTCGTCGCCATCGCCCTGGTGGTGGCGCTGCAGGGCAGGAGCACCAACCCCATCCACCTGGTGCTGACGGGCATGGGTGTGTCGGCGTTCTTCCAGGCCGCGACCACGTTCATCATATACTGCTCCCGGAATGAGGCCCAGGCCCGTTCCGCCCAATACTGGCTGACAGGCTCCTTCTCCGGCAGCAACTGGGGCGACGTGAGGATCGCCCTGATCGCGCTGGTCGCACTGCTGGTCCTGTGCCGGTGCCTGGAGAAGGAGCTGGATCTGCTGCTGCTGGGACAGGACGTGGCCGCGCAATCGGGCATGAACGTCCGGGCGATGCAGCTGGCGCTGATCCTGATCTCGGCCTTCGCCGTGTCGGTGGTGGTGGCGGTATCCGGGCTGGTGGGCTTTGTGGGGCTCATCATCCCCCATATCATGCGCCGAACCGTGGACACCTCCCACCGCTACTTAGTGCTGTCCTCCGCGCTGGCGGGCGGCTGCTTCCTGACCCTGGCGGACGCCGTGGCCCGCACGGCCTTTTCTCCCCAGGAGATGCCCATCGGCGTGATGACCGCCTTCATCGGCGCGCCCCTGTTCATACTGATGATACGGAGGGTATACCATGCGCATTGAGGTGAACGGGCTCCGCTTTTGCGCGGGCAATAAGCCCATTCTGGACGGCGTCAGCGCGGTCTTCGAGGGCCGTCGCGTCTACGGCGTCATCGGCCCCAACGGCTGCGGCAAGACCACGCTGCTGCGGCACATCTACCGACAGTACCCGGCCCACGGACACATCCGGGTGGACGGGCAGCCATTGGAAAGCTACGCCCCCAGGGACTACGCCCGCCGGGTGGCGGTGATGATGCAATCCTATCCCGAGGCGGACCTGCGGGTCGCAGAGGTCGTCCAATCCGGCCGCTACCCCTACAAGCGGGTGATGATGCCCTACAACCAGGCGGACGAGGCCGTCACCGAACAGGTGCTGCGGCAAACCCGGCTCTGGGATTTGCGGAATCGGCGCATCCACACCCTCAGCGGCGGCGAGCGGCAACGGGTGATGATCGCCCGCTGCCTCGTCCAGCAGCCGGAGGTCATCATACTGGACGAGCCCACCAATCACCTGGACATCCGCTATCGGCTGGAGTTGATGGAAGCGCTGCGCGCCTTCGACGGCATGGTCATCATGACGCTGCACGAATTGAACCTGGCGGCGCGGTACTGCGACTTCATATACGTCATGAAGGCCGGAAGCATCGAGGCCTCCGGTCTTCCCCTGGACGCGCTTCGCCCGGAAATCCTCAACAGGGCCTTCAACACGACGATCACTTCGATCGTCCGCGACGGAGAGATGTTCATCGGCGTTTAGCCGGCATTCAGCTGCAAGCCTTTGACCGAAGTATCTTTCTGTCCTGTACTTCCTCCCAGAGGTGTGCGTAGCCATGCCTCGGGGGAGCTCGCTGTCAGATCAGACTGAGGGCATCCTCCCGCGTGGACTGAAGGTTGCTGCCCGTAAGCAGAATCAGTCCCGCCTCACGCCGCGCCTCTCATGACAGATCACAGGGCTTTGCGCCCTTATCCGATTATCGGCTTCTCTGCTGATACGCCTTCATTCTCACATTGATGTTTTCCCGGAGGTTGTTCCAGAAGAAATAGAGATCATAGAGGTGGAGGGAACCCTCCGGCAGGCAGTCCGGGCGGAGGGGATACGCTGCCGGATCAATATCCGTCACCTTCAGCGCGCCCCTCGTCAGGTCGAGATACGCGCCGCAAAGCTGAGCCGCTTCCGTCGCCACCAGCTGGTTCGACACGAACACCGCGCCCTTGTTCTGCGTCCTGTCGGCGGGCGTATCATCCGTCCTCCAGTTCAGCGGATTGATGGCGAAGTGCTGCTCATCCCGCGGCGTGATGAGGGTATCCTCCACCGCTGGGGTCTCGGCATCATAGCTGATCACGCAGCCGATGTCGTCCTCCCCTGCGGCGGGCACAATCTGCGGATACTTCTCCGCTTCCTCCCAGGTGCAGCCACAGCCGATGGCGTACGCCGCGACGAGCCGGTCGTACAGGTCCTCATCTCCGAAATATTCCTTCAGCAGGCGATAAATGTAGACCCCACCCTGGGAATAGCCAAACAGCACGATGGGCCTGCCCTGGTTTTCGTGCTCCAGGTAATACCGGAACGCTTCAGAGACATCGCTGTAGGCAATCCGCAAATACGGCTCGCGCTCCGCGTTTGTCATCTCAAAAGCCTTGAAGGTTATCTGGGCATAATACGGCGCGAACATCCTGAGGCTGTCTTCATAAATGCCCTTCTGCATGTTCAGCGCCCGCGTGAGCTTGAAGCGGTTTTTGTCGTCGATGGGCATGTTGTACTCGTCGTCCATGTCCACGGTCGGGGCGACGATGAAGATGTCCGCGCTCCTGTCCGCGCCGGCGCTGTAGTAGGCCCAGTTTTCCATATTGGCGTACTTGTTTTTCCCGGCGAGGTATGATTTTTCGAGGTTTGTGCGCAGTTTTTCAATATCATCATCATCCAGGCCGATTTTGCGGAAGTAATCCTCCGCCGCCCGGGCCAGGTCGGCGCTGCCCGGATCATCCGTTCCGAACAGCTTCCGAAGGGTCACGACGATGTTGTTCTCAGCGATCCCATCATATTCCGCCGCGCCGGGAGCCACGCCGTAGTAATTGTAGAAGGTCTCCATATAATCCCGCTTGACTTCCTCGAAGGTCGCCCCAGTAAAGCATTCCAGCAGTGCCGCCACCACGCCCGTGCGATCCTTGCCCTCCTGGCAGTGCACGGCATAGGGCCCTTCATGGGACGCGAGGAAGCGCAGACCTTCGGCCAGCTTACCCCTGAATTCTTCGGACTCAAAGGACATATTCATGCCCAGTGCGATGGCGTCCGTCGTGGCGGTATAGCTGTCGCCATATCCCTCATAGCGCTCGGCGGCCTCCCGGCTGTCCCCGAGGTTCAGGACGGTTTTGACGCCGGCCATCTTCAGCGCTTTGTCCGCATAGCGGTTGCGCTGATGGGTCGGATCAATCGGAGAGGAGGTCCTGTAGAGGGTACCCTCCCCCATGCCGGTAGTGGCAACCATCCTGAAATTCGCGAAAGCGGCGTCGCTGAGGTTCGGGTAATCGGCGCGCTCATCCGTGTAGGTCAGCTGGATCGCGCCACCTTCGTGGGCTTCCCCCTTCTGGATGAGCTCTATCCGGAAGGCGACGGGGCCCTCTATGCCGTCCTTGTAGCGCCACGTCACCGAGCCATCGTCGGCAATCGACTTGTCGGCGATATAGTCCGAGGCAAATTCGCCCATATTGATGGCGAGCTCCACTGCGTCGTCCTTGATCCGCAGCAGCACGGTCCCCGACGCGGCCTCGCTGAAATTATAGCCCACCGGCATATCCAACGCCCGGTCGAGGAAGGATACTCTCACGGTGTCGCCGGGCTCGATTCCCACCCGTTCAAGGTCCGACAGCTGGATTCTGTGGTCCGTCACCAGATAGACATTGCCATGCCTCGATATTTCATCGAGGGCCGAATACACGGTCAGGCCTTCAATGCTCTCTGACCGGGCAGACATCCCCACGGCCACACACAGGCAAAGCATGAGGATCGTCAGCCATGCAGCGGTGATGCGTTTGATACCCGTCATTGTGCTCGCTCCCTGTTCAATCTCAAATGTCAGGATGTTATTCGCATGCCTATGAAAAAACGCCCGACGCTTCGGTCGGGCGATTCGACTGTTCTGATTGGGCCGGCGGGCAAAGACCCGCCTCGCCGGATCAGCGATCAAGGGTGTTCAGCGCAGCGCCGAAAACGATCATGTCGATACCGTTCTCCACAAAGAACAGGCCCATCATGATGCCCACCGACAACGCGGTGATAATGGGATGAATGAAGCACAGGACACCGGCGATGATGCTCAGCACGCCCGCAGCGACGCCCCAACCCCAGCCTTTGATCTCATTACGCTCCCGGATGAAAACGATGATGTTGATGAAGCCCTTGACCACAAGCCACGCGGAAACCATCTTTAGAACGAGTCCATCGATTGCGAGGGCTCCACGGGGATTGACGATGGCAATCACGCCCACGACAATGGCCAGGATGCTGGAGATCAGCTCAAGCACGCCGCTCTCCTTGCGGACAAAGCGCACGATGCCAAATACGCCGTAGATGAACATCATGATGGCGATCATGTAACCGGCAGACAGGAAGGTGGGTAATGGAAATAACATGCAGCAAACGCCGCCAACGATCATAAGGACGCCCAGGATAATGCTCAAAATGCTCATAATTAGTTCTCCTTTTTTACTGAAAACTCTTATTGGTGCGGCGCGCATTCACGCCAGGGTCGCAGGGATCTTTCCCCACCTCCTTTGTCATATCCACGCGGGCATACCGCCCGAACAGGGGAAATTGCCTTCGATCCAAGAGCGGATAAACATCGTGCTCACCCGGCACAGGCCGGCATGTCCGCTACCGGGAAGCGGCAGAGAATGACAGATTGATCGGGGAAGCTTCAGCCCGGCCACGCCTCTCTGCGAGGGGTAACGGCAGGACATGGATGGGCTCGAATCGCACAGGTAACCCTGCGCCTCACGTCCCTTCCGATCGATTCCCGACAGAGCGCTTGAATATCCATTTTATCTATTCAGTTGGGTAAATTCTGATTTATCGAGCAGAGCTCGATAAATCAGAATTTGCATACGACTGAACAGATTCTTTACTTGCGTAATTATAATGGTATACCCTGTACCCGTCAATGGGAAACGGGTTAATTTACATGAATAAAAGTGATAAATAGACGAAACCGGCCATGCATTGACGCTCACGCCCGTCGATCGGGATAAACAATCCCGGTATGGATTTATGCAGTAGGATAAACATTTGGACGGAATCCAGACGGATTTTCATTAATCCAGCGGACATCCGCCTTCCGCTGATGGTCTTTGTAAGTGCTCCATAAAGCATTTCATTTGCTTCGCTCAGGCTGCTTCGCTCAGATTAAAAAGGCCTTGACTCATCCTCCCGGCCATGCTAAAATAGACATTGCTGTGACAAGCTTCGTCACAAGCTCATCACAATTCAGAAGGAGACAACCGACCATGCTCACACCCAATCAAACCGTCTATTATACCTCGGGTCCCCTGGTGCAGGAAGCAACCTTTGTCGCCTACGACGGCTCCAGCTGCATCCTTCGCACACCTCTGGGTGAATTGAAAATCCGAAAATCCCGTGTATTCACCGCAGAAGAGGCCAACCAGCAGGGACTGCTGAACAGAGTGGTGTCCGCATAGGCTTATCCCATACGTCCAATAAGAATCCCCGGCCGGACTCGCGTTCCGACCGGGGATATGGAGGAGGGAGTAAGTTATTTTATTATGTAAACAGCTCCTTGCTGATGGGATTATATTACCACCCAAATATGAACCAGCTGTGAACCGCTTATAAACAGATATAAACGATTTGCCCACATAGAACGAATTAGCGATTTGTTTTCAGATGAGCCCCACACGATGTGGGCACACCAGGATTATCGGTTTTAAAGGTAAACGCGGAGATGCGCGTTTACGGAGGTATTGCCATGGACAGGAAGTGCATTTTTCTCGACATCGACGGTACGCTGACCCCGGCAGGCAGCAACCGTCCCCCTCGGAGCGCCCTTGCGGCCGTTCGCGCCGCACAGGCGAAGGGCCACATGGTCTTTCTATGCACGGGGCGCAACCCGGACATGCTGGCGCCGGTGCTGGCTTATGGCTTCGACGGCGCTGTGGCCTGTGCCGGAGGCCGGGTGTTTGCGCAGGACCGGGTGCTGTACGACCATCCGATGCCCGCCACAGACCGGGATACGGCCCTCAGACTCCTGAAGCAGGGCGGTGTTTTCCGCACCATCGAAGCGTTGGACGCCACCTATGGTGACGAGGATCTGGGGGATTTCCTGACCCGTGCCGGGGAGGGGAACAGCGAACTGGTGCGCTGGCGCAGGGCCCTGGCGGAGCAACTGAACATCCGTCCGATGGCCGAATACGACGGCCGCCCCATATACAAGGTGGTGTTCATGTGCACCGACGCCGGACAGCTTGAGCCGGCCCGTGCAGCGTTGGAGAGGGACTATCACTTCGTGATCCAGGATGACGCCTCCCACCACTGCCTCAACGGCGAGATCATCAACCGCGCCTTCGACAAGGGCAAGGGTGTGCGCATCATCGCGGAAGCCTTTGGGTTTGAGCTCGCCGGTACGCTGGGCTTCGGTGACAGCATGAACGACCTGGAGATGATTCAGACCGTGGGCACCTCCGTCTGCATGGACAATGGCAGTCCCACGCTCAAGGAGCTCAGCACCTTCGTCTGCCCCGCCGTGGAGGCTGACGGCCTGGCCTGGGCCTTTGAAAAGCTGGGCCTGATCTGAAGGCACGCCCCGTCCAGGCATCCACCCTCCGGCTCATGGCCGGAGGGTGGACTTTGTCATATGACTTTGATCCCCTCCCGCCCGAACAACAGGAGCACCTCACGGTTGACGAAAAGATTGACGTCGTACAGATCCTTTTCGTTACACGGCGCCATGATGAGCAGCGTGATCCCCGGGGCACGATAGCTGTTTCCGCTGCCAAAGCTCTGGACGCCGCAATAGCGCAATTCGCCCACGATCATGCCGCACCGATGCCCGATCTCCGGCAGTTCGCGGTTCAGCATCGCTTCAATCTCCCCAAGGGGCGCGTCGACGGGCACCTTGACCTCAAGGGTGCACCAGGAGAGCTTGCGCGTCAGGTTGACGATGGAATCAATGGAATGATTGCTGATGGTCATGACATTGTTGTCCATCGTCAGCAGCTTGGTCGAGCGCACGCCGATCTCCTGGACCGTGCCCTTCGCGCTGCCGATCTGCACGATATCCCCCACCTCGAAGCTCTTTTCAAACACGATCGACAGCCCCGCGAGCACGTCCGCGGCCATATCCCGGGCGCCAAGGGACAGCGCCAGCGATACGATACCGATGGAGCCCACGACCGTGCCGATGGGGAAGCCGAGGTACAGCAGCGAAAAGTAAACGGTCACGAACAGCGAGAGATACTTGATGGCGCTGAGGGCCAGCTTGCAGACCGTCTTGCCCTTGCCCAGCAGGAAGGTGGAAAGGAGCTTGAATACCAGGCTGCTGATGACATTGATCAGATAGGCCAGGCCGACGAGCAACAGGACGCTGCAGACGGAGAACAGATTGACGCCCT
Organism: Clostridia bacterium; assembly: GCA_017512905.1. GTDB lineage: Bacteria > Bacillota > Clostridia > Christensenellales > Aristaeellaceae > UBA2862. The sequence continues at coordinate 23,619 of JAFWEL010000068.1, forward strand.
TGACCCAATCCCCATAGAACAGGAAGCTGGCCATGCTCCCGTAGCCCTTGCTGGTCAGGTCGGTCCTGACGATCAGGTTTCCCCAGGCGATCAGCAGCAGGATCAGCCCCACATGGAACACCATGCCGGCCTTCTTATCGGGCTCCTTTTCGTCCCATCTGGCCCGCTTTCCCAGCCTTTGCAGCAGTTCCCTCGTCCTGCCGTCCCTGGCCCTGTCCTTCAGGCGCTGCTCCGCGGACTGGCTGATTTTGTATGTCAGTGCCCTCACGGTCCTGGACTGCTCGTCGTCATCCTCCGCCTCCAGCGCCTCGCTGTCCCAACGGTATGGCGTGCCGTCTTCTGCATCCGCCACGGCCGCGACCCGCTCATAGCGCTGCTGGGTATATCCCCGGAAGGCCAGCAGCAGCAGGGCGGCAGCCTCCAGCAGATAGAGCGCCGCAGCCATACCGCCGAATTTCATCACGGATCGGAACAGCGCTTCGCATTTGACCGTATAATAGAAGATGTTGTTCCCGCTTCGCCCGGTGAGGATAAAGCTGCTCTCGTCGTCCAGCGTGCCAAAGTCCATGTAGCCGTCCCGGAGGCTCTTTTCGGATAAGCCCCTTTCGAGGATCTTCGCGCCGTCAAGCCCTTGGTCGCTGGTGTAGACGACCTCGTTGCGGCTCTCATCCACGACAAAGCACTTCGCGCCTTCCGTGGTCATGGCCGCCAGCTGCCCGTTGATGTCCGTCGTGCCGCCGATGTCCCGGATCTGCCCGGGCAGCAGCGCCATGATCAACGCGCCATGGGCCCCATTCGCCAGCGGCAGGGTGACGCCGATCATCTGGCGCTCGAGTCCCATCGTCGTGTCCGTCGAGGCCTCGTGGATGATGCTGGGGATGCCCAGCAGCAGCCGGCGGAAGTCGGACGAATCGCTGCCCAGGCCCTTGTTCAGGGTAAAGCCGGAATAATCCCGGTTGCAGAGGGTCTCGTTGCCCTCGGCGTCAAACAGCATGATGAAATCGATATTCAGGATGTCGCACCAGCTTTGCAGCCTTTCCTTCGTGGCAAAGCCGTCGTGGGCCTTCAGCAGCGAAGCCATGTGCCGGCCATGGTACACATACCATTCCTCCTGCCGACGGTCGTCCCCGACGTCCACCGCCGAGGTCGACAGCTCCATCTGCCGGACGACCGTGTCCAGGGTGTCCTGGCCATACTTGGCCTCCACGTAGATCTGACCGATGCCCTGTAGGATCGACGCCACCACGAACACCGCGAACGCGCCGGTCACGGCGGCGCATATCATCCTGACGCGCAGCTTGCGGGGGCTGTAGCGCCTCGCCTGGCCCACGGTCAGCACCGTCTCCCTGACGCACCGCCTGACGGCAAACATGTAGACCAGCATGGTGACAAAGCTCAGCGCCATGGTATGGCAGATCGCCAGCGCCCGGTTCATGCTCCGCATACCCATGGTGACGATGGGCAGCATCTGGATCATCGTCACGTTTGCCGTCTCCGGCCCATCGGATTCGAGGTGGGAATAGACGCAGCTGTAGGAGACGCCGTTGATCTTCAGCACATCCTGCTCCTGGCGAAGCTGTTCCTCGCTGATCCCCATCTCGGAAAGGCTCCGGTATTTCTCAATGTCGCCATAGGCGCTCAGCAACTGCAGATGGCCGTCCTGATCGCTCACCAGCATGGTATTGCCCTTGAAAATCCGGTTGGCCTTCTCCAGCGCGTCATAATCGATGCTTTCATAGCGCGCCATGTAGTCGCGGTACTCCGCCTCGTCGGTTATACCCACATAGTACAGGCCGTCGGCGATCTGGCCAAAGGAAAGTAAGCAGGACACCGGCCCGGATACCCTTTGTCCGTCGGTCACGTCCAGCGGCGACGGCGGTCTGTCCGCTCGGGCTTGTTTCGTCAGGCGTCCCGTGCGCATCGCGCCGGAGGCCACGCTCTGCTCCGCCAGCTTCCGGCTGATCTGAGCATCCACTTCCGGCATGCCCGCCGGAAAAACCGGGCGCTCGCCCTCAAATGTCAGTACGAAGCCATCGTCAAACAGCTTCGGGCCAGCATAGTCCCCTTCCACGACAAAGGCCTTCAGGGAATCCGTCATCAACCGGATGTTCGCCGACAGGTTGCGGTCATACCATTCCTCCGCGGAGGCAATGACCCGGCTCTCGTTGCCGGCGATATCCTGGAACATCTTCGTCCGGATCGACAGGTGCTCCTCATCCCGGCGCTGGGCATATTTGATGCCCTCCGAGGTCAGAAAAAAGCAGATCGGCGCCAGCAGGACCAGAGCCAGCGCCAGCGCGAACAGCTCCTTGATCCACAGTGGCCTTTCGTTCGATTTATTCATCTCTACCTCCGCGTGGGGTTCAGCTTTGGTTCAGCCCATCAGCGCCGTTTGGACAACCGGTGTTGTTTTCCGGATCATTATACAGCATAATACCGCATTTGTCCAATATAACCGTTCGGCTCATGGCCATCACCGGCCCTTGACATTTCCGGGCGATCATAGTATCCTGTTAACAGCCAAATAAAACGACAGGAGGTCTTTCCCATGAAAATCTATTCCGTCCACGATCCCGAATTCAAGCCCTACGGCCAGGTGCTGGAGGGCTATGACACCGCCGAGCTGTGCGCGGCCATGATGAAGATCGAATTGCCCGAGGGCGTGAACTACGAGCCCGGCATCGACAGCCTTGAAGCCTGCGCCATCTACCCCATCCTTCGGGATCGCGCCTATGGCGGCATGCCCATCCAGCTGGGCCTGTGCTGGGGCCACAACACGAAGCTGAATTGCCTGGAATACCACAGGGACAGCGAGGTCAACATCGGCACCCACGACTTTGTGCTGCTGCTGGCCAAACAGGACCAGATCGTCGACGGCGTGGTGGACACCGCCCTGGTGAAGGCCTTCCGCGTACCCGCCGGCGTACCGGTGGAGGTGTTTGGCACATCGCTGCACTACGCCCCCTGCCACACCGACGCCAATGACGGCTTCCGCGTGGCCATCGTGCTGCCCAAGGGCACCAACACGCAAAAGCCTGACTTCACCCCCGTCAGCGAGGAGGACAGGTGGATGACCGCCCGAAACAAATGGCTCCTCGCCCACCCCGATTCCGCCGAGGCAAAGGACGGCGCGCATATCGGGCTGAAGGGGGAGAATTTGAGTATTTAGTGGTTAATATTTCGTGGTGGTGCAAATCCCTTAACGCTTCGCTAGGCCTTCGGCCACGGGATTTGTTTGATTCATTGGAATGGCAGAGATTTCAACGTTTCCCGGTCCTTTAGTCAAAAGAAATCCGCAAGGATTTTCGACGCGAAGCTAGAGTGTGTTTCCAAAAGCATAAACCTCGAAAAAGAGCGAGGGAATATGCAGTTAGTCAGATAGAACCAAAAGGATTTCGGTGAGGTAACGTCGAATATAAGCGATGAGGTGAGCGACATGAAGCGGAT
>JAFWEL010000069.1 GCA_017512905.1 Clostridia bacterium
CTTCAGGGCGGCAGGGAGCCTGCCGACCAGAGCAAAAATCGTTTCCTTTCAGATTTGCCGCCCGGAAATCGCTTGCGACGCGAAGCTAGTCCTTTAGGACGATTTCAGGCAAATCTGAGGAGGATGTATTGAAGGGGGACTTGTCCCCCTTCAAGCGGGCGTAAGCCCGCGACAAATCAGAATAAATCTAATTCAAAACACGGAGGAACGCCCATGAAATTCACCAACGGTTATTGGATGACCCGACCGGAGTACGATCTGCACTTTGCCGTACAGAGCTACAGCGCCACCATCACCGACGATGCCCTGCGCATCGTCTGCCCCACGGTGCCGGCGGAGGGCCGGGGCGGCACGATGAACCATCCGGCGCTGACTGTCACCTTCACCGCGCCCATGGCGGACGTGATTCGCGTGAAGGTGGAGCACTGGCGGGGCGTGGTGGACCGCGGCCCCCACTTCGAGCTGTGCGAAAACCCGGTCAAGCCGGTGATCACCGAGACGGAAACCGAGTACACCTTCCAGAGCGGTCGGGCGAAGGCCACCGTCAGCAAGGCGAAGCGGGGCTGGCGGGTGACCTATACCGGCGACGGCCACAAGCTGACCGAGTCGGAATACCACGCCATGGCCCACGCCTACTGCAGGGAGAACGGCAGGGACTACATGATCGAATCGCTGAACCTGGACGTGGGGGAGCGGGTGTACGGCCTGGGCGAGCGCTTTACCGCCTATGTGAAGAACGGCCAGGTGGTGGACATCTGGAACGGCGACGGCGGCACCGCCAGCGAGCTGGCCTACAAGAACGTGCCCTTCTACATGACCAACCGGGGCTACGGCGTACTGGTGGAGAGCAGCAGCGACGTCAGCTTCGAGGTGGCCAGCGAGAAGGTGGAGCGGGTGCAGTTCAGCCAGCAGGGCCAGAGCATGACTTATGATTTGATCTACGGCGGCGACCCCAAGGGCATCCTGGACCGGTACACCGCTCTCACCGGCAGGCCCGCCCTGCCCCCGGCCTGGAGCTTCGGGCTGTGGCTGTCCACGTCCTTTACCACCAGCTATGACGAGGCGACCGTCACCTCCTTCATCGACGGCATGGCCCAGCGGGACATCCCCATGAGCGTGTTTCACTTCGATTGCTTCTGGATGAAGGACAATCACCTGACCGACCTGACCTGGGACCCCGACGTGTTTCCCGACCCCGAGGGGCTGTTGAAGAAGCTGAAGGCCCGGGAGCTGCACATCTGCTGCTGGATCAATTCCTACATCGCCCAGGAGAGCAGTATGTTCGACGAGGGCGCGGAGAAGGGCTATTTCATCCTGAAGGAGAACGGCGATGTCTGGCAGACCGACCTGTGGCAGCCCGGACTGGCGATCCTGGATGTGACCAATCCCGAGGCCCGGGAGTGGTACTGCGGCAAGCTTCGGGCGCTGATGGATATGGGCGTGGACGCCTTCAAGACCGACTTCGGGGAGCGCATTCCGGTGAGGGGCGTCAAATACCACGACGGCAGCGACCCGCTGCGGATGCACAACTACTACACCTACCTCTATAATAAGATGGTGTTCGAGTGCATCGAGGAGGCCCGGGGCAGGGGCGAGGCGGTGTTGTTTGCCCGCAGCGCCACCGTGGGCGGCCAGCAGTTCCCTGTGCACTGGAACGGCGACAGCAGCGCGAGCTTCATGAGCATGGCCGAGACCCTTCGCAGCGGCCTGTCCATCGCCCATTCCGGCTTCGCCTTCTGGAGTCACGACATCGCCGGCTTCGAGCAGACGGCCACCCCGGATGTTTACAAGCGCTGGGCCGCCTTCGGCCTGCTGTCCAGCCACAGCCGGCTGCACGGCTCCACCAGCTATCGGGTGCCGTGGCTGTTTGACGACGAGGCCAACGTGGTGGTGAAGAAGTTCGCACGGCTGAAAAACCGGCTTATGCCCTACCTATACGGCGCGGCGGTGGAGGCCCACGCCCATGGCGTACCGGTGCTGCGGCCCATGCTGCTGGAATTCCCGGATAGCATTGCCTGCGAGACCTGCGATACCCAGTATATGCTGGGCGCGAACCTGCTGGTGGCCCCGGTGATGCATGCCGACGGCCATGTGGACTACTACCTGCCCGCCGGAGAATGGACGAACATCCTGTCGGACGAGACTGCCACCGGCGATACCTGGCGCAGGGAGACCCACGATTACCTGTCCCTGCCGCTGATGGCGCGGCCGAACAGCGTCATTCCCATGGGCGCCTGCGAGGAGCGGCCCGATTACGACTACACCGACGGCCTGGAGCTGCACGTGTTCAAGCCCGAGGACGGTGAGATCGTGGTGAAGGCGCCCGATTTGAAGGGCGACGTGGCAGCCACCTACACCGTCAGGACAAAGGACGGACAGACCACCGTGGAGACGGAATGCAAGAAGCCGTATAAGGTGGTTGTGCATTAAAGCACTTTTATAAATGGGGGCTGTCTCAAACCATAAACATACGAAGGATATGCAATTGTAGGGGCGGCGTTGCGCCGCCCGCCGGGTCCAATGACACATTCTGTACCCGGGCGGGCACCGCAACGGCGCCCCTACAGCTGTTTTATGCATCGATATTCATATATAGACAGTCTTGCTTTACCTGCGATTGTGCTCCAGCATCCCATTGACGCAGCGTTAAAAATGACGAAAAAAAGGGGACAATTGCTTGTCTTGTCCGGGCGCAAGTGGTAAAATGCTGGCATATGATAATGGGGGCAGTGGGCCTGCCCTTCGGAAATTGTGCTGGGGAGGTCTTGCACCATGTGTGGAATCGTAGGCTATACGGGCAATCAATCCGCCGCGCCGCTTCTGCTGGAGGGACTGTCGAAGCTGGAATACCGGGGTTATGACTCCGCGGGGCTGGCGGTGCGGGACGGCGAAAAGCTGGCCGAGGTGGTGAAGGCCCGGGGCAAGCTGCGCAACCTGGCGGTCAAGACCGACAACGGCCGGTCGCTGCCGGGGACCTGCGGCATCGGCCACACCCGTTGGGCCACCCACGGCGAGCCCAGCCAGGCCAACGCCCATCCCCACGTCAGCGGCATCTGCAGGGGCAGCGGCTCCGGGCCGGTGGAGTCGGCGGTGGTGGGCGTGCACAACGGCATCATCGAGAACTTCGCCGAGCTGAAGGACAAGCTGCTGAAGAACGGCTACCAGTTCTACAGCGACACCGACACCGAGGTGGCGGTGAAGCTGGTGGATTACTATTATAATAAGTACAGGATCGGCCCGGTGGACGCCATCAACCGCATGATGGTGCGCGTGCGGGGCAGCTATGCCCTGGCGCTGATGTTTAAGGACTACCCCGGCGAGATCTACGCCGCCCGAAAGGATTCCCCGATGATCATCGGCATGGGCGAGGGGGAGACCTTCCTGGCCTCCGATGTGCCGGCGATACTCAAGCACACCCGCAGCGTGTATTACATCGGCAACCTGGAGGTGGCGCGGCTCTGCCCCGGCGAGGTCACCTTCTTCGACCTGAACGGCGATACCGTGCAGAGGCCGCTGACCGAGATCACCTGGGACGCCGAGGCGGCGGAAAAGGGCGGCTTCGAGCACTTCATGATCAAGGAGATCCACGAGGAGCCCGCCGCCGTGCGGGACACGCTGAACAGCGTGATCCATGAAGGCAGCATCGATCTGAGCGCCGCGGGCTTGACGGACGAGCTTCTCGCGGGCGTTTCCCAGGTACAGGTCGTGGCCTGCGGCTCGGCCTGGCATGTGGGCATGGCGGCTCAGTATGTGATCGAGGATCTGGCCGGGGTGCCCGTGCGGGTGGAGCTGGCCTCTGAGTTCCGCTATCGCCGGCTGCTGCTGCCGGAAGGCGCGCTGGTGATCGTGATCTCCCAATCCGGCGAGACGGCGGACAGCCTGGCCGCCCTGCGGCAGGCGAAGCAGTGCGGCGCGAAGACGCTGGCCGTGGTGAACGTGGTGGGCTCCACCATCGCCCGGGAGGCGGACAACGTGCTGTACACGCTGGCAGGGCCGGAGATCGCCGTGGCCACCACGAAGGCCTACGCCGCCCAGCTGGCGGCGATGGACGTGCTGGCCGTGGCCCTGGGCCGGGCGAAGGGCGCACTGGACGACGCGGCCTGCGAGCGCTACGTGCGGGAGCTGCTGGCCCTGCCGGACAAGATCGCCCGGGTGCTGGAGGACAAGGAGCGCATACAGTGGTTCGCGGCGAAATTCGCCAGCGCCCACGACATATTCTTCATCGGCCGGGGCCTGGACTACGCCATCAGCCTCGAGGGCAGCCTGAAGATGAAGGAGATCAGCTATATCCACTCCGAGGCCTATGCCGCCGGCGAGCTGAAGCACGGCACCATCAGCCTGGTGGAGGACAACACGCTGGTCATCGGCGTGCTGACCCAGGACGACCTGTTTGAAAAGACCGTCAGCAACATGGTGGAGTGCAAGGCCCGGGGGGCCTACCTGATGGCGCTGACCAGCTACGGCCACTACAGCGCTGAAGACACCGCCGATTTCACCGTCTACGTGCCCAGGGCCGACGCTCACTTCATGGGCAGCCTGGCCGTGGTGCCCCTGCAGCTGCTGGGTTACTATACCAGCGTGGCCAGGGGGCTGGATGTGGATAAGCCGAGGAACCTGGCCAAGAGTGTCACGGTTGAATAGAGTTCAGAGTTAAGAGTTCAGAGAAGGATGGCGACGGCTATTGTCTAAACTCTGAACTCTCAATTGACTCTAACGGAGGTATTTATGTATACGATAAACGATCTTTACGATCTGAACCATACCCTCGCGAAGGACTATCTCTCCCAGTTCAAATATCCCTGGGAGGCGCTGAAGGGGATCAAGGACTTCATACTGGCCCTGGGGCCGACGCTGGGGGCGGATTACGAGGAGGTTTCGGAGCACGTATGGGTGCATAAGACGGCGGAGGTGTTCCCGTCGGCATATCTTGGCGCGCCCTGCGTCATCGGGCCGAACACCGAGGTGCGGCACTGCGCCTTCATACGCGGCTCGGCACTGGTGGGCGCGGACTGCGTGGTGGGGAACAGCTGTGAGCTGAAGAACGTGATCCTGTTTGACCACGTGCAGACGCCCCACTACAACTACGTGGGCGATTCCATACTGGGTTATTGTTCCCACATGGGCGCGGGCTCGATCACCAGCAATGTGCGCAGCGACAAGCAGCTGGTGGTCGTCCACGCCCCCGAGGGCGGCATCGGGACCGGCATCAAGAAGTTCGGTGCGATGCTGGGCGATTATGTGGAATGCGGCTGCAATGCCGTGCTGAACCCTGGCACCGTCGTGGGCCGGCACAGCAACATCTACCCCACCTCCTGCGTCCGGGGCGTCGTGCCGGAGAACAGCATTTACAAGGCGACGGGGGAGATTGTCGATAAATTCTGATTTGGCGGGAAGAGGGATTAGAGTGTGTTTCCAAAAGCATAAACCTCGAAAAAGAGCGAGGGAATATGCAGTTAGTCAGATAGAACCAAAAGGATTTCGGTGAGGTAACGTCGAATATAAGCGATGAGGTGAGCGACATGAAGCGGATAATTC
>JAFWEL010000070.1 GCA_017512905.1 Clostridia bacterium
ACGAAGTTAGTCCTTTAGGGCGACACGAAGTTAGTCCTTTAGGGCCGCTACAACTCGTACAATATCGAAATGTTCGCGGCAGCCGCCATTCCTGTTCCCTGTTCCCTGTTCCCTGTTCCCTCGTCTCCCCGACAAATCAGTATTTGCAAAGGAGTCAAAACCATGTTTCGCGAACTTACCCGGAAAAAGCAGCAGCTCACCGACGCCGAGTGCGTCGAAATCCTGACCAACGAAAAGCGAGGTGTGCTGTCGGTCCTCGGGGACGACGGCTATCCCTACGGTACGCCCGTCAATCATTATTATAACCCGGACGACGGACACCTGTACTTTCACAGCGGCAGGAAGGGCCACCGCAACGACGCCATGGCCCGCTGCGACAAGGCGTCGTTTTGCGTGTTCGACCAGGGCTTCGTCAAGCCCGGGGACTGGGCGCTGAACATCAAGAGCGTGATCGTGTTCGGACGGCTGCGCGTCGTGGAGGACCATCAAAGGGCCCTGGACATCAGCCGTCGCCTGAGCTACAAGTTCACATCTGACGAAAGCTACATCGACCATGAGATCCGGCACTCCGGCCCCGGCGTGCTGGTGTTTGAGCTGATCCCGGAGCACATGACCGGCAAGCTCGTCAACGAAAAGTGAGCGGATATGGCTGAACTGTGGAAAAACCTGATCGCCCAGGAGGACCCGGCGCTGGCGGAGATGCTGGAGCTGTCCCGGGTGAGCATATCGAAAAAGACCGGCGCCATGCGGGTGCGGCTGCGCTGCGACCGCATCCTCAATGACACCCAGTTTGAGTGTGCCTCCCGGCGCATCGCCAACGCCTTCCCCGCCGTGGGCGTGAAGGTGCAGCTGGAATACCCGGCCCTGCGGGAGCGGGTGCTGGAGGACATCTCGGTGGCCAGCGGGCTGATGAAGTCGCTGGTGCGCCACGAAAGCCCCGGCTGCATGCCCTTCATCGACTGGAGCGGCAAGGGCTGGACGCTGGCGGACGGCGTGTTGACGGTGCGGGTGTCCAGCGCGGAGGGCGCGACCTTCCTGAAGGCCCGTAAGGTGGACGCCATACTGGCGGACAAGCTGAACGACCTGTTTGGCATCCAGGCCCGGGTCCGGGTGGAGGTGGCCGGGGACGAGGAGAAGCGCATCCGCCAGATCGCCGAAAACCGCGCCCGGGAGGCCGCGCTGATCGCAGCCAGCGCCGCGCCCCCGCCCCAGGCCCAGAAGAAGGCCGCCCCCAGCGAGGCGCTGTACGGCCGGATGATCCACGACCCCGTCATCCCCATGGGCGAGGTCACCGAGGACGTTGGCCGCTGCGCCGTCAAGGGCGAGGTGGTCAGCCTGGACATCAAGGACGCCAAGAACGGCGAGACCAAGATCGTCACCTTCGCCATGACCGACTACACCGGCTCGGTGAACTGCAAGCTGTTTCTCAGCGCCCGCCGCAGCCGGGAAAACCCCGCCAGCGTCCAGGCCCAGGCCGACGCCATCTCCGGGGCGATGAAGCCGGGAAAGTGGGCCAAGGTCCAGGGCAAGTACAGCTTCGACAGCTTCTCCAACCAGATGGTTCTGATGGTGGACAACATCGTGGAGGCGGAAAAGCCCGTCCGCGAGGACACCAGCCCCGAAAAGCGGGTGGAACTGCACCTGCACACCAACTACAGCACGATGGACGCCTGCGCCTCGGCCACCGACCTGATCAAACAGGCCGCGGCCTGGGGGCACAGGGCCATCGCCATCACCGACCACGGCGTGGTCCAGGCCTTCCCCGAGGCCTTCGGCGCGGCGAAAAAGAACAACATCAAGCTGATTCCCGGCTGCGAGGGCTACCTGATCGACGACGACGCGGCCATCGTGGAGAACGCCGGGGACATCCCCCTGGAGGGCACCGCCTTCGTGGTGCTGGACGTGGAGACCACCGGCCTGAACACCCGCACCGACGAGATCATCGAGATCGGCGCGGTGCGCTTCGAAAACGGCGTGGAGGTAGCCGAATTCAGCGAGCTGATCAACCCCGGCCGCCCGGTGCCCGACAGGGTGGTGGAGATCACAGGCATCACCTCCGCCATGCTGCGGGACAAGCGCGCGCTGATGGAGGTCATGCCCGAGTTCGCCAGGTTCTGCGAGGGCGCGGTGCTGGTGGCCCACAACGCCAGCTTCGACATGAGCTTCTTCCGCCGCGCCTTTAAACAGGCGGGGCTGCCCTTCGACTTCGCCATACTGGACACGCTGGCCCTGGTGCGCAACCAGTTCCCCCAATTGAAGAGCCACAAGCTGGGCAACATGTGCAAGCAGCTGAGCATATCGCTGACCAACGCCCACCGGGCCGTGCACGACGCCCGGGCCACGGCCCAGATGCTGGTGAAGGTGCTGGATGAGGTGACCGCCCAGAAGGGCATCACCCAATTGGGCCAGCTGAACACCTGCTACCCCACCGACGCTGCCAAGCAGAGCTACCACATCATCCTGCTAGCTTCGTCCCAGCAGGGCATGACCAATCTGTACCGGCTGGTCAGCGAGGGCCATTTGAACTACTTCCACCGCCGCCCCCGCATCCCCCGCAGCCTGATCTCGAAGTACCGGGAGGGGCTGATCGTGGGCAGCGCCTGCGAGGCGGGCGAGCTGTTCCAGGCGGTGCTGGACGACCGGGACGAGGCGACGCTGAAACGCATCGCGTCCTTCTACGACTACCTGGAAATCCAGCCCATCGGCAACAACGCCTTTTTGAAGCGGGAGGGCACCGTCCCGGACGACGAGGCCCTGCGCGACCTGAACCGCAAAATCGTGGCCCTGGGCGAGCGCATGGGCAAAATGGTCTGCGCCACCGGCGACGTGCACTTCCTGAATCCCACCGACAGCGTCTACCGGGCCATCCTGCTGACAAAGGAGGGCTATAAGGACGCGGACGAACAGCCGCCGCTGTACTTCCACACCACGAACGAGATGCTGGAGGAGTTCAGCTACCTGGGCCGGGAGAAGGCCCGGGAGGTGGTCATCACCAACCCCAACGCCATCGCCGACCGGATTGGCGACGTGAAGATCTTCATCCCCCACCCCGAGGGCAAGGAGACCTTCCAGCCCTTCTGGCCCGAGGCCGAGGACGAGCTGCGCACGCTGGTGAACGACAAGGCCCATTCCCTCTACGGCGACCCGCTGCCCGAGATCGTGCAGAAGCGCATCGACAAGGAGCTGGGGGCCATCATCGGCTACGGCTTCTCCACGCTGTACATGATCGCGGTGAAGCTGGTGGCGAAATCCCTGTCCGACGGCTACATCGTGGGCAGCCGCGGCTCCGTGGGCTCGTCCCTGGTGGCGTTTTTGTCGGGCATCACCGAGGTCAACGCCCTGCCACCGCATTATGCCTGCCCCAATTGCCGGCACACCGAGTTCGACCCGGACCCCAACTACACCACCGGCCTGGACCTGCCGCCCAAAAAATGCCCCGAGTGCGGGGCCATGATGAACAAGGACGGCTTCAACATCCCCTTCGAGGTGTTCCTGGGCTTCAAGGGCGACAAGGTACCCGACATCGACCTGAACTTCTCCGGCGAATACCAGCCCAGGGCCCACCGCTACATCCAGGAGCTGTTCGGCGAGCAGTACTGCTTCCGGGCCGGCACCATCGGCACCATCGCCGAAAAGACGGCCTACGGCTATGTGCTGAAATACTGCGAGGAAAAGGGCATATCCCTGCCCAAGGCCGAGATGGAGCGCCTGGCCCGGGGCATCACCGGCGTCAAGCGCACCACGGGCCAGCACCCGGCGGGCATGGTGGTGCTGCCGAAGGAATACGAGATCTACCAGTTCACCCCGATCCAGCACCCCGCCGACGACCAGAACACCCCCACCATCACCACCCACTTCGACTTCAACAGCATGCACGACGTGCTGGTGAAGCTGGACGTGCTGGGCCACGACGACCCGACGATGCTGCGCAAGCTCCAGGACATCACCGGCATCGCGCCCCAGGCCGTGCCGCTGCACGACCCGGAGGTGTTTGGAAAGATCATCTCCCTGTTCACGAGCCCGGAGGCCCTGGGGCTGACGGCGGAGACATTGAAGGTCTCCGAGAGCGGCACGCTGGGCGTGCCCGAGTTCGGCACCAGCTTCGTCCGGGGCATGCTGAAGGAGACCAGACCCAGCACCATGGAGGAGCTGATCCGCATATCCGGCCTCTCCCACGGCACCGACGTGTGGCTGGGCAACGCCCAGGACCTGGTGCACCAGGGCATCCCGCTGCGGGAGTGCTTCTGCACCCGCGACGACATCATGAACGCGCTGATCGCCAGCGGCGTGGAGGCGTCCATGGCCTTCAAGACCATGGAGGCCGTGCGCAAGGGCCGGGGACTGACCCCCCAGATGGAAGAGGCCATGCGGGAAGCCCACTGCCCCGAGTGGTACATCGACACCTGCAAGAAGATCAAGTACATGTTCCCCAAGGGCCACGCGGTGGCCTACGTGACCATGGCGCTGCGCATCGCCTACTTCAAGGTGTTCTACCCGGCGGCCTATTACTGCTGCTACCTGGCCCGCAACGCCGAGAGCTTCGACGCCACCCGGATGACCACCCGGGACGTGGACGCCCTGCGGGGCATGATCGACGACATCAAGGCGCTGGACAAGTCCGAGCGCACCGCCACCAAGGACGACGAGGTGACCATCCTCGAAATCCTGATCGAGATGAACCTGCGGGGCATCCACATCAAGCCCATCGACATCTACAAGTCGAGGGCGACCGAGTTCTTCATCGACGACGACGGCGAAATCGTGCCCCCCATCAACAGCCTGCCCGGCATAGGCGCGGCGGCCGCCGAGGGCTTCGTCGCCTCAAGGGAGGCCGGCCCATTCATCAGCCAGGACGACATGGTCCGCCGCAAGGTGTCCAAGTCCATGGTGGAGCAGCTGCGCCTCACCGGCTGCCTGAACGGCATCCCCGAAACCAGCCAGGTGACGCTGTTTGAGTTCGCGATGTAGTACCAATCTTAACCCACTGCCGGCCATTGATGAAATCAGGGAAGACACCTTACGACGTCTTCCCTGATTTCATCGATTCCTCTATTATTTCGTAACTGTTCAGTCGTTTGCTAATTCTGATTTGTCGAGCTGATGACGAACTCCCCTTTGGCTAACTTACCGGGGGTATCGGGGGCGGTAGCGCCCCGATCTTTAATCGTACGCGGCGGCGTGTACGCCGCGGGCGGGGCCTTTTTTGCGACGCGAAGCTAG
>JAFWEL010000071.1 GCA_017512905.1 Clostridia bacterium
CTGTCGACCAGAGCAAAAAAGGCTTCCTTGCAGATTTGCCGCCCGGAAATCGCCTGCGATTTCAGGCAAATCTGAGGAGGATGTATTGAAGGGGGACCTGTCCCCCTTCAAACGGGCGCAAGCCCGTGACAAATCAGAATTCCTCACTCCACAAAATTCTCATTGATAATCTCCCGCGCCACCCTTCCGTGCTCCAGCACGATGGTGCGCTGGGCGGCTTCGGCGACCTCGGGGTCGTGGGTGACGACGATCAGGGTGGTGCCCTCCCGGTGCAGCTGGCGGAACAGGTCCAGCACGATGTTCTCGTTGGCCTCGTCCAGGTTGCCGGTGGGCTCGTCGGCCAGGATCAGCTCGGGATGGTTGATCAGCGCCCGGGCCACGCACACGCGCTGCTGCTCGCCGCCGGAGAGCTGGCTGGGCAGGTGGCGCGCCCGCTCCCGCAGTCCCACCCGGCCCAGGGCCTCCAGGGCTTCCTCCTCATCGGGCATGGAGTGGTAATACTGGCTGACCATCACGTTCTCCACGGCGGTCAGGTAGTTCACCATGTGGAACTGCTGGAAGATCAGGCCGATCTTGTCCCGGCGGATGTCGGTCAGGCGCTTGCTGGACTCCTTGGAGATGTCCACGCCGTCCAGCAGCACCTCGCCCTTGGTGGGCTTGTCCATGCAGCCAATGATGTTCATCATCGTGCTCTTGCCGGAGCCGGAGGGCCCCATGATGGCCACCCACTCCCCCTTGTCCACATGCAGGCTGACGTTGTCCAGCGCCTTCAGCTCGCCGTATATCTTGGAAACATTCTTCAGTTCAAGAAGCGCCATGTGTTATTCTCCTTTCAATACGATAGCCGGATCGATGGCCACGGCCCGCTTGATGGGCATCAGGCAGCTGACGGCGGCGATGGCCACGGAGACCAGCACCGTCACCGGCAGTAGCAGCGGCTGGAACGTGATGGACGAGCCGAACACGTTCACGCTGACCACCTGGGCGAACACGAAGCCCAGTATCGCCCCCAGCACACCGCCCAGTATGCCCAGGAACACGCCCTCGCCCAGGAATTCCACCCTTATCGAGCCGTCCGACGCGCCCAGGGCCTTGCGCAGGCCGATTTCCCGGCGGCGCTCGGAGACCACTGCCATCATCGTGGTGGACACGCAGATCATCGTCAGCAGCAGTACCACTACGGTCACCAGGAACACCAGCGCCTGGAGCTTGCCCAGCACCGCCGTCTCCGACTTGGTGACCCGCTTCACCAGTCGCGCCTTCACGCCCTCGCCGCTGCCGGTGATGGCCTCGGCGTAGGCGTTCAGCTGGTCCTCCTCGGCGGAGACGCTCAGCTCCGTCACGTCCAGCCGATCCTCGCCGGTGAGGGCCTCCATGTCCTCCAGGGACATGAAGATGTAGCCCTCCTCCTCGCCGCCGGTGGTCAGTATGCCGGTGACGGTGTAGCGCACCGTGTTGGGCTTCGACGCCGCAGTGGCCTGTCGCGCGCCGTTCAGCGCCTCCACCACGGCGGTGGAGGTGACGGTCGCGCCGGACAGCGCGTCCACATCCTTCCCCAATTCAAGCGGCAGGGACTTGCCGATAAACTGCTCGGCAAACTCCGGCTCGGTCTGGGTCCTTCCGCCGAACTCGGCCGTCTGGGTGGAGGCGTCGATGGTCAATTCCTTGATCTTCGCCGTGTCGTCCAGCACCGCGGTCACGCTCACCGCGCCGCCGCTCCAACCCTCGGCGCTGCCGGTCAGCGTCGCGCCGGGCACCCGGTCCGACGCGGCGTCGCCGCCGGTGGCCGTGGCGGTGGGCTGCCAGGTCAGCTCCATGTCGGAGCCCACCTTCACGCCGATGGTCTCGGCAATCTCCTTGCCCACCAGCACCTCACGGCCCTTTTCGGGATAGCCGCCCTCCACGCTGAAGTAGGGGCTGGTCTTGATGACCTGGGAAAAGTCGGTGCCCGCGGTGGTGAAGGACTGCTGGCGGCTGGTCATGTCCAGCCTGACATAGCGGTACGGGGCCGCGCCCACCAGCGCTTCCCCGGAAAACCGGGTCAGCACCCGGGCCAGCTTCTCCCGATCCAGCGTCTCGCCGTCGTCGGGCATCAGCAGCATGTTCGCGCCGTAGGAGCGCATCTGGGCGCGCATCTGCCGGGGCACGTCGTAGTAGATCGTCACCATGCCCGCCAGGATCGTGGCTCCGATGCCGATGGACAGCAGCGCGATCAGCATCCGCGACCGCCGCCGCAGCAGCGACGCGGTGATCATCCGCAAGAACATTCTACGCTTCGTCATATCAGTGTCCTCCGTGCAGCACTTCCGCCGGCCTGAGGCGCAACACCATCCGTATCGCGGGCAGGCTGCCGGCGATGGTGACCAGGGCGATCAGGCCCGCCACGATAGGAATCACCCGGGTGTCCATGTCGATGGCCGAGCCGAACACGCTGTGGCCGATCAGCTGGGCGAAGCCGAAGCCCATGAAGTAGCCGACGGCGAAGCCCACCAGCGCCGTGATCAGGATCTCGGCCATCACCACGCCGGTGATGGACCGGTCCTTCGCGCCAATGGCCTTCAGAAGGCCGATCTCCTGGGCCCGCTCCATGACCGAGGCGGTCACCAGGTTGGAGATGCCCAGCGCCGAGCCGATCAGGCTCAGGGCCGTGATCAGGATCATCAGCAGCTTGGTCTTGTCCAGGATCGTGCCCTCGCTCTCGGCCACCTGCCTGACTGCGGACGCCACCGAACCGGTGATGACCTCCTGGATCTGGTAGCAGATGGCGCTGACGTAGGCGGTACAATACCAGGTTTCATAGTCCCGGCTGGTCAGCGCCGCGGGATTGCGGGCGGCCCTCCTGGCCAGGTCGTTGTCCGGGGTGGTCAGGGCGGAGACCTCGATGGAAGCCACCTTGCCCTCCCGGTCGGTCAGCGCCTGCACCGCGTCCAGCGTGGCGAAGACCTGGCTGTCCTCGTCGCCGCCGGCGTCGAATATGCCCACGATCTCGGCGTCCATTTCGCCGTGGGTGCCAGTGAGGGCGATCTTTTCCCCCACCGTCCAGCGCTTTTCCTCGGCCAGCGCCGTGCCGACCATGATCTCGTTGTTTGCGTTGGGGTCAGCCTCGTTCAGCCAGCGCCCGTCGGTGATCTCCCACCAGGAGCGCATGCCCGCCACGCCCGCGTCCAGCTCTTCGCCGGTGGGCAGGGCCAGGTGATGGTTGAACCAGGTGCCCACCACCTGAACCTCCGAGCCGTCCTTTAGCGCGGCCCGGGTGTCCAGGAAGGGGGTGAAATCCACGATGTTGAAGGCCCAGAAGATGGTCTTCAGCTTGCCCAGCTCGTCCTCCCGCAGGTAGGCGGCATTCAGGGCCTCGCCCTCGCCCACGTCGTAGATGTCCGACAGCAGCGAGGCGTCCTTGGGCTTCACGGTGATGTTCGCGCCGTAGTTCTTCAGCTCCTTGTTCACCTTTTCCTCGACGCCCAGCACCACGTTCAGCATGCCGGTGGCCAGGGACGCGCCCAGGGCGATGGTGACGGCAATCAGCAGCATCTTGCCCTTCTGGTGGAACAGCACGCCGCGAATCATTCTGAACAGCATGATTTTTCTGCTCCTTTCCTTCGTCTATTTGAATTCCCGCTCGCCGGCGACGATGTCGGCCAGGGCGAACACGAGATTGCCGTCCTCCACCTCATAGCTCAGCGGGATGGGGTTGCAGCCGCCCTTGAATCCGATGGTGCTGGTGTTCATCACCACGTCGCAGCGACGGCAGACCACCAGGCCGTTGCGCTCGTAATAGCCTGCGTTGCCGCAGACGTCGCAGGCGTCCAGGCCCACGCCATAGGCGGCGGAGTTGGGCTTGCGCACCACGATCCAGCGCACGTTGACGTTGTTTTCGGTGGTGTACTCGAAGCGGTGGAGATGGAAGTCGTTCACCGCGTCCATGGGCACCAGGATCTTATCCCCGTCCACGGTGTAGGTTTCAGGGGCGGACAGCTCGATCACCCGGGTGTCGTAGTCCTTGACGACGCTCAGGCACAGTGCGAAGACGATCAGCCCCGCGAAGGCCACGCAGGCCGTGCGCCGGTAGCTGCGATTGCGCGCCCGGAGCTTTCGGTGCTGGGCGGGGTTGTCCCAGGGCTCGGTGACCCGGGTATTCTGGATGAAGCAGATCACCAGGCTCGCTGCCGCCAGGACGAAGATCAGCCAGATGAACAGCATCGAATGATTCACCGTGACGCTCAGCCAGTTGCCGATCAGCGCGTGGCTCTCCTTGGAGTAGCGCACCGGCCACTTGAGCCACTTGGCCCGGGTGACCCAGGGCGCGAAAAAGCGTCCCCCGCTGTAGAAGGCATTCACCAGCACGCCGCCGCACAGCAGCGCGGAGAGTGTGCCCAGGGGCTTGATATGCAAAGCGCAGCGGTACAGCGTGCGCGAATAGACGAGAAGCAGCAGCAGCGCCAGCAGCCAGCCTGCCATGCGCGTCATATAGTAGGTCGAGAGGTAGCCCTCGCCCATGGTGTTGAAGTTGAAGGGGTACAGCATCACCCCGGGCAGCGCGTAGAAGATGTGCGCCGCAGAAAGCCCCGCGCCGAACAGGCACAGCAGCGTGCCGCCCACGCCCCGCCCGCCATCTTCTTTTCTGCCGAAGATCAGGCAGAGCAGCACGAACAGCAGCGACAGCAACGTGATCGCGGCAAAGATGTAGTGGTTCCAGTGGCTGGAGATGATCCTGTTTGACGTCCCCTTCACCGCGGCCAGCGCCGCGGAGGCGACGACGCCCGCGATGATGCCGGCGGCGTTGAAGCGCCGGCCCGGCTTGCCGTACAGCCGGCCCAGCACCGCGTGGATCCATGTCACCAGCGTCACGACCACAAAGAGGTCCTCGGTCACCGTCCAAAGATATTTCAGCATTTTCATGCCTCCCGGTAGTCATTGGGAAGAAGTTAACTCGACCAAACTTTATCTTAACAATGTTTCTTAACGCACGTACTGCTGATGCGCATCCCCCGCGGATCGCGCATCAGCAGCCGTTACTTTTACTTTTTTCGTTCAGGCGTGGATTACCACTGCTTCACGAAATCCCAGCCGGTCCAGGTCACGGTCAGGGGCTCGGTCCAGAAGTTGTCGGCCTCGACGCCGGTCTCCTCGTCCACGTGCAGCAGGTAGCCGTTCTCGGCGGGGCTCTTGATGCTCAGGGTGATGGAGTAGCCTTCGCCCTCGGGCAGGGCGATGTTGTTGCCGTAGTGGGGGCCGTCGGAAGCCGCCATGGGCATCATGGAGCCGGTGGCGATCTCCTTGCCGTCCTTGTCGTTGATGACGTAGTCGATGCTCAGATAGGGCACCCAGCCGTCCACCGGGAAGGAGTAGGGGTTCTCGTTGGCGGTCAGGTCAACCTCGATGTGCAGGTCGGAATCCTCCTTGGAAGCGGCCAGGTCCGAGGGCGCCATGTCCACGGGCTGGAAGTACACCATCGCCATGGTCATGAAATCCACGGTCTGCTCGCCTTCGACGCCCAGCTCGAACTCGTCAAAGCCGGCCTCCTCAGCCAGGGCGAAAGCGGACACGCTGAGCATCATCACAGCCAGCAGCAGAGCAAGAAACTTTTTCATGTGAATTGCCTCCCAAATCGTTGATATTGTTTGTATCTTCAACGCGCCTGCGCGGGGCAGGGCGTGGAGAACCCTATTAATTCTTCGCGGCGTATTCCGCCCGCATGGCCTCCAGCTTCGCCTCGTATTCGGCCTTCTGGGCGTCCAGCCTGCCGCGATAGTGGGCCATCATGAAGGTGACCAGCAGTATGATCGACAGGATCAGCTGGGGCACCAGGGTCTCCAGGTACGGATAGATGCCGAACACCTGGATCACGTCGTTCTCGGGGATGCCGGGCACCCGCAGGGACAGGTCGAACACATTGCCCTCGGCCAGCTCCTTGATGCCGCTGCCCAGGAAGGACACGCACATCACGGCCATCAGGATCGACGTGGCGGTGAAGAACACCTTCAGCGGCAGCCTGACGGACAGCTTCGTGATGGCCAGGTAGACGAACACCAGCACCACGCAGCCCACACCGAAGCCGGCCCAGACCATGCCGGGGTTGCCCTCGGAGAGCATCGGCTGGTAGAACAGCACCACCTCGGCGCCCTCCCGGAACACCGACAGGAACGCGGTGAAGGCCAGGGCAAAGGAGCTGCCCTGCTCCAGGGAGGACTGTACCCGATTGTCGATATAGCGGCTCCAGGAGGCGGCCTCCGCCTTGGAGATCATCCAGTTGGACACGTAGAACAGCACGCACACGGCGATCAGGGCAGTGATGCCCTCGATAATCTCCTGGGCCATGCCGGCGCTGGTGAAGGCCCGCTTGGCCCAGGCCAGCATCGCCGCCGCGACGAAGGACGCCGCGATACCGGCCACCGCACCGATGTACACGTTCTTTAAACTCTTGCCGGGGTTGCCGCTCTTCTTCAGGTAGGCGATGATGGCGGCGATGACCAGTATGGCCTCCAGGCCCTCGCGCACGATGATGCCGAAGGCCCCCAGGAAGGTGAGCAGCCGCGGGTCGGCGGGCTTCTCCTCGACGGCTTCGGCGGTGGTCTCCCCCGCCTCCGCGGCGGCGGCGGCCTTGGCCTCGGCCTCCTGGTCGTCGATGCGCTTTGCCAGCTTCAGGACGGTGTTCTTGGCCTTGTCGGTGGTGGTCCGGTACTTGTTCTTCTGGTACTTCTCCTCCGCCGTCGCCACCAGGCTGCGCAGGTTGGCGAACTGGGCCTCCATGTTCTGCCGGTCGCCCTGGGACAGGTCGGTGTAGATCTTATGGGAAAGGCCGGACTCCTCGTACACGCTGTAGTAGGCGGTGTTCAGGTTGTCGGACGCGGCTTCATAGTCCTTGTCCAGATAGCCCATGTAGGCCGTGTCCAGAAGCTCCTTCACCAGCGTGGCGGCCTCGTACCAGCTTTCATACTTCTGGGCCGCGTTGGGGTCGGCGGAGTATTCGGGATAGGGGTCGGTGGACACCAGCTCGCCCCGCTTGTACCACTTGTTCTCGCTCTGGACGCCGCCCTGCTGGGCAGCCAGCTTGTTGCCGTCCTCGCGGATCATGCTCTTCAGCTTGACCAGCGCCGAGCGCACGCGGACGATCACATCCTGCTCGGTGTTCTCCTTCTTGACCTCGGACTTGCAGGCGGAAAACTGCATCTCCACGGCGTTTTTGCGGTTGCCGGAGATGTAGCTCATGGTCTGCCGCTCAAAGCCGGTGGTCTCATACACCCGGAAATAGGCGTTGCTGACGTTGTCGTAGGCCGCGGCGCTGTCGCCGTCCAGATAGGATTCAAAGGCGGCGTCCAGGTATTTGTCGATCTCGTCCGCGGCGTCCGCCCAGCGGGTGTCCGCCTCCGCCA
Organism: Clostridia bacterium; assembly: GCA_017512905.1. GTDB lineage: Bacteria > Bacillota > Clostridia > Christensenellales > Aristaeellaceae > UBA2862. The sequence continues at coordinate 7,374 of JAFWEL010000071.1, forward strand.
GCGCGCCAAGGTTCATCAACAGCATCGCCAGCATGGCAATAATGCCCAGCCAGGCGAACGACCTTCTGCTCATGCTCAAAGGACTTCCTTTCGCCTCCCGCCGACAGCGGGGGCGCGGACCAAAGTTTGTTTATTGTTACTAATCCGCACGAGTTATTTTAGCACAAACTAACCTCCGCCGCTATTCTGATATTGACTATTTGATGTGTTTAACTGTTATTTATCATGACTAACACGATGGCCCGGCGTCGCCGGTCCAACCCCGGATCATTTCCACACAATAATGCATGGTTTTCCCACAATTGCGGAGGAACATTGGCGGAGGGATATTGTATAATACATCGTAGCTGGTTGGGCGTAAAAAAATTCTGATTTGTCGCGGGCTTGTGCCCGTTTGAAGGGGGACAGGTCCCCCTTCAATACATCCTCCTCAGATTTGCCTGAAATCGTCCTAAAGGACTAGCTTCGCGTCGCAGGCGATTTCCGGGCGGCAAATCTGCAAGGAAGCCTTTTTTGCTCTGGTCGACAGGCTCCCTGACGCCCTAAAGGACTAGCTTCGCGTCGCAAAAAAGACCCCGCCCGCGGCGTACACTCCGCCGCGTACGATTGAAGATCGGGGCGCTCCGCCCCCGATACCCCCGGTAAGTTAGCCAAAAGCCTCCCCTGCGACGCGAAGCTAGTGGGGAGGTGGCCCCGCCAAAGGCGGGGTCGGAGGGGTTCCGCGTGCTCAGCAACACCCCGCCAAATCCGAATTCATCTGTCAGAATAGCTACGCCCCATGTATATATAAATATTGTTGCTGTACGCGCCGCTGCGTCCCCTCAGAGCCGGCAGGCTTCCTTCAGCGCCGCGACCTCCCCCTCGCTCAGGTGCCGCCATTCCCCCGGCCCGAGGTCGGGGTCCAGCTCCAGGGGGCCGATGCCCAGGCGCGACAGGGCGGTGAGCGGATGGCCGACGGCGGTGAACATGCGCTTGACCTGGTGGAATTTACCCTCCGTCAGCATGACGTCCGCCACGGAGCCGTCGTCCCCGGCCTCCAGAAGCGACAGCCGTGCGGGCCGGGCCGTAAAATCGGACAGCTCGATGCCCCGGGCGAAAGCCCCGACCTCGGCTTCGGTCAGCCGTCCCTCGCACCGCGCCCGGTACCGCTTCTCCGCCTTCCATCGGGGCGAGATCAGCCGGTGGGCCAGCTGTCCGTCGGTGGTCAGCAGCACCAGTCCGGTCACATCCCGGTCCAGCCGCCCCACAGGCCCCAAGCCCTTACGGCGCAGCGTCGGTGGCAGCAGGTCCAGCACCGTGGGCAGACGCCGGTCCTCCGTGGCCGTGACGACCCCCGCGGGCTTGTTCACCATGATATAGAGCGCCCCGGCGTCCACCGGCGGCGCGCCGTCCAGGCGCACCTGCTCGGGCCGCACCTGCATGGCCCCGTCCCGCACCGGCAGGCCATCCACCCGCACGCGCCCCGCCGCGATCGCCCGGCGCGCCTCGCTGCGCGTCAGCCCCGCCAGGGTCACCGCCTTGTCCAATCGCACGATGGGCACACTTCCCTTTTTCCCAGATTTTTCCAGTCACATCGGCGCAACTGTTCAGAAAACTGTTACGTCTTATTAGCGCAAAATGATGGATATACACCGCGTTTGCGGCTATAATCATTTTGTTGTAACTTTGGGGCGGCAGGCGTCCGCGCCGCCGATACCAGTATAAGCCCTGATCAGTCCCACGTCAAGACAGGAGGGACGCTTTGTGAATCGCAATTCAAGGAATGCGGAAAACAGAAAGCCCGTGCGGCGCGCCAATCCGCACACCGCGAAGCGCGTTCCGGCCCACGGCAGGAAGCGCCGCAAGCGCAGGCAGAACAGCCTTCTACCGGCCGTGCTGTTCACGCTGGGGATACTGGCGGTCATCGTGCTGGCGATCCGGCTGATGCCGAAGCCCTCCGCGAACGTGCCCGCGACCAGCGAGGTCCTGACCCGCTCCGAGGTGGAGGTGGGCACCGCCGACATCCGGGCCACGGAGGCCCCGCCGGTGATCACGCTGCCGCCGCAGACCGCCGAACCCACGCCCGAGCCCACCCCCGAGCCCACGCCGGAGCCGACCCCCGAGCCCACCCCCGAGCCCACCCCCGAGATCACGCCGGAGCCCACGCCGTTTGAATACCTGCCGGTGATCCACAACGCCGAAATCGAATCGAAGAAGATCGCCATCACCGTGGACGACTGCTACCAGGTCAACAACCTGGAGCGCATCGTCAAAGCGACGGAAAAGGCGGGCAGCAAGCTGACGCTGTTTCCCGTGGGCGAGACCCTCTCGAAGGAGGGCATGCCGAAGCTGCTGCAGCGCTGCGCCTTCGATCTGGGCTTTGAGATCGAGAACCACACCTACACCCACTCCCGCATCTTCCGCATGTCTGACGACGATATGGCCGCGGAGATCTGGAAGCAGGACGCCGCGCTGGACAAGGCCCTGGGCGTACACTACCAGGAGCACTTCCTGCGGCTGATGGGCGGCGACGGCGACACCGACCCACGCATCCACAGCTATCTGAAGAAGCTGGGCTACCTGGGTATCGCCAACTGGAGCGTTTCCGGCTCGGATTCGGACATGAAGCACATCCGCGCCTCGCTGGCCCCCGGCCAGGTGTACCTGTTCCACTGCACCGATCCGGACACCAAGAAGCTGGAGGAGTTCATCCCCTGGGCCGTGTCCAAGGGCTACAAGCTGGTGACGCTGAACGACCTGTTCAACCTGCCCGGCAACGAAACCTCGGCCCTGACCGACAATGCCATGCCCCAGCCGGATTACAACGTGGACGACCATCACACCCTCGTGGAGGGCGAATACACCTGGGTGGCCCTGCAGCTGCAGGAAAAGCTGCGCGCCATGGGCTATCTGAAGATGGACGGCCCCTCCACCGGCTACTACGGTCCCCAGACTGCGAAGGCCATCGCCGCCTTCCAGCAGGACCACGGCCTGCCTGCCACCGGCCAGGCCGACCTGGAGACCCAGCAAAGGGTGCTGGAGGGATGAACCCAAAACAACAAAGGATGCCTCAAAATGACCCCGTCATTTTGAGGCATCCTTTGTTATGTCAGGTGGTCAGCCGGTATAGGTCGACCAGTCGATCTCGGTGACGGTGCCGGTCTCGTCCACCCACACGTTGATGCAGGAGTCGTGGCCCTTGGCATCGGTGAACAGGGACGCTTCGGTGGCCCTGTGCTCGTAGGTGACGCCGTTGACCGACTCCACATAATCCAGCCCCGCGGCGTTCAGACAGGCCCTGGCGGCGTTGATGTTCATGCCCACGGACACGCCGTAAATCTCGTAGCCCCCGCCGTACACCACGATGTTTTCCACCTGCTGATTTCCGGCGATGATCACAGAATCGTCGTAATACTGATAGGGCGCTTCGGATTCCACCTGGCGATAGGAGATCAGGCCGATCTCATTCGCGGTCTCCACCAGGTTGTTCAGGTAGTAGCCGGAGAGCTCCACCGCCCGGGTGGGGCCGTTGGCCGGCGCGGGGGCTTCCTCAGGCGCAGGCTCGGCGGCCGGCTCGGGCGTCGGTTCGAGGGCCGGTTCGGGCGTCGGCTCGGTGTCATCCTGGCTGAATAGTATGCCGGCGTCCAGCGCGCTCTGGCTGGCGGGGGCTTCCGTCGGCGCGGGTTCAGCCGCTTCGTCGGCTGCTTCCCCGGCCCCGGCCGCCTCGCCGATCAGCTCGGAATAGCGTGAGGAAACCCAGCCGGTCTTGTCACCCACGGTAATCCTGTACCAGGTCACGCCCCGCTCGTCCACGCTGGATTCGCCCAGGTATTCATAGGTCTTGCCCGTCTTGAGTATGGCCAGGGATTCGTAATCCAGCCCCGGACCCGTGCGCAGCCAGACATCGCCGGTGGTCTTCACCTCGGCCTGGGCAAAACCCTGCATCAGCATCAGCGCCGCAGTCACGGCCACAACCCTGATTACGCTGTTTTTCATCGATATGTACCTCCTGAATGGTTTGTATACATGCTGTCGCTTCCTGCCGGGAAGCAATTCCAGTATAGCATTCGCCTGCCCGTTGTCAACACGCCGCCGGAAGAATTCACAGCGGCGTTGCAATATTTTCCCGGCTTCGGTATATTTTGCGAAAAATGGGCCAACCTATGAGCATCACGCCGGGACACCGGCTGAGAGAAGGAGATGTCAATCATGCTGGATCGCATATCCCTGCTGCTGAGCATCATCGGCGGCATCAACTGGCTGCTGGTCGGCCTGTTCCGCTTCGACCTGGTGGCCTACCTCTTCGGCGGCCAGGCGGCGACCATCAGCCGCGTGATCTACACCATCGTGGGCATTGCCGCGCTGTGGTGCATATCCCTGCTTTTCCGCGAGCGCGTGGGCGAGCCCGACGGCGACATGCGCTGAAGCCCGGAGGGGCGCAGCCCCTCCGGTACATAGCCTGTATTGGATTTGACGAAAAACAGGGATCATTGGTTCACGGGGTGGGGAGCTTAGAAATTCTGATTTGCCGCGCAGCGACAAATCAGAATTTGCTTTTCAGAAACGCCTCAATCACCGCAGCGTGGACGGCAGCGGCATAAACGGGAGCTTGTTCGTCGGGCAGGAAGGCGGTGTTGTGCAGCGGCAGGGGGCAGCCCGCGCCGATGTGGTAGAAGCTGCCGGGCCTTTCCATCAGGAAGTAGCCGAAGTCCTCGGTGGTCATGGTGGGCTTGTCGATCACGTGTACCCGATCGTCGCCCAGCAGCGTCCGGGCAGCACGCTCGGCAAGGGCGGTCATGCCGTCATCGTTCACCACGCCGGGATAGCTCTCCCGGAGGTTGACCTCCGCCGTCGCGCCCCAGGCCGACATCACCTCATCCACGGCAACGCGGAACAGCCGCTTCAGCTCCGCCCGGGCGACCGGACCCAGGGTGCGGATGATGCCCTCAAACTCGGCCTTGTCCGCCAGGGCGTTCATCACCGTGCCGGCATGAAAGGCGCCTACAGACACCACGGCCCGCTCCCCCGGCAGGGCTTTGGGCAGGTCGATCAAGCGGCTCACCAGCGCCGCCGCCGCGCCCAGGGCGTCGATACCCTTCTCCCGCTCAGCACCGTGGGCGCTGACGCCGTTGACAGCGATTTTGAAGGTGTCCGAGGCAGCGTAGAACTTGCCGTAGCGCACACCCACGTGGCCCACGGGCAGGTCCGGAGACACATGGGCCCCAAAAACCGCGTCCACGCCCTCCAGCACCCCGGCATCGATCATCCGCTGCGCCCCGCCCCTGCCCTCCTCGTCGGGCTGGAACAGGAACACGACGCTGCCCCTCAGAGTTTTCCGGTGATCGCACAGCAGTCGCGCCGCCCCCAGCGCCGCCGTCATGTGCACGTCGTGGCCACAGGCATGCATCACCCCCGGGTTCCGGGAGGCGAAGTCCGCGCCGGTGGCCTCCGTCAGCGGCAGCGCGTCCATATCGGCCCGCAGGGCCACCGTCGGCCCGGGCAACGCGCCGTCCAGCCGACCCACCACCGCCGTATCCAGCAGCCGCCGGGTGGGAATGTCCCAGCCGTTCAGCGCCGCCTCGATGCGCGAGGCGGTGTTGAACTCATGGTTCCCCAGCTCCGGTTCCATGTGGAAGGCATGGCGCAGGGCGGTGAGCTCAGGGGCGATTTGTTGGGCTTCGGAAAGAAAATCGATCATCGGATACTCCTTTGTCAAATTCTGATTTGTCGCGGGCTTGCGCCCGCTTGAAGGGGGACAAGTCCCCCTTCAATACATCCTCCTCAGATTTGCCTGAAATCGCAGGCGATTTCCGGGCGGCAAATCTGCAAGGAAGCCTTTTTTGCTCTGGTCGACAGGCTCCCTGCCGCAAAAAAAGGCCCCGCCCGCGGCGTACACGCCGCCGCGTACGATTAAAGATCGGGGCGTTACCGCCCCCGATACCCCCGGTAAGTTAGCCAAAGGGGAGTTCGTCATCAGCTCGATAAATCAGAATTTGTAAAGGAGGTCCTATCGTGACTTGCAAAAACTTTGACGCCCTGCTCTCCCGCGGCGTGATCCTGCTGGACGGGGCGATGGGGTCTCAGCTGCGCTCGAAGGGCATGCCCGTGGGGGTGAGCACCGAGCTGTGGGCCTATGAGCACCCGGAGGTGGTCGAGGCGCTGCAGCGGGCCTATGTGGACGCGGGCAGCGACATCATCTACGCCCCCACCTTCTCGGCCAACCGTCTGGGACTGGAGATGCACGGCGTCGCCAGCCGGCTGGCGGAGATCAACGGCGGGCTGGTGGAGCTGTCGAAGCGGGCCGCCGGCGGCCGCGCGCTGGTGGCGGGGGACTTCACCACCACCGGCAAGCCCCTGGAGCCGGTGGGAACGATGAGCTACCAGGCGCTGCTGGACATCTACCGGGAACAGCTCGAGGCCGTGGTGGCCGCGGGGCCGGACCTGCTGGTGGCGGAGACCATGCTCTCCATCGACGAATGCGCCTGCTTTGTCGAGGCGGCGAAGTCGGTATGCGACCTGCCCATACTGTGTACGCTGACCATCGAGGCCGACGGCCACCTGCTGTTCGGCGGCACGGTGGTGGAGGCGGTGGAGACCCTCCAGGCCCTGGGCGTCAGCGCCGTTGGGCTGAACTGCTCGGTGGGCCCGGACCAGCTGGAGGCCGTGGTGGCGTCCATGAAGGCCGTGGCCACCGTGCCCGTCATCGCCAAGCCCAACGCCGGCATGCCGGTGATGGACGACAAGGGCCAGGCCCACTACAGCATGCCCCCGGAGCAGTTCGCCGCGTCCATGGCGAAGCTGGTGAAGGCTGGCGCGAGCATCATCGGCGGCTGCTGCGGCACCGGACCGGAATATATCGCGGCGCTGAGGAGAGACTGACAAATCACTTACAACCACCAACCGGGAGGCTCTGCCATGACCCTGCAGCAGTTGAATTACATCATCACCATATCCGAAATCGGCTCCATCAACCGGGCGGCGGAGAAGCTTTATGTGTCCCAGCCGTCGCTGACCAGCGCCATCAAGGAGCTGGAGAAGGAGCTGGGCATCGTGCTGTTCAACCGCACGGCCCGGGGCGTGACGCTGACGGCGGAGGGGGTGGACTTCCTCCCCTACGCCCGCCAGGTCTACGGCCAATACCTGAACCTGCTGGAGAAGTACGGCAAGGCCGGCGAGCGGAAGCAGCGCTTCGGCGTGTCCAGCCAGCACTATTCCTTCGCCGTGAAGGCCTTCGTGGAGATGGTGAAGGCCTACGACGTGGCCAAGTACGAATTTGCCATCCGGGAGACCAAGACCCTGGGCGTCATCAGCGACGTGGCGTCCCTGCGCAGCGAGGTGGGCATACTCTACCTCAGCGACTTCAACCGCAAGGCCCTGCTCAAGCTGCTCAAGGGCCACGGCCTGGCCTTCCACCACCTGATCAACTGCAACGCCTACGTCTACCTGTGGAAGGGCCATCCGCTGGCAAACCGGGCGTCCATCACCTTTGACGACCTGGCGCCCTATCCCTGCCTGTCCTTCGAGCAGGGGGACGAGAGCTCCTTTTACTTCGCCGAGGAGATCCTCAGCACCAACGAATATCCCCGCAGCATCAAGGTCACCGACCGGGCCACCAACCTGAACCTGATGACCGGGCTGAACGGCTACACCCTGTGCTCGGGTATCATCTGCGAGGAGCTGAACGGTTCCAACTTCATCGCCGTGCCCTATGAGGCCGATTCCAACAACCCCAACAGCATCATGGACGTGGGCTACGTGGTGCGCGCCAACGCCATACTCAGCCCACTGGCGCAGCGCTACATCGCCGAGATCCGCCATTACCTGGGGATCGGGGATGAGGCATAAAAACCCTCTGTCGGCATGAGCTGACAGGGGTTTTTTATTGGCATAATAATTCAGACGGGAAAATTCTGATATATCGAGCAACAGCTCGATATATCAGAATTTACACCCCTCCGCGCCCTTTCGCGGGCGCTACTGCCCCGCCTTCTTCCGCTTCTTGATTTCGTACATCTTCGCGTCGGCGGCCTGGACGCACTGGTCGAGGGTCTGGGGGGCATTGGCGTCCACCTGGACCTGGCCGACGGTCAGGCTCAGCCGGCAGGGCAGGCCCGCGGCCCCGGCGTCCAGCGCGCCGTCCAGGGCGTCGGCGAGGCCGTTTTCCCGGACGGACGCGATCACCAGGAATTCGTCGCCGCCATAGCGCATCATGAAGTCCCCGGCGCGGCAGTTCCTCTTGATCTGTTCCGCGGCGGCGCGAATGGCCGCGTCGCCGATCTCGTGGCCATAGCGGTCGTTGATGCCCTTCATGTCGTCCATGTCCACGAACAGGATCTGCGCGCCCCCCTCCTCCTGGAGGAAGAATTCATAGATCTGCCGGGCGAAGCGCTCGTAGCCGAAGCGGTTGTAAAGCCCGGTGAGGGCGTCGTGGACGTAGAGGTTGTCCAGAACGTCGTTGAGCTGGCGCAGCAGGCCCTTCTTGCGCACGTTTTCAATGGCGATCTCCAGGAAGCTGAATATGCTCTCGTGGAGGTTCAGCTTCGCCGCCTGGCTGATGCCGTTCATCACCAGATAGCCGATGGAATAGGTGTTGTAGTGCAGCGGGTAGAAGATCAGGAAACGCTGGTCGTCCATGATCCTGCCGGGCAGCAGGTAGCGGGTGGGAAAGCGGGCATAGACGTGGCCCTCGTCCGGCATCGCGACGCCGCTGCAGGCGGAGAGTATCATCTCCCGGCCGAAGCGCTCGGAATCGCTGCGCCACTGCTTCTTGTCGTAGTTGTCGTAGTAATAGTCGTTGATGCACAGGTAGATGCTGTCACAGCCGAATATGGCCTGGTTGCGCTCCACGATGTCCATCAGCTCGCCCAGGTCGGAGGCGTCGAACATCTCCGCGGCCAGCTGCTCCTGCTGGACGAAGAAGGCCTTCAGGGTGCGGGTTTGCTGGAAGTACTTGTCCCGGAAGAAATCCGGGCGCTCGTCCTCCCGGCAGCCGCAGGACTCGGAGCAGATGACCCCGTATTCAAAGGGGATGAAATCGCGCTTTTCAAGGCCCTTGATCCGCTTCAGCAGGCATTCCATGGCGCTGTAGTTCATCGCGGAATAATCCCGGCTGACGGTGGACAGCCGGGGCCGGGAAAGCTCGGCGCTGGTGATGTTGTCGAAGCCCGTCACCCGCACGTCGTCGGGCACGCGAACGCCGCCCCTTTGCAGTCCCTCGATCAGGCCCAGGGCCATCTCGTCGTTGCCGCAGACGAAGGCGTCCGGCAGGGGCAGGCCCTTGCGGAGCCAGCGCTCCGCCACACGCAGGCCGTCGCTGGTGCGCCAGGTGCAGCGGATGATCTCGATATCGGCCGGGTCCAGATCGGCTTCGCGGCAGGCGTCGTTGAAGCCGTCGAGGCGCTGCCGGGCCTCGGGCGAGCCGTTGTCCATTATGCCGGTCAGGTAGACCAGCCGCCGCGCGCCGTGGCCCTCGACGAGGTGCCGGACGATGTCATGCTGGGCCTGCCGGTTGTCAATGCCCAGCACCGCGCAGCCCTCGATGGGACAGTCGATGCTCACCGCGGGGATGCCGGACTGGGCCACCCGCCGCGCGATGGCGTCGCGCACCGGCCCCAGCACGATCTGATTGCCCTGGATCAGCAGGCCGTCGAACTGGTCCAGGTCCACCAGGTCGAATATGGCGTATTCGCTGTGATCCCTGGCGTTGTTTACGTCCTTGCCGAAGCAGTCGAATATGCACAGGCTGACATCCTCGTGATCGTCCACGAACTGCTCCAGGCCGTGCAGCGTGCTCTCCACCAGATCGTAATTCCAGTCTGCCGTGAAAAAAGCGATCCGATATCTGTTCATAGTGTCGCTCCTGTTTGTGTAATGGGCGGTCACGCCCGATACCATGATAATAGCATTGTGTGTAATTATCAAGGTGATCTTGAAAATATTCGGTCATCTCCACCGGGGGATCGCCCCGGACGTCGCGGACGTCAGCCCTTCAGGATCAGGCTCCCGAAGCCCTCGGGGCGGTGAAAGTCCGGCCCGGGCGCGACGATGGGGCTCCAGCTGGCGAAATGGGGATGGATCGACTCGTCGCAGCTGTAAAAGTTGCCCCGGAAGGGCCCGCGCCGGTCCATGGGCCGCCCGAACAGCTCCTCCAGCCATCCGAAGGGCACCGTACAGGCCGCGGCCCACCAGCCGCCTTCATGCCGCGAGGCCAGGATCTCCATGTCCGCGGGACACGCCTGGAGCACACGGCGATGGTCCCGGCCCGCTCCGACGCCGATCAGCGCAGCCCCGGCGGCATTGATCTCAATGTTCACATAGCGCGTGTCGTCCCCGAAGGGCTGCAAAAAGAACTCCAGGCAGCTGTCCGTCCACACCGCTCCACCGAAGGCCGTCACCTTCGCGGAGACCGTCGGCTCGTTCGCGCACAGCAGCGCCCGAAGGCCCACGTCGTCCCAGGCGACATAGGCCCGGGCCTCGGGCCGGTATTCCCCGCCCCAGGCGTAATGATCGATGGGGGCATAGGGCATGCGGCAGAAGGGCTCCACATCGGGGTCGAACACCCGCCCTGACAGCGCGGGAAGGGGATGAACGGCAGGGTTTATCACATAAGTCTTCATAAGCCAATCATGGTGCAGGGGCGGCGTTGCGCCGCCCGCCGGGTAGAACGATAGAACCGTATCCGGGCGGGCGCACATCGTCGCCCCTGCGTGTTTTCCTGGTTTATTCCGAAGGCGTCCCCACGCTCCAGCTGCCGTCCGCACCGCGGACGTAGGCCTCGTCGGTGTGCAGCAGGTCGTAGGTGGCGCTGTCCACGGGCTGGCCCTGGGCGTTGCTCAGGGTCAGGGTCTCCCCTTCGCTGGACAGCCGGAAGCTGGTGTGCAGGTGGCCGGCGTCCGCCGTCCGGTTCAGCCCGGAGCAGTACACCACCAGGGTGCCGCCGCCGGGGATCACCACGCCCTGGGGGAACTTCCACATCCGGGGCAGGCGGGGCGTATCGGACAGGTACCAGCCGCTGAGGTCCACCGCGTCGCCGGAGGTGTTGCGCAGCATCACATAGTCGTGGAACACGCCGCTCTCGTCGGGGCGCAGCCTGCTGTTGGAGGCCACGATCTCGGCCAGCTGTACCGGCGAATTCTGCACCACGCTGGTCAAGGCGCGGTAATTCTCCTCGGTGTTCAGCATGCCGGGAGTGGGCTGCTCGCTGACAGTCCAGTGGTCCCGGTCCACCCGCACATAGGCGGTGTTCTCGGAAAGGGCCGGGATGTTTACGGTGTCCACCGCCACATCCGCGTCGTTGAACAGCATCAGCACGTCGCCGCCGGAGGACAGCCGGAAGGGGGCGTGCAGCTCGCCGCTGCCGTCGTCCTGGAGGGTGCTGTCGGCGTAGACCACAAGGCCCTGTCCGGCCTCCAGCACCAGGTCGGGGAACACGAACACGTTGCCCGCCCTGGCGTTCTTGGCCAGCACATAGCCCCGCAGGCTCACCGGTCGCGAGCTGATGTTGGCCACCTCCACCCAGTCCGGGGTCTGGCCGTTGTCGTCCACCAGCACGCCGCCGTTGGCGGACATGATCTCATTCAGGCGGATGGGGCCGTCGCCGTGAATCTCCGAAACCTGGGCCGCCACCGGCCGCTCGGCCTTGTCCTTCTGTCCGGTCAGCACGAAGCCGTTCGGCAGCAGCCCCTGCAGCAGCAGCCCCGCCACGAGGATCAGCGCGCAGACGCCCACCAGCGGCAAAAAGCCCCGGGGCAGCGCGCCGGCGGACGGGCCAACGGACGCCCCTGACGGCCTTCCCTGGGGCGGCCGGGGCGGATTCGACGGGCGGCGCTGGGCCTGAGGAGGCTGGCCCTGGACGGGGCGCTCGTCCTCCAGCGAACCGAAGCGGCTCTCGCCCTCGGGACGGCGCGCCGGTCTGTTGTATTGGGTCAAGAGGTGTTCACCTCCAATGGATGATGAGTTGGGCAGATACTGATTGAGCGGAGCGTTGCGGTCTCCAAAGCCTTCCCCCGTTGGGGAAGGTGGCCCGCGCAGCGGGTCGGAAGAGGTCCTCCCCTTACCTTGCTGATCGCGCCTGTGTCCCTATGGACGTTGTCCCAGCGATGAGGACCCTCTTCCGTCTTTCCCCGAACAACGCAAGCGTTTTCGGGGAGATCCACCTTCCCCCGTTGGGGAAGGCTACTTTGGGACAGGCCGTCGTCTCCCCGACAAATCAGTGGTTAAATCGCTTCCCCATTGTACGCCACCAGGGTCGCGTCGTACACGCCGGGGAGATTGCGCAGCTTGTTCAGCAGGGCGTCGGGCTTGTCCACGCGCACCTCGTAGGTGGCCTCGATGCCATTGGCGGAGACGGTCTTGCTCTTGAGCTGCTGCACCTTCAGGTTGTTCACCAGCTGGTTGGCCTGGCGCTCGGATTCCTCGGACATGCGCACCACCAGCAGGTAGCTGTTCAGGCCCTTGGACTGGATGTGCACCAGCACCGTCAGCAGCAGGCCGATGCCCACCACCGCGCAGGCGGTCAGGAAGAACTGGCCCGCGCCCAGCAGGATGCCCATGGTCAGCGCCCAGAACATGTAGGCGGTGTCCAGCGGGTCCTTCACGGCGGTGCGGAAGCGCACGATGGACAGCGCGCCCACCATGCCCATGGACAGCTGTATGGATTCGCGGATACACATGACCACCGGGCAGGTGATCAGCGTCATCATCACCAGGGTGAGGGTGAAGTTGTTGGAATACATCACGCCCCGGTAGTTGCGCCGGTAGATCCACGCGATAAACAGGCCCGCGGCCAGCGCCAACACCAGCGACAGCAGGATCGTCGGAAACGACGCCGGGGTGATGGTCTGGGAGCTGAAGAGATTGGAAAAGATGCTGTTCATGGGTTTTCCCTCCTGTGTGTTGCATATATTCAAAAGATAATACTATCCAAGGGGTTCGTATCTGCGGCACAGCACGTACTTCGACACGGCGCTGCGCTCGGCCTCCACGCCGTGGAGCAGCCCCGCGATGTACCCCGGCAGGTAGTTGTCGAACTTGACCTCCAGGATCTCCACGTTCCGGTCGTGTGGGCACACCGTGGGCAGGTGCCGGTTGAACAGGTCCACGCTGGAAAGCCCCGTGCGCAGGCTCATGTCAAAGGTGATGCGCACGTCCTCCACCGGGTGGAGGTAGGCTTCCCGGGCGTAGTCCACGATCACCTTCGGGCGCAAGAGCCGTGTGCGCATCTGCACGTACACGTCCTGAAGCAGCGGGCTGTTGGACTTTTGCAGCCCCGAGGGGTTGCCCGCCACCAGCTGGTCGCACAGCCGCCGGGTGATCTGGACGCTGGACTTCTGGATCAGGTCGCCCAGCTTGCGCTTGCGCTCCAGGAAGATGGTCCTGTCGGACAGGTTGTAGATGCGGATGCGGTACTTGTCGCGGTGCATCACGCCCGCCTGCTTGTCGTAGAAGGCGGAATCCTCCACGTCGTCGAAGTACAGCGAGCGGATGACGTAGGGCCGGCCGCCCACGCAGTGCTCGTCCATATTCAGCGCCCCGCGAAGCCGCTGGCGCAGGGCCTCCAGCTCCGCCGGGTTGATGAAGTATTTCAGCTCATGCCGCGCCGGCAGGGCGTTTCTCTTCAGTTGCATAGGACCCCTTCTTTACGGTGTATTGAGGGTGGCATGGCGGCAGGTGGCCGCCGCTACGGGGGGGACGTGGCAGCAGATCGCCCCGCCGCAAATCCCTAATCCCTAATCCCCAACCCCTACGGCTTCTTTATCTCATCGAAGCTGACACCCACCTGAGCCATCACGTCGCCGAAGTAATGCTCGAACTGGCTCTGGGTCAGGGGCAGGTACTTGTTGTACTTCATGAACTGGAGCATCCGGTAGGGGCGCTTTTCCGCGTAGCGCACGAATTCGCGGATGGCCGACTTGTGCTCGGACTCGCTGAACTCCCAGCGGGCGTAGTGGTCGGGCATCAGCGGCGCGATGGCGTTGTAGAACTCGTCCACCATGGCCTTGATGCTGTCGGCGCTGTAGGTGGTGGCCATCTTCTCGCCCAGGTAGGTCAGGAAGCGATCGACGAAGGTCTCGTTCTTCATGCAGGCGATGAACAGCTTGTTGTCGGTGCGCAGGTTGTTGCCCATTCCGCCAGGGGTCAGCCAGCGCTGGGGCGAGTTGGTGTCCACCGAGAAGGACCAGTCCAGGTCGAACAGCACCCACTTCCACTTCCCGTCCTTCTTCGGGTTGCGGTAGCGCTTGACGTTCAGCGTGTCGGTGTTGCCGGTGTACATCTCCACCGCCATGTATTCGATGTAATTCTGGATATCGATGGCGTTGTCCAGCACCTCATAGGCCTCGGCGGTGTTCATGTCGTGGCTGGTGACGTAATCCAGCAGCTGGACCATGGTCTCGTTGCTGCCCTGCATCACGTTGGTGTTGGCCTTGATCAGGTCGATGTCGTCCTCGTCGCCCTCCCAGCCCTCGAACTGGCAGATGTTGGACTTGCAGATGCGCTCGCGCAGGTTGTAGTGGCCCCAGTACTGGCCGTCGATGTACAGTACGCCGAACTCGGTCTCCTGGTAATCCACGCAGCCGCCCTCGGCCAGCCGCTGCAGCAGCGCGTCGCGGAAGCGGGTCTTGTAGCCGTCCTCGCTGGAGGAGCGCAGCAGGAAGGACTGGTATTCGGTGTAGGGACGGTGGCTGAATATGGGCGCCTCGAAGCGGTTCGCGCCGTACTTGCTGCGGGCGATGACCTTGAAGGCCTTCTGCTTTTCGGCGCGGCTGAACTGGCCGTGCAGCTTGATGCCGCACTCCTGGGAGATCATGGTGCTGCCGTCGGGGTTGAACACCTCCACGTGGGCCTCCCGCTCCCAGTCCATCCAGAAGTTCGCGCCCTTGTTCATCGAACCGAAGGGATACTTGGGCTCGGCGTTGGGGCCCTTGACCATGATGCCGGCCTCGTCGCTGGAGAGGTTGTAGGGGTCGGACACCAGCGACACCACGAACACGGTGCCGTTGCCGTTGTTCACGTCGTAGAGGTAGCTCTGGCTGTCCATGATGGACTCCAGGTAGCCCTCGCCGTAAACCCGGGTGCGCAGTATGGTGGTGCCGGTGACCTGGATCGGGCCGGTGTAGAGGGTGCTGCTCTCGGTGGGATCGGTGCAGTCCAGGGTGTAGTAGACCCGGCAGTTGGAGGGCACGGACAGCTCCACCGTCACGGTGTCGCCGGTGTGGTACATGCCGCCCTCCACGGAATAGATCGGCCGGGGCGCGCGACCGTAGTAGGCCGGGCCGCTGTTGGCCGTGCCGGGGGTCACCTGGGTGAAGAAGCGCAGGCCCGTGCCGTCGTCGGTGCGGCCATAGGAGATGTCCTCGTACTGCATGGGCACGAACAGCCGGTCCACGATCCGCCCGCCGGGCTCGGACAGCACCACGGAATAGCCCCCGTCGGTGGACAGCCGGTAGTTGGTCTGGATGCGGCCCTCCGCCACGGCGTCCATGCCGTTGGCGAACACGCCCAGGTAGGCCCCGGGCTGTATGGCCGTGCCCGCGGGGAACTGCCACTTGCGGGGACGGCCCGCATTGTCGGACAGGCCCCAGCCGGACAGGTCCACCGCCTCGGAGGTGCCGTTGTACAGCTCGATCCAGTCGTTGGACTTGGAGGACGAGGCCAGCACCTCGGTGATGCGCACCCCCTTGTCGTTGCGCTGCATGATCTCCCGGGCCGCGGCGTCCGCGCCCTCGGGGGTGTTGGGATAGTTGGGCGAGGGCGAAAACTGCTTGCTCCAGCCGGTCTCCAGCAGGCTGTAGCTCTGGTCCGGCTCCATGGCCAGGACGCGGACGTGGCTGACGGTGTTGCCGTTGGCGTCGGTCAGGAACACATCGTCGCCCTTGTTGGAGATGCGGAAATTGGCGTGCAGGTGGGCCGGGTCGTCCTTACGATCCGATCCCGAGCAGTGCACGGCCAGGTAGCCGTCCGCGGGCAGTGAGATCGACGGGAACTGCCAGCGCAGCAGCTTGTCGGCCTTGTCGGAGAGGTACCAGTCCCCCAGGTTCACCGGACCGGAGGAGGTGTTGTGGATCTCCACGTAATCGGGGCAGGCCCCGGTTTCATCCATGAAGAAGGTGCAGTTGTCGGCCATGACCTCGGTGATCTCCAGCGGGCCGGGCGTCACCGCCACGGCGCGGGCGCTCTCCTCGCCGTCGCCGTAGCGCTCGACGCGGTTGGCCAGGCCGGGAGTGGGCGCGTCGCTGACCTGCCACTGGCCGGAACCGTCCCGGCAGTACACCTGGTCCCGGGCCAGGGCCGGGATCTCCACCAGGTCCACGCCCTTGCCGCCCTTGTCCAGCAGCGCCAGCGTCTCGCCGGAGGCGGGCAGCCGGAAGGGGGCGTGATAGCCGTCGGCCTGCTGGGCCTTGCCGCTGCCGTCGGCGTGTACCACCACAAACGCCCCCGGCTGGAGGATTCCGCCGGGGAAGGCAAAGGCCTGGGCGGGCTTGGTCTGCCGCACAAGGGCGTAGCCGGTCAGGTCGATGGGGCTGTCGGAGGCGTTCTCGATCTCGATCCAGTCCTCGATGCCCGCGGCGTTCCCCGCCCGGGTGGAGGCGTTGGCGCTCATGACCTCGCTGATGCGCAGCCCGGCCGATTCGCCCTGAGCGCCGGAGCGCCGGTTGAACAGCGGGGCCGACTGCAGCAGCCAGGTCAGCACCATCGCCGCCACGCCGATGAGCACAATAACGGCAGGCAGCGACCCCATCGGACGGGTGTGCTGCCATGCCGATCTTCTCTTTTTCTTTCCTGCGGATTGGTTTGCCACTCGGCTTCCTCCGTTATCGTTCGCAAAATTTCGCTTTATATATTATAATACAGTTTCACCATCACCGCAAGATGGCAGGCCCCGGTCGGGCAGGTAAAATGTTGGGCGAGGGTGAAATTCTGATTTATCGGGCACAGCTCGATAAATCAGAATTTTCTCCTTCTCCTCCGCCGCTTCTGTCCCTGCGTATACCGCCAGCCGTACCAGGCGCCGACGGCGATGGCGGCGACGCCCGCGCCGATCATCAGGATGGGCAGCAGGGTGCTGCCGTCCCGCTCATTGGCGGTTGCGGGTTGGGCGGCTGTCAGCGGCTGGCCCGCGGCCTGGACGCCCGGCTGGCCCGCGATGGCGTTCCCATCCGGCGCGACCGTGACATCCGGAGCCTCATTCACTTCGCCGGCCACATCGCTCCCATATTCATCCGCTTCAGCCTCTGTCGCCGCGTCCTCCGGGGCAGTCGCTTCGCCGGCCTCGTCGTTCCCGTTTTCATCCATTTCGCCGGTCGCAGTTTCATCGGCGGCAGCCTCCGGGAGTTCCCCGGCGTCCTGCCCTTCGTCGGCGGCTTCGTCCGTTTCCACCGAATCATCCTCCGGCTCGGGCGTCTGCTCCGGCTGGGCCTGGGCGACCTCGGCGGCGGCGGCCAGCTCCGCGGCGTCGGCCTCCTTCCGGGCCTCGATCTCGGCGGCATGCTCCGCCAGGTAATTGGCCGAGGCGTCGGGGTCGATGTGCTCCAGGAAGTCGTTCTTCGCCTCGTCCTCCCCCACGGTGGTGAAGTACAGGCCGAACTTGGCGTTGTCGTAGGTGCCGTGGCTCTTGACGGCGAAGGCGTCGGTCTGGGAGCTGTGCTCCTTCATGCCGAGCTTGGCCACCTGCAGGGCGGTCTTGCCCCCCAGGCTGTCCAGGGGGACCTCCCAGTTCATCTCCAGCGTATTTTCCTTGTAGAGGTGGTGGTAAAGCTTCTTCACCTGCCACGCGCCATACTTTTGGGCCGATTCCGGGTACTGGTCCGGGTCGGCGGCGGCGTCGATGGCGTACTTGGCGCAGCGGGCGGTGATCTTGTGCTGGTTGTGGCCGTATTCGCCATTCAGGTCCTGGGTGACGATGACCTCGGGCTTGTAGCGGCGGATGCGCTCCACCACCAGGGACAGTATGTTGTCCTTGCCGCCCCAGAGGCTGACGCCGGCCTCGATGGAGCCCACCTTCTCGTCCTTCAGGTTGATGAAATCGGGATAGTCCTTCACGCCCATCTTCCACAGCGCGTTCAGCGCTTCGGCCCGGCGATAGCGGGCGCAGTTGGTCATGTACACCACCACGGTGGGCTTCTTCAGCGCCACGGCGTAATAGGGGATCGTGCCGCCCATGAAGATCAGCTCGTCGTCCTGGTGGGTGGACAGCACCATCAGGTCGGCCTTGTCCACCGGCGGGTTCCACAGCTGGGCGTCCGCGGGCAGCTCGCCGGCGGAATAGACCCCCATGCGGCAGATGGACTGGTCCACCGCGTTCAGCTTCAGCTGGATGTATTTCGTGTCGGGCAGCAGCTCGTACAGGCTGTAGATGTTGGGCCACATGTCCGCCTGGGTGCGGGTGCGCAGCGGCGCCATCGAGGCGTCGTACTCGGTCAGCTCGTAGGCGGTGGGGTCAAAGGTCCACTCCACCCGCAGCCAGCCGGCCTCCACATCCTTGGGCAGCTTGACGCCCACCCACGCGCCCTTGTGCTTATAGGTCCACAGTGTGCCGGCGTTGCCGTCCAGCAGCTTGTTCATGTTGCCCTCGGACACCTTGAAGGCGCACTTCTTCGTGATGTCCGCGCCCTTGCCGCCCTCCCCACGGGCGGCGGGGAACGCCGGCAGCGCGCACAGGCACAGCGCCAAGAGGACCGACCCGGCGCGGATCGCCCCCCGAAGCATCCTCTTTATCCTTTGTCTCATACCGTTTCTCCCATCAGCTCCAGCACCACCGCGTCCTGAACCTCCATGCCCCGGGTGGTCAGCCGCAAAAAGCCGTCCCCGGCTTCAATCAGTCCGCCCGCTTCCAGCCGCGCCAGCGCCCTTTCCCGGCCCTGATTGAAGGGCGCGCCGAAATCCCGCGCCCAGGCCGCCAGGTCCAGTCCCCTCGCCGTGCGGGTGGAGAGCATCAGCGTCTCCTCCATGGCGTCCTGCCGGGTCAGCGCCACCTCGTCCAGCCGGCGCATGCCGGAAAGGTAGTCCTCCAGGGCGTCCGGGTTGTGGAAGCGGCGTCCCCGCAGCAGCGAATGGGCCGCGCAGCCCAGGCCCAGGTAATCCCCCCGGCGCCAGTAGGTCAGGTTGTGGCGGCATTCAAAGCCGGGTTTGGCGTAATTTGAAATCTCGTAGCGCTCATACCCCGCCGCGGAGAGCCTCGATATGGCCTCCCGCTGCATGGCGTTCACCGCGTCGTCGTCGGGAACGGTCGCCGCCCCCGAAGCCACCCGCGCCGCCATCGGCGTGCCCGGCTCCACGATCAGGCTGTAGGCGGAGATGTGGTCCACCCCCAGGGCGACGGCGGCGTCCAGCGTATCCCGCCACTGGGCCATCTCCTGCCCCGGCAGGGCGTACATCAGGTCCAGGTTGAGGTTGTCGAACCCCGCGTCCCGGGCCATGGCCACCGCCTGTTTGATCTGCGCCGCCGTGTGGATGCGGCCCAGGGCCTTCAGCAGGCCGTCGTCAAAGCTCTGGGCCCCCAGGGACAGCCGGTTCACCCCGGCCCGCCGGCAGACCGCCAGCTTTTCGGGCGTCAGCGTGCCCGGGTTGCCCTCGACGGTGATCTCGGCGTCCGGCTCAAAGGGCGCGATGCCCCGGCAGGCGTCGAGCACCCCTTCAAGGCAAGCCGCGTCCACCAGCGTGGGGGTTCCCCCGCCGATGAACACGGTGGCGATGCTGTATTGTTCAGATAACAGACCGAAGTCCGTTTCTTCCGACCAAAGTCTTATTTCTGCCTCAATTTCGTCAAAATACCGTCCCCAGTCGGCTTCCCGCCCCGGCCAGGAGGCGAAGTCGCAATAGGCGCACTTTCGGGCACAGAAGGGGATGTGGATGTATAAGGAAAGCGGCTTCATGGGTCAATCCATCTTCAGCACGGCCATGAACGCTTCGCTCGGCACGGACACGCTGCCCACCTGGCGCATGCGCTTCTTGCCCTCCTTCTGCTTTTCCAGCAGCTTCTTCTTGCGGCTGATGTCGCCGCCATAGCACTTGGCCAGCACGTCCTTGCGCAGGGCCTTGACGGTCTCCCGGGCGATGACCTTGCCGCCGATGGCCGCCTGGATCGGAATTTCAAACAACTGCCTCGGTATGGCCTCCTTCAGCTTCTCGGCGATGCTGCGGCCCCGGGGATAGGCCCGGTCCCGGTGGACGATGATGGACAGCGCGTCGCACTGTTCGCCGTTCAGGAGCATATCCAGCTTCACCAGGTCGCTGCGCTCGTAGCCCTTCAATTCGTAGTCGAAGGAGGCGTAGCCCCGGGTGCGGCTCTTCAGCTGGTCGAAGAAATCGTAGATGACCTCGTTCAGGGGCAGGTCGTACTTCAAAAGCACGCGGCCGCCCTCGATGTACTTCATGTCCCGGAAGGTGCCCCGCTTGTCCTGGCACAGCTCCATGATCGCGCCCACGTAGTCCTGGGGCGTGATGACCTGGGCGTCCACCATGGGCTCCTCCATCCAGTCGATCTCCTGCACCGGGGGCAGGTTGGTGGGGTTGTCGATCATCACGGTCTCGCCGTCGGTCTTGATGACCTTGTACACCACGCTGGGGGCGGTGGTGACCAGGTCCAGGTCGAACTCCCGCTCCAGGCGCTGCTGGATGATCTCCATGTGCAGAAGGCCCAGGAAGCCGCAGCGGAAGCCGTAGCCCAGGGCCACCGAGGTCTCCGGCTCGTAGGACAGGGCCGCGTCGTTCAGGCGCAGCTTCTCCAGCGCGTCCCGCAGGCTCTCGTAGTCCGCGCCGTCGGCGGGATAGATGCCGCAGTACACCATCGGCAGCACCGGCTTGTAGCCCGGCAGCGGCTCGGCGGCGGGGTTCGCGGCCAGGGTGATGGTGTCGCCCACGTGGATGTCGGCGATGTCCTTGATGGAAGCGGCAATGTAGCCCACCTCCCCGGCGTTCAGGCTCTCCCGGGGGCTGTAGCCCAGGGGCAGGTAGGCCCCCACCTCGGTCACGTCGAATTCGCACTTGCCGGCCATCATGCGGATGCGGTCACCCACTTTCACGCTGCCGGCCTTGACCCGCACCGAGGAGATGGCCCCGCGATAGTTATCGTAGTAGGAATCGAAGATCAGGGCCTGGAGGGGGGCGTCGATGTCGTCCTGGGGCGCGGGGATGTTGTTCACGATGTCCTCCAGCACATCCTCGATGCCCACGCCCTGCTTGGCGGACACCAGCGGGCAGCCCTCGCAGTCGATGCCGATCTCGTCCTCGATCTCCTGCCTGACCACCTCCGGCTGGGCCGAGGGCAGGTCGATCTTGTTGATCACCGGGCGGATCTCCAGGTCGTGGTCCAGGGCCATGTACACGTTGGCCAGCGTCTGGGCCTCGATGCCCTGGCTGGCGTCCACCACCAGCACCGCGCCCTCGCAGGCGGCCAGCGCCCGGGACACCTCGTAGGTGAAGTCCACGTGGCCGGGGGTGTCGATCAGGTTCAGCTCGTATTCCACGCCGTCCTTCGCCCTGTAGGGCATGCGCACCGCCTTCGATTTGATGGTGATGCCCCGCTCGCGCTCCAGCTCCATGGAATCCAGAACCTGGTCGGTCATGTCCCGCAGCTGCATCACGCCGGTCTTTTCCAGGATGCGGTCGGCCAGCGTGGACTTGCCGTGGTCGATGTGGGCGATGATGCAGAAATTGCGGATTCGACTCTGATCGTATTTCAAGGCGCAGACCTCCGTTGATGGTTTTGATGAGAATGATTTATCGAGCAAAGCTCGATATCAGAATTTACCCGTTCCATAATAGAGTATTCCTGTTAATTAATCAAGGCTTACAGCGCCCTTCGGCCCTTCAGGCGCTCGGTGTTGCGGTCGATATCGCCCTTCAGGGCCTTCATCTCCTCGGTGGCGGACTGCTCGTCGTAAAGCAGGTCGATCAGGGCCTGCTGGTCGCGCAGCAGGCTGCCCCGGATGCTGCCGGTGGGCTCCAGCGTGGCGACCAGCTGCTCCCGGCCCTGCTCGATCCGCTGGCCCATGGCGTTGCGTCGCTCCTCGACCTCCCGGCGCAGCCTTTCGGTCTCGGCGCGGATGGCGTTCATCCGCTCATTGATGCGCTCCGTGCGGTAGATGACCTCCGGATAGGCGTCGGCGAAGCGGCTGTAGAAGTAGTTGCGGTCGCTGAGCAGCAGCCGGACCTCCTTGCTGATCTGTTCGGTGTTGTCCGCCTCGCTGGTTTCGACCCCGGTCTTGACCAGCTTCAGCACGAAGTGGGTCACCACATAGTCCGCCGCGATGACCACCAGCAGCACGCAGGCGATGATCGCGCGCGCCCGCAGGCTGATGCGGTCGAACAGCTTAAACAGCAGCGGGTTGGCCACATATTCGATGCCCACGCCCGCCAGGCCGAACAGGATCAGGTTGCCGATCCACACCCGGCCGTTCAGGTTCATGGGCTTCTGGCTGTAATCCCACCAGCGGGCGTGGAAGCGCTTTTCCATGATCCAGCTGGCCACGTATTCCACCGTGCCGCACAGGAAGAAGGAGATCAGGAACGTGGTGCCGACGGAGTGCTCGACGCCGGCGATGGCGTTGACACCCAGGGTGATCAGCACCGCCCCGAAGCCGTAGATGGGCAGCCAGGGCCCCGTGAGGAAGCCCCGGTTGATGAAGCGGTGAAACTGGCGGTATTTCAGGATCACCTCCATGCACCATCCCGCGATGGCGTACACGAAGAACAGCAGCACCAGGTTGACGATCGGTTCCATCGGTATTCCCCCTCCCTCACGACTGCGGCAACGGCCTGCGCCGGCGGGGCAGCGGCAGCTGCACCAGCACGATGGCCAGGAACATCACCGCGCAGCCCGCCAGCTCCCGGGGTCGCATCCGCTCGCCCAGCACCAGCGCGCCGCCGATGGCCGCGAACACCGATTCCAGGCTCATCAGCAGCGAGGCCACCGTGGGGTCGGTGAAGCGCTGGGCCACGATCTGCAGCGTATAGCCCACGGCGCCGGACAGGATGCCGCAGTACAGTATCGGCGCCGCCGCCGAGGCCATCATATCCCAGGTGGGCGCTTCCAGCAGGAAGGCCGCCGCCACGCATACGATGGCCGCGACGACGAACTGCGCCGCGGACATGCGTATCGGGTCCGCTTTGGGGGCGAAGTGGTCGATGCACAGGATCTGGCCGCTGAACAGCACTGCGCACACGCACACCATCGCGTCTCCCCGGGTCAGGCTGAAGTCCTCGTTCACGCACAGCAGGTACATCCCCGCCACGCCCACCAGCACCGCCAGCCACACCAGCCAGGTGTTGCGCTTGCGAAACAGCACGAAATTGATCACGGGCACCAGCAACATGTACATGGCCGTGATGAACCCGGCCTTGCCCGCGGAGGTGGTCACCAGGCCCATCTGCTGCATCACGGTGGCCGCCGCCAGGAACACCCCGGCGCTCAGTCCGCCCATCAGGCTGGCCCGGTTCCGGCGCGCCCGCTCCGCCGCGGGACGGCTGTCCCTCCGGCCGGTCAGCAGCGCCACCAGCCCCACCGCCACCGCGGAAAGCACCATCCGCGCCGCGCAGAAGGTGATCGGCCCGATGCTGTCCATGCCCTGGCGCTGGGCCACGAAGGCCATGCCCCAGATCAACGCCGTCAGCACCAGCAGCCCGTTTCCCAGCAGCCGCCGGCTGCCCGCCCTTTGCTCTTCCATGCGCTCATCGCCCTTCCCGGATGGATCATCCTTTGTTTTCACTATGATAGCATCCTGAAATTGAGAAGTAAACCCGATTGATGTTATATTGTCGTATTACGTCATGGGGGCATATGGTGTCGATTGGGGTCGTACAGAGCAGCATGTTCCCCGCCGTCGCGTCCCGCGCCCGCGCCTTCCGCCCAAGGACATAGCCACGCGCACCCGGAGGGAAAGGCGGCCTTTGGGGCTCACGTCAGCTTATCGACAAATTCTGATTTGTCGCGCTGCGACAAATCAGAATTTCAATACCTCCAACCGCTGCGCACAAATTTCACATCCCCCTAACCCCGCCATCCTGTTTTTCCGCCAATCGGCCTTGAAACGCAACAAAGGCCGTGTATAATGATCGAAATTCGGGGCGATCGCCCGAATAATCATAGGAAAGGTTCTTGTGCGCCGGGCACAAATGGCGCGCGGGTTTGGATAAAGAGATGTATACGAACGAAACGATGATGCAGTATTTTGAGTGGTATCTGCCCAACGACGGCCTGTGGTGGCGGCGCTGCGCGGCGAAGGCGGGAAACCTGCACGACCTGGGCATCACCCAGGTGTGGCTGCCCCCGGCCTACAAGGGCACCTGCCAGGCGGACGTGGGCTACGGGGTCTACGACATGTACGACCTGGGGGAGTTCGACCAGAAGGGCACCGTGCGCACCAAGTACGGCACCAAGCAGGAATACCTGGACGCCATCAGCGCCTTCCACAAGGCGGGCATCCGGGTGTTCGCCGACATCGTGCTGAACCATCGCATGGGCGGCGACGAGACCGAGGACGTGGTTGCCGTCCGCGACGATCCGGAAAACCGCAACGAGCAGATCGGGGACGAGCGGGTGATCCGGGTCTGGTCCAAGTTCAACTTTGCCGGCCGGAACGGCAAGTACAGTGCCTTCAAGTGGAACCACACCCACTTCACCGGCACCGACTGGGACGAAAAAACCCACGCCCCGGGCCGCGTCTACCGCTTCCTCGGCAAGCGCTGGCACCGGGACGTGGACCCCGAGCTGGGCAATTTCGACTACCTGATGGGCATGAACGTGGACATGGACAGCCCCGCGGTGATCCGCGAGACGAAGAAGTGGCTGGAGTGGTACATCCGCGAGGCCCACATCGACGGCCTGCGGCTGGACGCGGTCAAGCACATCAGCTTCGCCTTCTACGGCAAGCTGCTGCGCACCATCCGCAAGGCCACCGGCATGGCGATTCCCGCCGTGGGCGAATACTGGAGCGGCGAGCTGGACCGGCTCACCCACTACCTGGACATGGTGGACAGGCGCATGGCCCTGTTCGACGTGGCGCTGCACTACAACTTCTTCAACGCCTCCCAGGGCCGCTGTACGCTGAAGCACATCCTCGATAATTCGCTGGTACAGGCGCGGCCCTACTCCGCCGTCACCTTTGTGGACAACCACGACACCCAGCACGGCCAGAGCCTGCAATCCTTCATCGAGGACTGGTTCAAGCCCCTGGCCTACGCGCTGATCCTGCTGCGCCGGGAGGGTGTGCCCTGCGTGTTCTACTCCGATTACTACGGCAACCCGCCCCAGGGCCGGCCCATGGTGCCCAACCTGGGCAAGCTGATCAAGGCCCGCCGCTGGTACGCCTACGGCCCCCAGACGGACTACTTCGACGACGAGCGCATCGTCGGCTGGACCCGGAAGGGGGACATCGAGCACGAGCATTCGGGCATGGCCGTAGTGATGAGCGACGCCGACGGCGGCGGCATCGCGATGGATATGGGCGTGGAATGCGCCGGCGAGCGCTTCTACGACATGCTGGGCCGGTGCACCGAGCCGGTGACCGTCGGCGAAAACGGCATCGGCCACTTCTTCACCGACGGCCACAACGTGTCGGTGTGGGTGCGCCGCAAGGCCTTTGAGGACCTGATCATCAACGAGTGACGGAGGGTGTTCAGACAGGCAAATTCTGATTTGCCTGCGACCGAGCAGTTACTACGGAGGTTAAAGGCCCGCGCCGCCGTGTCCCGACAAAAACCGCTCCAGGTTTTCCGCCACCCGGTCCTCCGCCTCGGCGGGATGGACACCGTGGGCGGCGGCGATGGCGCGAAGCTCGCCCCGGAGGGTTTCTCCGATCATGTCCGGGGTCGCGGGCCGGTTTAGGGCCCAGGCGACGGCATCCAGCCCGTCGGTCTCGGTCAGCAGGCGGTCCAGGGGAACCCGGCGAATCACGGCCTGCACGGCGGGGTTGCCCGCGTGGTCCGGCCCGACGGTGAACCAGCAGCCCTGGTCGATATATTCGTCGAGGTAGTCCTCGCAGGAATACCAGTGCACCAGCTTGGGCATGTCGTAGCCGCGCAGCGTCCGGGCGATCTCGCCCTCCATCCCCTTGGTATGCAGCACCACGGGCAGGCCCAGCCGTTGGGCGAGGTCCAGCTGTCCGGCGAAGGCCTCGCGCTGGACCGCCATATTCACGTCGGTCCACACGCTGTCCAGGCCGATCTCCCCCAGGGCCGCACTTTCACGGATGAAGGGCAGCAGCTCCGCCACGGTGAACCGGTCCGCGTACCAGGGATGCAGGGCGCAGGCGGCCAGGCGGTTTTCGCTCCTCAGCGAAAGCGCCGTGGCAGCGCTCACCGGATCGGTGCCGCAGAAGACCGTGCGCACATGGGCCCGGGCCGGCAGCTCGTCGGGGGTGGCGAAGTGGGCGTGGGCGTCGATCAGCATGGCCCGGCCTCCAGGCCCCGGATGCTGTCGTGGAGGCTGTGGCGCAGCGCCCCCTGGGCGTACAGCCAGTCCCGGGTGCGGTTCGCCTCCGTCACCCGGTATTCCCGATGGATGGCGGCGGGCCGCCCGGTGAGCACCAGGATCCGGTCGCTGAGGTAGATGGCCTCGTCGATGTCGTGGGTGACCAGCAGGCAGGTGCGGCCCAGGTGCTGCTTCATCGACGCCAGCCAGTCCTGCATGTCCCCCCGGGAGATCACGTCCAGCGCCCCGAAGGGCTCGTCCAGCAGCAGGATGTCGGCGTCGCACAGGGCCGTGCGCAGGAACGCGGCCCGCTGGCGCATCCCGCCGGACAGGTCGCCGGGCCAGGCGTTCTCGTAGCCCGCCAGCCCGAACAGCGGAAACAGCGCCTCGGCCCGGGCCTGGGCGGCCTTCGGGTCGCCGTGGATCCGGCCGTGCAGGCAGACGTTCTGCATGATGGTCTTCCACGGGAACAGCAGGTCGTTCTGGGGCATGTAGGCGAAGTGGCCGCTCATGCCGTGGATGGGCGCGCCGTCCACCCGCATTTCGCCGCTCTCGGGCGTCAGTATGCCCGCCAGCAGGTTCAGGATCGTGGACTTCCCGCAGCCGGAGGGCCCGAGTATGGACACAAACTCCCCCGCCGCCACGTCAAAGGAGAGCCCCTTGAACAGGGGCTCTTTTCCGTATCGAAAGGCGATGCGCTCAACCGTCAGCTTCATAGCATTCAGCCTCGGGCAGGCAGGAAGTCATTGGTGTAGAGCTGGTCGGCGGGAATGGGGGCCTCCAGCATGCCGTATTCCACCATGAAGTCGGTGTAGCCGTCCCAGACGCTCTGCTTCATCTCGCCCCAGCGGTCGGTGTCCTGCATGTACTTGTCGGTCAGGTATTCCTGGGACGTGGTCAGGAATTCCAGGTCGTAGTCCGGCGCGTACTTGTTCAGTATCGCGGCGCAGCCCGCCGGGTCGGCGATGGCGTCCATATAGCCCCTGCGGGTGGCCTCCAGGAAGGCCTTCACGGTGCCGGGGTGGTTGGCGATCATGTCCTCGTTGGTGATGATGACGGGGGTGTAGTAATCCAGGCGGGGGTCCAGGTCCCGCACGGGGATGTAGTTCAGCTCAAAGCCGTTCATCTGGCAGGTGACCATGTCCCAGGCCTCGAAGAACCACATCAGGTCCACGTCCTTCTCCAGGGCGGTGAAGCTGCCCTCGGAGATGACCATGTTCAGCTTGGAGAAGTCCAGGCCCTCGGCTTCCATCACGGCGCGGAGCACGGCCTCCTCGCCGGGGCCGCCCCAGCCGGCATAGGTCTTGCCCTCGAAGTCCTTCACCGAGGTGATGTTCTTGCCCACCCAGGACACGATGCCCGAGGTGTTGTGCTGGATCAGCGCGGCGATGGCGCGGATGGGCAGCGGCTCGTCCATGGCCCGGGCGAGGGTCACGTCCTCCTGGTAGGCGATGCCGAAATCGCCCTTCCCCACGGCCACCAGCGTGTTGGTCGCGCCCTCGGTGGGCTCGATGATCTTCACATTCAGGCCGGCCTCGGCGTAATAGCCCTTGTCCAGCGCCACGTACATGCCGGTATGGTTGGTGTTGGGGATGTAGTCCAGGATGACGGTGACGTCGGTTTGCGCCTCGGCCAGCGCCCCCAGGGACGCGGCGGCCAGCAGGGCGGCGAGCAGCAGGCAGATCAGCTTTTTCATTTTCATATCCTCCTTATTTTACCGGCGGGAACCGCCGTCATTTACTTCCGATAAAGGTAGGGCATGCACAGCCGCTGGAGCAGCGTGATCAGCCCGTTCATCATCAGGCTCAGCAGTATGATGACCAGCACGCTGGCGAACATCTTGTCCAGGGCGTAGCTGTTCTTGACGCGCAGCAGGTAATAGCCGATGCCGGCCTGGGAGGCCACCCACTCCCCCACCACCGCGCCGCTGACGGAATAGGTGGCCGCCACCTTCAGCCCGGAGAACAGCGCCGGCAGGGCGTAGGGAATCTTGACCAGGGTGTAGACCTGCAGGCGGCTGCCGCCGTAGGTGCGGATCAGGTTGACATAGCCGGGGTCGATCCGGCCCATGCCGTCGGTGAAGCTGACCACGATGGGAAAAAAACACATCAGCACCACGGTCAGGATCTTCGGGGCCGCCCCGAAGCCCAGGTAGAGGATCAGGATCGGGGACAGCACGATCATCGGCACGGTCTGGGTGACCACCAGTATCGGATAGAGGACGGCCTTCACCCCTTCGCTGACGTCCATCAGCATGCCCAGCGCCACCGCGCAGACCAGCGATATGCCCATGCCCCCCAGGGCCTCCGCCACCGTGACGCCGGAATGCCGCAGCAGCGCAGCCCGGTCCTCCCACAGCGCGGCCAGCACCTGGCTGGGGGCGGGCAGCACGTAGGACGGTATCTCCAGGATGCGCACCAGCGCCTCCCAAAGGATCAGCAGCGCGACGATGGCCAGCGCCGGCAGCGCCGCCCGGGAGGTCTTTTTCACGGCAATCCCTCCAGTCCAAATGGATATAAAAAAACCGCCTGTACGATGCGTACACGCGGGAAGCGGTGCGCCACGACAGGCGCGCTCCGCTTCCCTACGGTGGGATTATCCACTTCAGGTTCCAAGGGACCGGGCAAAGCCCATCTCAGCCTTTCGGCGCCCCCAGCGGTTGTGATTTTTATTTTATGACGATTGACAGGGGTTGTCAAGGAACGGGTGTGTAAATTCTGATTTGTCGCAACGCGACAAATCAGAATTTTCTCCCTCATCACCCCGCCACGTCCATGTACAGCGCGACCAGCATCGGGTAGTATTCGGACTGGTACATGTGCTGACCGTCCACATAGGCGTAGGCCTGGTAGCTGCGGCCCAGGGTCGGGCTGGTGATGGTGGTGTCGTTGACCAGGATGACCAGCTGGCGCTCGGTGGTGCCCACGTCCATGACCAGGCACTTGCGGCCGTCGTCGTCGGTGAAGCTGTCGATGATCGGGCCCTTGCACACGAAGCTCTGGTAGCGCCAGTTCTCGAACAGCAGGCGCAGCTGCGGGTAATCCATGGCCCAGGCGCGGCCGGACATCTCGTCCAGGGACGGCCTGTAATTCACGTTCAGGGTGATCTCGGCGTCCTGCTTGCCCTCCTTGGTGGCGCGGAAGCGGACGATGTTGTTGCCGTAGTTGGTGAACTGGGCCACGAAGGAGAAGCGGCCGGTCTGCGGGTCGACGCTCAGGCTCTCCGGGATGTGGTCGGTGTCCACCGCGATGGACGCCCCGGGCTCGGTGGTGCCGGTGACGGCCATGGTGCGGGCCGTGGACACGCTGGAAACGGTGGTGTCCAGCTCCAGCTCGATGTCGTAGTGCTGGCGGAAGATCACCAGCTCGCGGCGGCATTCCCGGTGCTTCGGGGTGCGCACGATCAGGGTGATCACGTTGTCGCCAATGGGCTTGACACTGACGTAGGTGGAGAGGTAACCGCTGCGGTCCACGGATTCGGTGACGTCCTCGCCGTTGACGAACACGGTGCTGCCGGGCACCACGTTCAGCGTCAGCGGATACACGCCCACGACCACGGTGGTGCGCTCCTCGGCGGGGCTGGTGACCAGCAGCGGCGATACGGGCACGTCCACCTGGAAGTTGAACTGGGGCAGCTCGGTCTTCCTGCCGCTCTCGCTGATGAGCATCGGCGACAGGGTGATGTCCGCGTATTCCACGTCGGTGACGTTGTTGGAGAACCACTCGGAATCCGCCAGCTCCATGCGCGCCACGCCGCCGGAGATCGACAGCGAGCGCTGCAGCTCCGGCACGTAGATCTGGTCGCCGTCCCGGCCGAAGAAGATCACGGCGTGGCCCTGGCGCATGTCGTCCATCTGCACCTCGGAGAGGGTGGGCGCGTAGGCCCCGCGGGTGTACAGCCGGGTCAGCTGGTAGCTTCGGATCCAGCTGAACAGCTTGTAGCCGCCCACGGCCAGGCCGACGGCGAACAGCACCACAAGCACCGCCGTCAGGGCCTTCTGGCCGGCGGTGCGCTTCTCACGCTGCTTTTCCTGCCGCGAGCGGGATTCGTCGCGGGCGCTGGGCAGCGGCTGCTTGCAGCTGGGGCAGTACAGCGCGTCGTCCGCGCACACACTGCCACAATAGGGACATTTCACGGGTAGGCCTCCGGTATATTGAGGGGTAAATTCTGATTTATCGCGCTGATGACGAACTCCCCTTTGGCTAACTAACCGGGGGTATCGGGGGCGGTAGCGCCCCGATCTTTAATCGTACGCGGCGGCGTGTACGCCGCGGGCGGGGCCTTTTTTGCGGCAGGGAGCCTGTCGACCAGAGCAAAAAAGGCTTCCTTGCAGATTTGCCGCCCGGAAA
>JAFWEL010000072.1 GCA_017512905.1 Clostridia bacterium
AGCTCCCTCTGGGAGGGAGCCTTAAAAAGGCCCTGTTTCCAGCACTTTCCCAAAGCCTCCCTCTCAGAGGGAGGTGGCCCCGTAGGGGCCGGAAGGAGTCCGTCACCCCATATTCTGACTAACGCCATTCTGATTTGTCGCAACGCGACAAATCAGAATTTAGCCGACTGAGCAGATACTCACGGCGAAAAGAAATGAGCCGCGATTAACGACTCATTGGGTATTGTGTCACATCATTCAAACAGCTTTGAGGGCAGCTTCTTCAGCCCGTAGATCATCGGCAGTCCCAGCGCGTAACATACCGCCAGCTCGCCCAGGGCGACGGTGGCCATGTTGAACAGCAGCGTGGGGACGCTGACCGGGTCGCCGGGGGCGCGCACGTAGGCGAAGTACACCACCGGGCCGACGATCAGGCCGTTGAAGATCGCGGGGAAGAGGGCGGCCAGCGGGGGCTTTTCCCGGCATTTGCGGGTGCAGATCGCCGCCAGCAGCGTGGCGATGGCACCCAGCACCACGTCGAACCAGATGCCCCCGCCCAGCCAGTTGGCCAGCAGGCAGCCAACGAACAGGCCGGGTATCGCGTCCGGGGTGAGTGTGGGCATCAGTGTCATCACCTCGGCGATGCGGAACTGGACGGCGCGGAAGCTGATGGGCTGGAAGATCAGCGTCAGCACCACGTAGATCGCGGCAATCACGCCGGCGCGGGCGAGGACGCGGCTGTTGAAGGGGGACTGTGTGGGTTGGCTCATGAGGTCTTTCCTCCTGTTATCTGAGACATGTCCCCCATAAAACAAAAGATACGGTGTCCCCGCGCCCTGAAAACGCCCTTTCGGGCGCAAACCTGGTTTTGTTTTTTCAGGATGCCCAAGCATCCGTCAGACAGGAGGGCTTCGAACTGTCTCGTATGATGTTGTGGCTGTAAGTATACGCCCGTAGGCGATCGGGTTCAACAGAGGGGAGGTAAATTCTGGTTTATCGAGCCCTGCTCGACAAATCAGAATTTGCCGGGCATTCGTCAATTGTTAAATTATCAGTTATTTCCTTGACCCTGCCCCTGGGTCAGGGTATATGCTGTTTGGCGAGGGGAGGCGATTGCCGTGATGACGGTGGGGGAGGTCAGCGCTTTGACGGGCGTGAGCATTCGGGCGCTGCGCCATTACGACAGGATCGGGCTGTTGCCTCCGGCGGCGGTGTCGGAGGCGGGCTATCGGCTGTACGACGAATCGAGCCTGGAGCGGCTGTCCGCCATACTGATCTTCAGGGAGCTGCAATTTCCACTGAAGGACATCCGGGCCATACTGGACAGCCCGGTCTATGAGCGAAACCGGGCTCTGGACCAGCAAATTGAGCTGCTGCGCCTGAAGGCGGAGCATCTGGAGAACCTGATCGACCTGGCGAAGGGTATCAAATTACTGGGGGTGAAGTATATGAATTTCACGGCGTTTGACACGCAGAAGATTGACGAATACGCACGGCAGGCCAAGGCCAGCTACGGACAGACGGCGGAATATAAGGAGTACATGCAGAAGTCTGCGGGGCGCACAAGGGAGGAAGAGAAGCAATTGGGGATGGAGCTGATGGCCCTGCTGGCGGCCTTTGGCGGTATGCTGGATATGGACCCGGCGAGCGAAATCCCCCAGGCCCAGGTGGCGAAGGTGAAGGCCTTCATCACCGAAAACATGTATGCCTGCTCTGACGGGATCCTGCGGAACCTGGGCCGCATGTACGCCAGCGCGGAAAGCATGCGGGATAACATCGACGCCGCCGGCGGTCCCGGCACGGCGGAATATGCCCATCGGGCCATCGAGGCGTGGTGCTCGAGTAAGCATTGACTAATCAAAATCTCCATGATAAACTAAATGGACACAGGGAATAATATCCATGGAGGTGCTTATATGGAATTCAAGGGTTCAAGGACCGAAGCCAATCTGATGGCTGCCTTCGCGGGGGAATCCCAGGCCCGCAACAAGTACGATTACTATGCTTCCCAGGCCAAGAAGGACGGCTATGTGCAGATTGCGGCGATCTTCGAGGAGACCGCGAAGAACGAGAAGGAGCACGCGAAAATGTGGTTCAAGCTGCTCCACGGCGGCAAGGTGCCCACCACCACCCAGAATCTGAATGACGCCGCCGACGGCGAGAACTTCGAGTGGACAGACATGTACAAGAAGTTCGCCGAAGAGGCCCATGCCGAGGGCTTTGAGGATATCGCCAGGCAGTTCGAGGGCGTCGCCGCCATCGAAAAGGAGCATGAGGAGCGCTATCGCAAGCTGCTGGCCAACATCGAGGGTGGCCTGGTGTTCAGCCGCGAGGGCGACATGATCTGGCAGTGCAGCAATTGCGGCCACATCCACATCGGCAAGCAGGCCCCCGAGGTCTGCCCGGTGTGCAACCATCCCCAGAGCTATTTCCAGATCAAGGCGGTAAATTATTGATCCGCTGAAAAGAGCCAAAGAGCGGAATGAGGGGACGGTTCCTTATTCCAACTGGAGAGTGGAATAAGGAACCGTCCCCTCATTCCGTCATTCCGCGCGTTGGGTGTTGGTGCCCTTCAGGAACGGCGACAGGGGCTTGTAGATGATAAAGGTGATCGCCACGCTGATCAGGCCTTTGATGAAGGTGAAGGGGCAGTTGAACCAGATCAGCGCCTGCCACAGGTTTTGCACCTTCGGGTTGATGGCCTGGTACATGCCGATGATGGCCTCCATGGGCATGAAGGCGGTGTAGATGGGGTAGACCACGTAGTAGTTCACGAAGATGCTGACGATGGCCATGGTGGCCGCGCCTACCAGCGATCCGATCAGCGCGCCCTTGCGGGTGCGGTTTTTCTTGTAGATCAGCCCGGCCGGCACCACGAACAGCACGCCCAGCAGGAAGTTGCACAGCGTGCCCACGCCGCCAGAGGAGCTCTTCATCAGGCTGACCAGGTTCTTTACCAGGCACACCGCCGCGCCGGCCAGGGGGCCGTAGGCGAACGCGCCGATCAGCGCAGGCAGCTCGGCCAGGTCCAGCTTGATGAACGAGGGCATCAGCGGCACAGGGAAGGCCAGGAACATTAGCACCACGGATACAGCCGCCAGCATTGCGGTGCCCACCAGCTTGCGGGTCTTGGATACGGTTGTCATCGTTGTAGACCTCCTGTCAAAAGGAACGCGCCCGCGGGATTCGTCCCGGGGCGCGGACTTTTCTGCACAGGCGCGTTTGCTTGCGTTGTCTTCTTCCATCCAGACTGTACTGTCGGTACCGGAATTGCGCCGGTTCATGCCGCCAAAGCGGCTCGCGGACTATACCGCCGGTCGGGAATCTCACCCTGCCCCGAAGACGGATCATACGATCCATATAAGTTATACCGCTATAACAGTATGATGTCAATTAAAAACAGGTAAATTCTGATTTGGCGGGGTTCCGTGTGATCAGCATCAGCTCGACAAATCAGAATTTGCATGACTGATTTTCAGAAGCTATAAAGGAGGCAATCCCATGCCTGATTCCATCATCATCGGCGCGGCGATCGTGGACATTCCACTCTCCCCGGTCACGCCGGACATCCTCAGTGCCCATTCCACGCCGCTGGAGCGTATCGCTATGGGTCTGGGCGGCGACGCTGCCAACGAGGCGCTGGTGCTGGCCCGGCTGGGGCATTCTCCAGCGCTGGTCAGCGTGGTGGGCGACGACGCCCCCGGCGACTTCGTGCGCCGCACCCTCTCCCGGTCGGGGGTGGATGTCGCCGCCGTGGCAGTGAAGGAGGACCTGGACACCGGCATCAACGTCGTGCTGGTGCGCCCCGACGGCGAGCGTGGCTTCATCACCAGCCGTAGCGGCAGCCTGCGCCGCCTTTCCCTCCCGGACATACTGCCCGCCCTGGATTCCCCGGCCCTTGCAGATGTGAAGGTTGCCTGTATGGCCAGCCTGTTCGTCTCCCCCGAATTGACCCTCGAAGATACCGCAGTCCTGTTCGACGCGCTGAAGGCCCGGGGCCTGACCCTCTGCGCCGACACCACCCGACCCAAGCGCGGCGAGACCCTGCGGGAGGCGGGCGCGGCCCTGTCCCGGCTGGACTACTTCTTTCCAAACCTGGATGAGGCCGCGGCCCTCACCGGCCGGCGCAACCCCGACGCTGTGGCCGACGCGCTTCTTAACTGCGGCGTGAAGCATGTGGCGCTGAAGCTGGGCCGTGACGGCTGCCTGCTGGCGGGCCGAAATGAGCGCCACCTCATCCCGGCCATACCCGGCATACAATGCGTGGACACCACTGGCGCGGGCGACACCTTCGCCGGGGCGTTCATTGCCGCGATTCTCGAGGGCAAATCCTTTGTCGACTGCGGCTGCTACGCCAATGCCGCTGCGTCACTGTGCGTGGAATCCGTCGGCGCGACGGTGGGAGGGTGGACCCGGAAGGATGTGTTGCGGAGGTACCGGGGATGATGGCTGAAGCTGGTCGAATATACAAATTCTGATTTATCGAGCAGGGCTCGATAAATCAGAATTTCACCGTACTGCACAATCCGCCAAAGCGCAAAGGGTCCCCGCTCCGAACGGAATGACGCGATCTACAACATCGTCATCCTGAACGGAGCAAGGGACCCTTCGTTTTATTTGAAACGAATCAGATCTCGTCGTCGCTCACGGTCTCATTCCCGTCCTCGGGACCTTCGACCTCTTCCTCCTCCGGCTCCTCCTCGGCCTCGGCCCGGGCCACGCAGACCACCTTGCTTTCCTCGGCCACGCGCATCAGGCGCACGCCCTGGGTGTTGCGGCCCAGCGTGGAGATGCTGCCTACGGGCACGCGGATGATGGTGCCGTCGTCGGTGATCAGCAGGATGTCCTCGGCCTCGTCGGCCAGCAGCTGGCAGGTGAGCCTGCCGGTCTTGGGCGTCAGGTTCATGGCCTTGATGCCCTTGCCGCCGCGGCTCTGCACCCGGTACTCGTCGATCTCGGTCAGCTTGCCGTAGCCGTTCTCGGTGATGGACAGCACCTTCATGTCCGGGAACACCGGGCACATATCCACCACTGCGTCGCCGGGGTTCAGGTCCATGGATTTCACGCCCATGGCCGCGCGGCCGATGGGGCGCATGTCCGTCTCGGGGAAGCGTATGGCCATGCCGTCGCGGGTACCCAGCAGCATCTCGTAGCTGCCGTCGGTCAGCGCCACGCCGATCAGCTCGTCGTCCTCCCGCAGCACCAGGGCGATCAGGCCGCTCTTGCGCAGGTTCGTGAACTCGCTTAGTTCGGTGCGCTTGATGACGCCGTTCCTCGTCGCCATGATCAGGTAGTGGCCCGCCACCTTCTCCGCCGGCACCGGCAGCAGCGCCTTCACCTTCTCGCCGGCGTCCAGCTGCAGCAGGTTCACGATGGCGGTGCCCCTGGCCGTACGTCCGGCCTCGGGGATCTGGTAGCAGTTCAGCTGGTACACCCGGCCCCGGTTGGTGAAGAACATCAGCGTGTCGTGGGTGTTGACCACGTACATCTGCTCCACGAAGTCCTCCTCCCGGGTGGTGGCCCCGACGATGCCCTTGCCGCCCCGCTTCTGGGCGCGGTAGGTGGCCTTGGGCAGGCGCTTCACGTAGCCGTAGTGGGTCAGCGTGACCACCATGTCCTCCTCGGCGATCAGGTCCAGCATGTCGATCTCGCCCTCCAGGGCGGAGATCTCGGTGCGGCGCTCGTCGGCGTACTTGCGCTTGATCTCGGTCAGCTCATCCTTGATGATGCCCAGCACCATGCTCTCGTTGGCGAGCACCTCCTTGTAGTAGGCGATCATCTTCTGCAGCTCGGCATACTCCGCCTCGATCTTGTCCCGTTCCAAACCGGTCAGGCGCTGCAAACGCATGTCCAGTATGGCCTGGGCCTGGCGCTCGGAAAGGCCGAAGCGGCTCATCAGCCCCTCCTTGGCTTCCTGGCCGGTGCGGCTGGAGCGGATCAGCCTGATGACCTCGTCGATGTTGTCCAGGGCGATGATCAGGCCCTCCAGGATGTGGCTGCGGGCCTCGGCCTTGTTCAGGTCGTACTGGGTGCGGCGGCGTATCACGTCCTCCTGATGCTCCAGGTAGTGGTGGATCATCTGTCGCAGGGAAAGTATCTTCGGAGTGCCGTCCACCAGGGCCAGCATGATGGCCCCGAAGGTGTCCTGCAGCTGGGTGTGCTTGTACAGCGTGTTCAGCACCACGTTGGCATTGACATCCCGCTTCAGCTC
This sequence comes from Clostridia bacterium, assembly GCA_017512905.1. GTDB lineage: Bacteria > Bacillota > Clostridia > Christensenellales > Aristaeellaceae > UBA2862. The sequence continues at coordinate 6,191 of JAFWEL010000072.1, forward strand.
GATAACGATGCGCATGCCCTCGCGGTCGGACTCGTCGCGGATGTCGCTGATGCCCTCCACGGTCTTTTCGTGGACCATCTCGGCGATCTTCTCGATCAGCTTGGCCTTGTTGACCATGTAGGGAATCTCGGTGACGACGATCCGCTGACGGCCCTGGGACATCTCCTCGATCTCGCTCTTGGCGCGAACGATGATGCGGCCGCGGCCCTCGTGGTAGGCGTCGTAGATGCCTCGCTTGCCCAGGATCACGCCGCCGGTGGGGAAATCCGGGCCCTTCACGAACTGCATCAGGTCGTCCACGGTGCATTCGGGATGGTCGATGTAATGCACGCAGGCGTCGATCACCTCGCCCAGGTTGTGGGGCGGGATGTTCGTCGCCATGCCCACGGCGATGCCGCTGGAGCCGTTCACCAGCAGGTTCGGGAAGCGGCTGGGCATCACGGCGGGCTGCATCAGGGTCTCGTCGAAGTTCGGATAGAAGTCGACGGTCTCCTTCTCGATGTCCCGCACCATCTCCATGCTCAGCTTTGAAAGCCGCGCCTCGGTGTAACGCATGGCGGCCGCGCCGTCGCCGTCCACCGAGCCGAAGTTGCCCTGGCCCTCGATCAGCGTGTAGCGGATGGAGAAATCCTGGGCCAGGCGCACCATGGCGTCGTAGACCGAGCTGTCGCCGTGGGGATGGTATTTACCAAGCACGTCGCCCACGATGCGCGCCGACTTCCTGAAGGGCTTGTCCGGCGTGATGCCCATCTCGTTCATCGAATAGAGAATACGGCGATGCACCGGCTTCAGGCCGTCGCGCACGTCGGGCAGGGCGCGGGTGACGATAACCGCCATGGCGTAGCTGATGAACGATTTTTTCAGTTCATCCTCTATATTCAGGGGTGTCAGTTTTCCGATGTTGAATTCGTCGGGCATTATGAGGCCTCCGTTTCAGTAGAAAGGTTGTTCGGAGGGAACAGGGAACAGGGAACAGGGAACAGGAATAGCTGAATCAGCGGGCCTTGATCGCTTGTTTGTTTCCGAGTGACTGTAGAATCCGGGTCAATATTCTGGCAACTTCCTTGCACAATCCAATGGCTTTTACAGTATCCGCCTCCTGAATATAACCCAGGTCAACACACAGTATGATTTGGGTTTCAAGCTCATAGCTTGACCCTCTCGCCACAGATAAAAAATGTGCATATTCCTTTGGGCTGGTTCTTCCATAGCCCTCCGCAATATTGGAGGGAATGGAGACCGAGGAACGGCGGATTTGGTCTGCCAGAGCATAGTTTTCCTCCCTGGGTAGCAACCGAGCCAACAAGTAGGCCGTTTTCGTCAGCTCCATCGCCCTTTTCCAGGCGATAAGGTCCTTATAGTCGTCAACCCTCGTGTCTATCATCGTCAATTCCTTGCGTGTGTCGTTGCCGGTACGGCAACCGCTATTCCTGTTCCCTGTTCCCTGTTCCCTGTTCCCTCTCTCATCTGTCACATCATTCCGCACTCAAATATCCAAATCCGCCACCAGCTTCGCATTCTGCTCGATAAACTCCCGCCTCGGCTCGACCTGGTCGCCCATCAGCAGGGTGAACAGCTCGTCGGCGGCGATGGCGTCCTTCATCTCCACGCGGTACATGCTGCGGGTCTCGGGGTTCATGGTGGTGTCCCACAGCTGCTGGTAGCTCATCTCGCCCAGGCCCTTGTAGCGCTGGATCTCGGGCTTGGCGTCCCGGCCCATCTCGTCCAGCAGCTTCTGAAGCTGGCTGTCGGAGTAGACGTATTGCTCCTGCTTGCCCCGGGTGACCTTGTACAGCGGGGGCTGGGCGGCGTAGACGTAGCCGTCCTCGATCAGCTTGGGCATGAACCGGTAGAAGAAGGTGAGCAGCAGTATGCGGATGTGGTTGCCGTCCACGTCGGCATCGGTCATGCAGACGATGCGGTGATAGCGCAGCTTGCTGGGGTCGAACTCGGCCCCAAAGCCGGCGCCGAAGGCGGTGATCATGGCCTTGATCTCGGCGTTGGACAGGGCCCGGTCGATGCGGGTCTTTTCCACGTTCAGTATCTTGCCGCGCAGGGGGAGGATGGCCTGGAAGTGCCGGTCGCGGCCCTGCTTGGCGCTGCCGCCGGCGCTGTCGCCCTCGACGATGAAGATTTCGCACTTCGCCGGATCGCGCTCGGAGCAGTCCGCCAGCTTGCCGGGCAGCGCCGCGCTCTCCAGGGCAGTCTTGCGGCGGGTCAGGTCCCGGGCCTTGCGGGCAGCCTCCCGGGCGCGGGCGGCGGACAGGCACTTGTCCAGCACGGCCCTCGCGGCGGAGGGATTCTCCTCCAAATACTGGGACAGCTTCTCTGCCACCATGGAATCCACCAGCGGGCGGATCTCGGAATTTCCCAGCTTGGTCTTGGTCTGGCCCTCGAACTGGGGCTCCACCAGCTTGACGGACACGATGGCGGTCAGGCCCTCGCGCACGTCGTCGCCGGTCAGGTTGGCGTCGTTCGCCTTGAGCATGTTGGTGCGCCGGGCATAGTCGTTGATGACCCGGGTCAGGGCGTTTCTGAAGCCCGCCAGATGGGTGCCGCCCTCGGGGGTGTGGATGTTGTTGGCGAAGGAGAACACGCTCTCGTTGAAGCTGTCGTTCCACTGGAGCGCTACCTCGACGGTAGAGCCGTTCTTCACGCCGGAGATGTACACCGGCGGGGCGAACAGCGGCGTCTTGTGGCGGTTCAGGTATTCGACAAACGACACGATGCCACCCTTGTAGTGGAATTCCTTGGTAATGGGGGTCTCGCCCCGGTCATCAGTCAGCACGATGCGGATGCCGGCATTCAAAAAGGCCATCTCGCGGAAGCGGGTCTTCAGGGTGTCGAAATCGAAGTGACCAGTCTCAAAGATGCCGGGCTCCGGGTCCTCGCCGGTCTTGACATCCGGCCAGAAGCGGATAGTGGTGCCGGTGCGGTCGGTTTCGCCGACGACTTTCAGATCGTAGAGGATCTTGCCCCGCTCGTATTCCTGCTGGTAGATTTTGCCGTCCTGGTAGACGTTCACCAGCAGGTGGCTGGACAGGCCGTTCACCACCGACGCGCCCACGCCGTGCAGGCCGCCGGACACCTTGTAGCCCCCGCCGCCGAACTTGCCGCCGGCGTGGAGCACCGTCAGGCACACCTCCACCGCCGGGCGGTGCATCTTGGGATGGATGCCCACGGGGAAGCCGCGACCGTTGTCCTGGACCGTCACCGAGCCGTCCAGGTTCAGCGTGACCTCGATGTTGTCGCAGTAGCCCGCCAGCGCCTCGTCGATGGCATTGTCCACGATCTCATAGACCAGATGGTGCAGGCCCCGCTCATCCGTAGAGCCGATGTACATGCCCGGCCTGCGGCGCACCGCCTCCAGGCCCTCAAGCACCTGGATCTGGCTCTCGTCATAGTGATTGTCTCTCTGCATTTTTTGGCCTTTCCTCCCGCCGGAAACCCGGCGCGCAAAATATTTTTCTACTTATATTAATTATACCACTGTAGCGCATGGGCATACAGCAAGAGCAGGTAAACAATCTCCCTGGAAATATACATTTAACGCACAGACGCGAGCGAGGAGCAAATTCTGATTTGTCGCGTTGCGACAAATCAGAATTTGCCTCGCGTCAATTCACGATCCCGATTTGAATGCATGGCGTCGCTTCGCGCCGCGGCTTCGCCGGACCCTTTTGCTCCCTTCGGTCGCAAAGGGGTCCGCTTATCCCTTCGGATACAACAGGAAAAGCCCGTTACCCCAATTGGGATAACGGGCTTTTCAGCGCACACGAAAGCGCGACGTCCGAACACCCCCGCAGCCTCCGCAGCTTTGAATTGCGGGAACCTCAAAGTCGATTTGTCGCCCCCGAAATTGAAATTTAACACTAATTCGTCGTCGGTGACGTAAATTGAGTTGACAAACACATCAATAAGCCGCTGCTGGCATTTCCTGTCCGAGTAGTCCATTTTCCGAAATTCCTCAAGGAAAAATCGAATATGATCCTTTTGCAGCCTAAAGCCGCTGTCGAGGTGGGTCTGCGCAAGGGCCGTGTCAATCGCGGTGATTTGTGCGTCCAGCTCCGACAGGCGGTTTTTTGTCATTTCCGTCAAGGGCATACCTGCCTCAATCGCCCGTGTCAGGTTGTTCACAGCGTTTTCGGCTTCCCGGCGTTGCGCCTCCAGCGCTTTGATCTTGTCCCGCGTTTGATCTTGCTTTTCATAGTAGGCCCATACATTTTCCACGATGAAGTCCAGCACTTCATCGTCCATAATCATTTCCTGCGTCTTGTCCAGCACATACGGCTCTATCAGGTCTTGCCGGATAGCCTTGCGCTTGCAATCGCCGCCCCGTTTGTGGTTCAGGCAAAGGTAGTAGTTGTACTTGCCCCCGGATTTGCCCGTGCCACATTCCCCGACCATCTGAGTGCCGCATGTCCCACAAAACAGCTTCCCGGTAAACAGGTAGTCAGCCTTTGTCCACTTTGCGGCGGGTGCGCGTTGATTCTCCACCAACAGCCTTTGCACCTTGTAGAACGTGTCCTTGTCCACGATGGAAGGGACGCCGTTTTCAATCCTCACTTCCCCGTCCTTGAAATCGTATATCCCGATATACTTCTCATTCTTGAGGACTGTCCGTAGACTGTTCCGGGTGAAAGCTCTCCCCGCCCCGGTGTGTAGCCCTTCCGCGTTGAGCTGTTGGATGATCTCCGTGATCGTCCAGCCCTCCACGTACAGGGCATAGATACGCCGGACAAGGGGCGCTGTATCAGGGTCGATGATGAAACGCTTATCGGAATCCAGCTTATACCCCAACGGTACACGCCCGCCCGCAAATTTGCATTTCTTGGCGTTTTCCCGGTAGCCCCGCTTCACGTTCTGCGATAGCTGGAGGCTGTAGTATTCTGCCATGCCCTCCAGCACACTTTCCAATATGACGCTTTCAGGCCCTTCACCCATGTTTTCCGCGACGTACTCCACCCGGACGCCGTGTTTCTTGGCCCGGTATTTGTTGAAGGTGATCTCTTCACGGTTGCGCCCGAATCTGTCAACCTTCCACACGATGATAACCGTGAATTGCTTTTTGCTACAGTCGGATAGCATCTGCTGAAACTCGTCCCGGTTATCGTTGCGGCCTGTCATAGCCCGGTCAATGTATTCATGCACGATGATATAGCCCCTTGCGTCTGCATAGGCTTTGGCGGCGGCAAGTTGGCCCTCTATGGACTGTTCGCCTTGACGGTGGGACGAATACCGGGCGTAGACTACGGCCCGTTCAGGGGCCGTCTGAGGGGCTTGTACGCGGCCTGTATTGTAATTGATCTTGACACTCATTTCTTTATCCTCGTAAGGTAAACAACCTTTTCCTGGTAGTCTGCAATTACGACGGAATCCCCGGCATCGACTATGCGCGTTTTTTCCTGTCGGGCTGGAAATATTTGCTCTGCGCAAGCAACCCCTGCATGAATCCCTCGGCTACGCCCTTGTCCATTGCGTCGAGCTGCCCGTACAGTAAAACCCCTTTGCCCTGCTGTGTAGCTGCTTCTTTCTCCTTCCGCACATCTTCCTCGATTGCCCGCTGGAGGGCGAGGGCCTTTTTCGCATCCCCCTGAAATTCGTCGAGCTGTGGCCCTGCGAGGGCCGCAAGCAGGTCAGGATCGGAATAATCGGTTGGATCGTCGGTGCGCCCCAACAGATAGTCGGTGGAAACGTGGAAAGCATCGGCAACCTTCACCACGGAATCACCTGTAGGCGTTTTGCCCGATTTCTTCCAGTGCGAGATCGTCTGTTTGGTAACGCCGATGAAATTTCCCACCTCATCGGAGATGACGGCCTTGAATCCTCGGTCTTTGCACAGCGTTTCAAGCAATTCATAGAACGACATAGCACACACTCCCTTGCAAGTCAAAACTTTTTTACCAAAAATCAGTCAAAAGGTATTGACAAGTCAAAAGGTTTTTGCTATCATGCACATGTAGCAGTAAAAACCGTTTGACCGACACCTCACACCGCCTCCCATCTTCCACAACGGAGCGGTGTACCGACACCGAGATACTGGCTTTTCCAGTATAGCACGAAAGTCAAAAGTTTTCAACTGTTACAGGGCAAAAAGTTTTGACTTTTCAGAGAGGAGGAGAAAACACATGGAGGCTCGGATTGACAACCAGCTTGCCGAAATCGTGGGCCGTATGCACGTTGCCCGGATAACGGGACAGCAGCTTGCGAAGGAAAGCGGTTACAACGCTTCTTATGTGTCCGAGGTGCTGAATGGCAAGCGCGGCACGGAAAAGACGATCCAAAATATCCTTGATGCTTTGTCCCGCCTTGAAATGCAGCGCAGAGCCGAGCAGACGGAACAGGAGGCGCAGCCTGATGAACGCTCCGAGGAGATTGCGGTTTGACCTTTCCCAAATGGGCGAGGCCGACAGGCACAACCTCGCCGCCACATTCTGCGAGGCGGTACAACGGTTCTACGATGATCCGGAAAACCGCAAGCGGTTCGAGGAATGGCAGCGGGAACGTCAGGCCCACAAGATTGTGACCGCCTGACACGGCGGGGCAACCCGCCCACATGGGGCTGGTGGATTCAGGCAGACCGTGGGGTTTCCCGGATGCCGGAGGGTTAGACACCCTCAAGCCCCCAAGCAGAGGCCCTCCAGCGCTATAAAGGGCAGCGCTGTTGCCATGAGGCCCACACGGTCAATTAAGCGGATGCAAGAGACACCGCATTGACTGAAAGCCCTTTAGGAAGGAGGTATGTCGGATGGCCTTGATTAGCTTCTACGTGGTGCGATTCATAGCGAGTATCCAAGCGAAAAGCGGCCCATTGCCGGAGGCAGCACAACCCGCGCTGTTGTTCTCCGGCGCAGGACGTAGGGCCGAGTTGAAGAGCTACACGGCGTCAAGGGTTCGCAGAAGCACAGCGGCGACCGGCGAGTAGATACGCTTGGAGCGCGGGTATGATTGTCGAACATCGGCGGGGGCCGAAGAGTTATCCCCCGCCGAGATACGGGCCGGTAGCACAATAGGCAGATGCGCCGGACTCAAAATCCGTTAAGGTGTGGGTTCGATTCCCACCTGGCCCACCAGCCCCGTCCGATTAGTTGCGCATATACCGGGATAAGGAATAAAGACGGCGTTCCCAGCGAAGGTTGCAAACTTCAAAGGTTAAGCTGTCCGGGGTGCCATTTGGGGAAGGTAGCTCAACGGCAGAGCTTCGGTGGTAAAGGGGTAGCACCGCGAAACGCCCTTGATGCTGGTTCGAGTCCAGCCCTTTCCACAAGGAAAATGATGCGCTTTTCCTTCAAAACAACTCCACAAAAGACAAAAGAAGGGATGGCGGCTCGGAAAGACGAGCGCTTCATGGGACAATGCTGTACGGTGCAAAGCTGATAAAACGCGCTACGGCGAGTATTGACGCAGGAGTTGGTTCGAGTCCAACATGTCCCACCACGGGTTTTTGAGTACTTGTTTCCCTTTTCCCGCACAAAAAAAAGCGAAACGGCGTAACCCGACGACACCGGGGCCGTGGGCGTTTTCGGTTATCGACCCACGGGGAAACCGAACGGCACTCTATCCATAATGCAACGTAACAACAGAAGCAAACACGACAAGCGAAAAATGGAGGCGATACAATGTCTGGATTCACCATCAAGGTACAGATCGAGGCCCCCGAGTTGGCGGCGGCGATCAACAATGTTGCGGAAGTGTTCAAGAACCGTCCCGTGACCTTCCCCGTGGCCCCTGTCGGCATCGTTGAAGCCGTTGCCGAACAGACCCCGCCCCCGGCTGAGAAGCCCGTGGAGGCCCCTCAGACGGCCCCTGTGAGCGCCACCCCTACCGCTGCGCCTGTGACGGGTGCTGTCAATGGCGGCGCGTCTGTTCCCACCAATGCTCCGGCCCCTGCTCCCGTAGAGGCACCGGCCCCTGTGAACACTGCGATTTCTGATCCGGCCCCCGCTGGCAAGACGTATACCTTCGACGACATCACCAACGCCGGGGCGCAGGTCTTGGAAGCTGGCAAGATGGCCGACCTGATGAAGCTGCTCAAGGATGGCTACGGCGTTCAGGCCGTGACTCAGCTCAAGCCCGAACAGTACGCGGCGATTGCGGACGACCTTCGCAAACTCGGCGCGAACATCTGACGGGAGGTGCGGAGAGGATGGCTACACCGAACGCACATGCGGTTGTGACCGCCTCCGGCTACGAGCGCTGGTCGCACTGTACCGCAGCGCCCCGGTATGAGGAGGGTTTCCCGGAAAGGGAAACCTCCGTATACGCCCTTGAGGGTACGCTGGCACATTCTGTGTGTGAGCTGTATGGGCGCAAGTATTTCACCCCCATGTCCACCCGCAAGTTCAATGCCGAGCTGAAAAAGCTCAAGGCTGATAAGCTGTGGCAGGATGAGATGGTAAAGACCGCCGAGTTCTACCGCGATTTCCTGAAAGAGAAGTCGAACGAGTTCGGGGCTATGCCCTATACATCCTTTGAGGTGCGGGTTGACCTGTCTGACTACATCCCTGACGGTTTCGGAACCTGTGACTGTGTAATGATTGGCGGCGACACGTTGAGGATCACCGACTACAAGCACGGCAAGGGCGTCCCGGTTTCCTCCATCAACAACGGGCAGATGCGCCTTTACGCGCTGGGCGCTTTGAAGATGTTCGCCCCCATCTACGGCGACACCATCAAGCGGGTGTGTACGGCGATTGTCCAGCCCCGGATCACGGAGGATGTGACCGAGGAATGGCTGACCGTGGATGAGCTGAAAGCGTGGGGCGAACAGATCAAGCCGAAAGCGCAAGCAGCCTACTTTGGAATGGGTACGTTTTGCGCCGGGGAATGGTGCAGATTTTGCCGGGGTAATGCGCAATGTCGTGCCCGTGCTGAATACTATGCCGGGTTTGATAAGTTCGTCGGCGCGGACATTCAGGGCCGTATGACCGAGGCTGAAATGATAGTCCGTGAACAGGCCGAGTGTATGGGTGCGCCGGGTATTCCCCCTATCCTATCCGATGCTGAGATAGGTGAGTTGCTTATCGAGGCGCAAGGGCTGGCTGACTGGCTGAATGACCTACAGGAATATGCCCGTGACGCGATCCTTGAGGGCCGGGAAATCCCCGGCTGGAAGGTCGTTGAAGGGCGGCAGGTTCGGGCCTTTAAGGACGCCGACAAGGCGCTGGAGATCATGCGCGGCGAGGGCTACGACGACGCGATCCTGTATGACCGCAAGCCTAAGACCCTTGCGCAGCTTGAGAAGCTGACCGGCAAGAAGCGTTTTGCCGAGATCATGGAGGGACAGATCGAATGGCCCCCCGGAAAGCCGACACTGGTAACGGAGGACGACAAGCGCGATCCCTACCGGCCCACCGGGCCACATGAGTTTGCGGGTGTTGCAGATGAGTAGGATCACTATTCGTTTGACCTCCCCGGACACACAGTACAGTTTGGAGTATCCGGCGTTTTTCATAGAGGCGGGGAAAGCTACACTCCGCAAGCTCCTACGCTGGTGCTGCATGTACGACTATCTGAACCGGGACACCATCGACACCTTGAACCGGGAATTGCCCTACCTTGAGGAAACCGTTGCGAAGCAGGACGCCGACGACATCGAACGGTTGCGCAAGGAATGGGAATACCAAAAGGGGCTTTTTCAGCGTGACCGCAAGAGCCTGAATCCGTCTGATTTCCCCTATGCCCTGCCAAAAGCGGAGGAAAAGCGGGAAATCAAGGAACGGCGAGATTTCAACAAGCGGATATACCGCTATGTGAGAGCAGCCGAGGATGAATACTTGCGGGCACAAAAAAAAGCGCCTAAACACATCGAGAAAGCGCGGGAGGTTCTTCAAATCTTCCGCGCAGCGGTGGAAGAGTTTGGCGTTGGCCTATAAGGGGCTAAATGCCCGAAAATGCCGTAGGTGCGGTAATGAGAAATCTCATGTTTTCGGCGTCCGCATTACCAAGAATGACCTGCTGGAGCGTAGGCGCGAGTGCCTGAATTGCGGGTTCCGCTGGTCTACGATAGAGGTCGAGCAGATGACCTTTGAACAGATGGTACACGAGGATGAAAAGTGGGCGTTTGAAGAGTGTCAACGGCGCTATGAGGCAGCGCAAGAGGAGGGAAACCCTTGAATTTCAGGGCAGCGCTGTTCCGTATGAAAAACTACGGAGCAAAGATGAAACGTGCAATATGGAAAGGGTATTGGGAGTGGCGTGACGATACCATTTTCATGCACTGTAAGGATGGAAGGGTTATGGACATCCGGGAAACCGACGACGTGGCCTTTACCCTTGACAACATCCTTGCGAACGACTGGAAGAACGCTACACCCGGCAACTGTCCCGTGTTAGTGCGGGAAACAACCTGTAACCTGTAATCGAATTTGACGACAAACGTAAAGGAGAATGAGCTATGTACATGAATCAGGCTAACAAGTGCTTGACGGGCGAGGTTCGCCTGTCCTACGTCCACCTCGCCGCGCCGTATGCCAACCCGCAGCAGCCGAACGCGGAGCCGAAATACTCCGCTACCCTGTTGATCCCGAAGTCCGACACGGTGACGTATCAGGACATTCAGAACGCGATCCAAGCCGCTATTCAGGCGGCGGTCAACGGCAAGGCGTGGAACGGTGTGCGCCCTCCGATCATCCCGACCCCGATCCACGACGGCGACGGGGTGAAGCAGGACGGCACCCCCTACGGCCCGGAGTGCAAGGGCCATTGGGTTATCACCGCTTCCCGCCGTGCGCAGGACGGCAAGCCGTGGGTGTGCGATCAGTCCAACACGGCGGTTGAGCTGGCCCCGCAGGACAGCTATTCGGGTATGTACGCCCGCTGCACGATCCACTTTTTCGGCTACTTCAATGCCGGAAAGAAGGGCGTCGGATGCAGCCTTGACGGCGTGATGAAAACCCGTGACGGTGAATCCCTCGGCGGCGCTGTGAAGCCCACCGCCAACGAGTTTGCGCAGTTCGCGCAGCCGGACATGGCGGCGGCAATGGCACAGCAGCAGCAGACGCAGCAGCAGCCGCAAATCAACCCCCTTACCGGACTGCCCATGTAAGACCAGGAGCGGGCGGGCAGAGCTACACGGCGAAGCCCGCCCGTTTTTGCAGGGGTGCGGGTGCATCCCGCTGGGTGCAGCGAGGTTCGAGTCCTCAAACGGTATGGTTCGATTCCTAACCGTGCATGGCGCAAAACCCGGCAAGCGGAACCGAAACCGCTTCAACAAATGGAATGGGGATATAATCGGCGGCGTCGGACTACCCCGTACCGCAAGGGGAACGGCTGAATCTGAAAGGCCGTGGCCGGTCACATGGGAAACCCCTACCGAATGAAACCGGCCTATTTTTCACATTGGAGGCGATATTGTGAAAACCCGTTTTGATAATGCCGGTGTGTGGTGTACCACTGGTGGCCGAAAGATAAATGTGGAGGACATGTCCACGGTTCATCTGATGAACACCATTAAGATGCTGACGACCAAACTTTCCCGATCCCTGTTTATGCTCATTTCTGACATCGAGGGTTCCACGTTTGCCGATACCGTTTGGACGCCCTTCGGCGCACACAGCGACGACAAGCAGGAGAGCCTCAAGAACGTTACCAGCCTGTCCCCGGATGAGTTGAGGGCCTATATCGTAAGTACGCCCCTCTATCAGTCCATGTTGATGGAACTGGAGCGCCGGGGCGTGAACGTGGAGAACCTGTCCGTGCTGACCGCTGACCCTTCTTTCTAAGGAAGGAGGGGCAATAATGCACAAGCTATCAATCGACCTTGAAACCTATAGCAGCGCCCCTATCGGTAAGACCGGGGCTTTTCGATACATCGACAGCCCCGATTTTGAAATCCTGTTGTTCGCCTATTCCCTTGACAACGGCCCGGTAACAGTCATCGACGTGGCAAGCGGCGAGGCCGTCCCGGAGTGGCTGGTGGCGGCGCTACACGACCCGGAATACATCAAACGCGCCTACAATGCGGCGTTTGAATGGGGTTGCTTGAGTAAGGTCTACGGCCCTATGGAGCCGTCACAGTGGCGTGACACAATGCTGCATGGCCTGTACGCGGGCTATACCGCTGGCCTTGACGCTACAGGCAGGGCCTTGGGGTTGCCCGAGGACAAGCAGAAATTGAACACGGGCAAGGCCCTGATCCGCTATTTCTGCGTCCCATGCAAGCCCACCAAATCCAACGGTGGCCGAACGCGCAACCTGCCCCACCACGACCCGGACAAATGGCGTCTGTTCAAGGAATACAACGCGCAGGATGTTGTTACTGAGATGGAGATTGCAAAGCGGCTGTCTGCTTTCCCTGTTCCCGATATGATTCAGAAGCAATGGGAAACCGACCTGCGTATCAATGCCCGTGGCGTGGCCGTGGACATGGAGTTTACGGCTGGGGCGCTGGAGATCGGCGCGGCTGTGACGGAAGAGCTGACCGAGGAGGCCGTGAAGATTTCCGGGCTGGATAACCCGAACAGCGTCAAGCAGCTTGTCAAGTGGCTGGACACGGAAACCGCCGAGGGTGTGTCCGTGGAGAATTTGCGCAAGGAAACCGTCACCGACCTGCTGGCAATGGGTGGTCACAGCGACGACGTACAACGGATGCTGGAAATCCGTCAAGAGCTGGGAAAGACCTCCACGAAGAAGTATGACGCAATCGAGATGTGCGTGTGTTCGGATGAGCGTGTGCGCGGCCTGTTGCAGTTCTACGGTGCCAACAGGACGGGGCGCTGGGCCGGGAGGCTGGTTCAGGTGCAGAACCTTCCCCGGACGTACATAGAGCATTTGGACACGGCCCGCCGTTTCGTCAAGGATTGCAAAAAGGATCATCTGAGGATGGCCTATGGGAGTGTGTCCGATACGCTGTCTCAGCTGATCCGCACGGCGTTCATAGCTACACCCGGCAATGTACTGATTGACGCGGACTTTTCCGCGATTGAGGCCCGCGTGATTGCGTGGCTGGCAAACGAGGAATGGCGGCTTGAGGTTTTCCGCACAACAGGCAAAATCTACGAGGCATCGGCGGCAATGATCTATCACGTCCCCGTGGAAACCATCGTCAAGGGGCATGAGAATTACGCCCTCCGGCAACGCGGCAAGGTTGCAGAGCTGGCGCTGGGCTATCAGGGTGGCGTGGGTGCTATGCGGCGCATGGACGTGTCCCACGCGCTGGACGACATGACCGACGACGAGGTTCAGGAGATCGTGAACAACTGGCGCAACGCAAGCAGCCATATCCGGGATTTGTGGTACGACATGGAGAACGCGGCGCTGGAGGTCATCATCAACGGCGGTTCGCGCCGGGTACGCTGCCTGACGCTGGCCCGCGAGTTCGACATCATGCAGGGTACGGCTGTTATGTCAATCCTGCTCCCCTCCGGGCGCAAGCTGTACTACATCAACCCGCAAGTTACGGAGAACCGATGGGGCCAACCGTCTATCGCCTACTACGGCGTGGATCAGACGACGAAGAAGTGGAAAGCAATCGAAACCTACGGCGGCAAGCTGGTTGAAAACTGTGTTCAGGCTATCGCCCGTGACTGTTTGGCGCAAGCGATTGAAAAGCTGGAGGCGCAGGGATTCCCTATCGTGTTCCACGTCCATGACGAGGTTGTAATCGACATCAAACCCTTTGCCGACAACAAGGCTATGCTGGACAGGGTTACAAGCATAATGACCGAGCCTATCCCGTGGGCGCAGGGCCTACCGCTGGGCGCTGACGGATGGGTAGGGACATTCTTCAAGAAGGACTAAGAAAGGAGTACAGACAATGGCAAACATCAAGTGTAAGGTGTGCGGCACGGAGTTCCCGGCCATCAGGGAGAGGCATTACATCTCCCGCGACATGACGAAAATGGGCCTTGTGGCAACGCTGGGTTCGACGGATGAACCGGCCCTCTATGACAGCTTTGACTGCCCGAATTGTGGTTGCCAGGTCAATGCGCAAAGCAGGAACAGATGCTACACAATTCCGTGTGAGGGCGCTTGCGAAGACGACGACTAAGGCGATGAGGTGAAAGCCGTGTACTATCGAGATGAGCTTCCGACGCCTTTGTCCCGTGATGAAGAAATCATAATAGCGCAACGCGCTAAAGAGGGGGATAAGGCAGCAAGGAAAAAGCTGATTGAACACAATTTGCGTCTGGTTCCGCTCTTAGTGAAAAAGTATAACAGCGTATGCAATACTACAGATGATCTGGTTTCTATAGGCACAATCGGTCTTATACGTGCTGTCGATACCTTTGATCCTGAATCCGGCAATAGGTTTTCCACTTATGCTGGGAGGTGCATCACAACTACCGTATTAACGGAATTGAGAAAAGAGAAAAGATACAGGCGTTGTATTTCGTTGAACACGGTACTGTATCAGTCGGGAGAGGGTGGGAGCAGGCTGGAGTTGGAAATGACGCTGCGTACAGAACCCGATGAAGTGAGTAAGGCTGTTGAGTATGAAGCCGAAAAAACGCTGCTTATGAAAACGATAGCGGCATTACCTGAGAAGCAACGGCAGGTTATCCAAATGCACTTTTTACAAGGCTTCACACAACAGCAGGTTGCCAATCGGTTAGGTCTATCACAGAGTTATGTTTCAAGGTTTGAAAAACGAACGCTGGCAGATTTGAAAGCACGTATCGAGCGTGTTTGGTAAGAAAGGAAGTGCGCGTATGAAGATCATCAATCCTTGCTTTGATTGGCTGGACGGCAGGAAGCCGAACGGCAAGGTGATCCTTGACATCATCACGAAAGCGGGCCGGGTGGCCTACCAGTCGGATCGTGAGGGCGAAGAAGAAACCTTTGTCCGCAACCTTATCAGGCGGGGCCATGAGTCCGTACTGGAACACGCAAAGGTGTCCGTCGTCGTGGCCTGTGATCGTGGCGTCACCCACGAAACCGTGCGCCACAGAATCGCAAGCTATACGCAGGAAAGCACCCATTACATCAACTACGCCGGAGGCAAGTTCAAGGGTGATATAACGTATATCGCCATCATGGGCGGCATCCAGCGGGAAAAGGCTATGGCCCACCTGTCAGCGCAGCAGATCGGAGTTATCGTTGCGGAGTGGATGGAGGCTTGCCGGGATGCAGAAAAGCACTACAACCGCATGATCGAGCTGGGAGCTACACCGAGGATTGCCCGGTCGGTGCTGAACAACAGCACGAAAGCGCAGATCGTGATAACCATGAATATGCGCGAGTGGCGGCACTTCTTCAAATTGCGCAGCGCCGCGAACGCCCACCCGCAAATGCGGGAAGTCGCTGAAATGCTGCTGGAGGCGTTCAAGAGCGCTATTCCCGTGATCTTCGACGACATCCCCTTGGAGGTGGCAGACGATGTATAAGGACATCATTTTTGCCGCCGTGGGCGTATTGTTTTCCCTCGCTTGCATCGGGGAAAAGCAGACCGAGAACAAGGTGCTTTACGCGGTGGTGGCTGGCGCTATGTTCGTCCTGCTGCTGATGGGCGACAAGATGATTGGAGGGTGAAATCGTGGTACGCGAACAGATGAAGCAGCGTCGCGGGAAATTCCTGCTGACTATGAAGATGTTCGGTAAATCCCTGTACCTGTATGAAGCGGGAACGGCCAACATAGGGATGCCCGAGGAACAGAGCTACGTGAATTGGACGCGCTACACCAACGAGGCGCAAGGCTTTGAAACCGTCAAGGCGGCACGGGCCATGATCGAAAGGCTGTCCATCTATGATCCCGCCCACGACTACAAAGGCGCTGTCAAGGTCTGCCTGAGAAAAGGACGGTAGACAATGCGCTATCAGGGCGGGAAAAGCAGAATCGCAAGGGCGATAGCGGAGGTCATCAATGCAGTATATGGGCGGGAAATCCCGGATAGCACGGCAGATAGCCGGATTCATTACTCCCCTGACGGGGGGGGTCGCGCACATTTGTAAGCCTGTTCTGCGGTAGCTGTGCCGTGGAAAGCAAGGTGCGAGGGTTTGACCGTGTGATCCTGAATGACCGGCATCCCTACCTGATAGCCCTTATGCGGGGTGTTCAGGAGGGATGGGAACCGCCCGACATTGTGACTGAGGACGAATACCGCTTTGTCCGGGATAACAAAGACCTGATCCCGGCCCTGACCGGCTTTGTAGGGTTCGGGTGCAGCTTTGGCGGGAAATGGTTCGGTGGGTACGCCCGGAACGCCGGAGGCACGAATTACGCGGCGCAGAGCAAGCGGTCCTTGCTAAAGGATGTGGCGAACCTGACGACGGCCCGGTATCTGAACATGGATTATCGGGCCGTCCCTATCCCGCCCGGAGCCGTGGTGTATGCCGATCCCCCGTATCGGGGCACGACGGGCTACACGGGAGAGAAATTCGACAGCACGGAATTTTGGGACTACGCCCGGTTGATTGCCGAGACGGGCCACAAGATTTTTATAAGCGAACAGCAAGCCCCGGACGGCTGGCGGTGCGTGTGGGAAAAGCCCTTTACCCGGACGCTGGATCGAAATAAAAGCAATCAGTTTCAAGTGACCGAAAAGCTGTTTACATGGGAGGTGTGAAGGTGAAAACCCTTAGTCTGTACCAATGCGAATGTTGCGGTACGCGGTATAACAACAGAATGACATGCGCGGCTTGCGAGAAAAGCCATAAAAGGCCGATTGGGGTTGAAGCATGGAAGTATGTTGCCATAAGTGATGACAACACGGGGTTGCCCGTTACCGTCAAGGTAACGATGCACGACGGCAGCAGCGCGGTCTACAAGCGCGTGAAATAGGAGGATCGTATGAACTGGAAAGAAGAAAAACGGCAGCGGAGGCGGCGCGAGGATAACGCCGTGACCGCGCTGATATGGGCTATTATCGTCGGTATTATCGGCAGCGTCGGGGCCTTTTGGTACATGGTGGTGCACTTTATGAACGAGCTGAGCGCAATGACTGAATACTTCAAAGTTTGGTAAGGAGGACGGGATCATGGAAGAACAGAAGAACATCACGAAGTCTGAACGCAGCGCAGAGGATATTATCATCCTGTACGACGACGGCACCGTGAAGCGGCTGGATAAGGGCATGGTCATCCGTTTCAAGGACAAGAACCCGGAAACCGACAAGGACGGCATGGTTGGCATGACCTTTGAAATGCTGGAGATGAACAGCCGGGATTTGGGCCTTATCGTCACGTCCATCATGCAGCTTGGCTTGGAGCTGGGTATGTTCGACGATCCCATTTTCAACGGGGAGGAGGACACGGACGATGAATAGGGCCGACATACTGGAGGCCGCAAAGAAGTGTGTTTGCGGGCAGCGTGTTCAGGACTATGGCAAGCCGGAGCGCAACTTTCAAACCATTGCGGATTTCTGGAATAACTACTTGGACGCGGCTCACCCGGAGCTGAACCTAAAAGGCGTTGCCGAGTGTATGGAAGTTCCCGCGATCATCACTCCTAAAGACGTTGCCGTTATGATGGGGTTGCTCAAGGTTGCCCGCATTGCTACGGGGTCAAACCCGGACAGCTTTGTTGACCTCGCTGGGTATGCCGCGTGTGCGGGCGAAGTTGCTACACAAGGCACAAAGCGAGAACACCGGGAAAGCGTGTGATCGTTTTTCCGATTGCTTGGAGTGTTACCGCTTTTCTGAGTGTATGCCAAAAAGACTGGAGGATGATCGGAAATGAAGAATCCCGTTGAGCGCCCGTCGAAGGTGAAATACTACCTCGACATTGCGGCGGCGGTTGCGGCCCGGTCTACCTGCCTACGACGGCAGTATGGGGCCGTGATCGTCAAGAACGACATGATTATCTCCACCGGCTACAACGGCTCGGCGCGTGGGTGGATCAACTGCTGTGATTTGGGGGAGTGCTGGAGGGAAACCAACGGCATCCCCCACGGGGAACAGTACGAAAAGTGTAAGGCCGTCCATGCCGAAGCGAACGCCATAATCAGTGCGTCCCGGCTGGACATGATGGGCGCTACACTGTACCTTGCGGGGTTTGAGGATGGCAAGAGAATCCCGAATCCGAAGCCCTGTCAGATGTGCGTACGGCTGATAGAAAACGCCGGGATCATCAATGTTGTTACCAACGAAGGGCAGGACACGCCGGAGAGGGGGATGTGATATGCGGCATCCCTCCCGAAAATACCCGGATGTGAAAACCCTCAAGCCGGGTATGGTGGTTTACCTGTTGCCTATCTACGTCGGACGTGGAGAGCGCGGCATGGAGCATCTAAAAGAGGCTGAAATCACCAAGATTGGGCGCAAGTATATTTCAGTCCAAGAGAAATCCGGCAAACTGTGGTTCCCGAAAACAATTCAATTTGACTCAACCAATAACTACCTCGAGAAGCCCGGTGACTACGGGCGGGACTACGATCTTTTCTTTTCCGAGGATGAAGCGAAGGACTATTTTCTTCACGAGGATTTGGTGGCGAAGGTCAACACCAATTCCAATTACGCCTACTACCTGACGACCCACCAGCTCAAACAGATTTGCGACCTGCTGGAGAAAGGTAAGCGCGTTTATAAAAATCAAGAGTTCAAGCATAAGGAGGTGTGATCCATGCAAGACCGGGCATTAGTCATTAAGACCTATGGAAACGCCCCCATACGTGAGGCAATCCGTGGGGCCATACTGGACAGCGTGACCCGTGAAGTGATCCCCCTGAACAACGCAGAGCTGGAAGCTGTCAAGGCCGAATACGCCCGCCTCAAGGCCGACTATGACGAGCTGGAGGCGCGGGAAGCCGTAAGGCAGAGCGCGGATGAAGCCCGCTGGCTGGAAATCAAAGCCGACTTGAACGCCCAATACGCGGTAAAGACCCACGGCAAGGTCTATGACGCCGTGCTGTTGACGTGGACGATCATTTGGCTGCTGATTGACGCAGGGTTCACTCGACTGTGGGCCGGGATCGAGGGAAGGAGCTACACGCGGCGGGGACGGTGGAGCTGATGTGCACCAAAAAAAAGTTGGCGAACATTCGAGCAACGCTTTCAAGGATCGAAAAGTGCGGGGGCTGCTGTACCTGTTGCAAGCACATGACCGTAACCTGCCAAAAGAGCCGGGAAAATGGGCGTTTTTTCTACATAGGGGTTGGGTGTGACCTTGCCCCTGATTTTAACCCCATTGCGAACGGACCTAAGACCTTGCATAGCACCTTAATAGATCAGCTCAAATTTGAGCTAAAGGTGGGTGGTTGAATGGCCCACGTCACGGATCATGCGAAGCATCGGACAAAGGAAAGGCTGGGCCTGTCTAAGAGGCTGGCAGAGAAGAACGCGGAAAAGGCCCTACGGGAAGGGATCAGGCATAAGGACACGACCGGGGGCCTTCACCGCTATGTAGAATCGTTATATTGGAGGCATAAAACAGCGAATAACATAAGGATTTATTGTAACTATGTCTACATTTTTAGCTATTCTCTGCTAATAACGGTATTCGCATTGCCACAAAAATACCGAAAAACGGCTGAAAAGCTGAGAAAGAGGTTGAAGATGAAAAAGCGCAAGAAGATTATCGCCGTCGATTTCGACGGCACCCTGTTTGAACAGATGGAAGAAAAGGACTGGCCGACCCCGGGAGCGCCCCGGCAAGCCGTCATCGACTACGTGCTGGAGCAGCAGCGGCAAGGCGCAAGGTTGATCCTGTGGACGAATCGCACGGGCAGACCGTTGGGGATTGCCGTGCAGAAGTGCCACGAATACGGCATCGAGTTCGACGCGATCAACGCGAATCTCCCTGAAATGATCGAGAAGTACGACAATGATTGTCGGAAGATTTTTGCCGACGAATACATAGACGACAGGGCAATTCCCATGCCCGGTTCTGCGCTGACCGTCTCGGAGATGGTACGGGAGGCCCACGCAAACGCCGCAAAACACGGCTTTTGGGACGATCCCCCGGAGCTGGGGACTTCTATCGCCCTGATTCATTCGGAGCTGTCAGAGGCCCTTGAAGAAATCAGACAGGGCAATCCGGGGATGTGGTATATGAAGCACGGCACGATAGGCGGGGAACCGGCTGAAAAGATGGAGGTGGGTTTGCCGAAGGACGGCGAAAAGCCCGAGGGCTTTATCACGGAGCTGGCCGACGCGGTTATCAGGATTGCCGACCTGTGCGGCTATCTCGGGATCGACCTCGCCCCCGTGATCCGGGCGAAGATGGAATACAATGCTACACGGCCATACAAGCACGGAAAGCAGTTTTGACGGGAGGTGCGGGACGATGGCTGACAGCTTGAAGCGCAACCGGGACGGCTATATTGATCCCACGGCCTACGCCGCCCTCAAGACGATCCTGAACGATGGCAAAGCCGAGAAGAAAGCGGCCTACCTCATTTCCGTGCTGAAATTCATCATCCGGGAATCCGGCTTTGAGCTGGAGAACCGCATCGAATTGAAGCACAGAAAAACCGGGAGAATTTTCCGCTAAAATCCCTTGACAGTAAAAAAGCTTTGACTTATAATCGGAGTACGGTAAAAACATTTTGACCGCCCCTTGCAAGGGGGGGGAGGCTGACACATGATTGCATTGAAAAATGATCGACAACTGACTGTCTCGGTTGGCAATAGCCGAAAGGCCGTTGTGTGGCAACCGCTGGCCCTGACGGTTTCCGAGCTGTACGGACGGCTGGAGAAGCCCATGCTGCGCGGCACGGAAACGCTTGCGGCCTACCTTGCCATGTCAAAGGCCGACCAGGACTCGCGGAAGGACATCGGCGGCTTTGTGGCTGGGCGGCTTAACGGCCCCCGCCGCAAGGCCGACGCCGTGATAGACCGCTGTGTTGTCACGCTGGATTTCGACAATATCCCGCCCTTTGGAACGGACAGCATCAAGGCGACGCTGAACGCGGCGGGGTACGGGTATTGTATCTACTCCACCCGCAAGCACCGCCCCGAGGCCCCGCGTCTGCGCGTCGTCATCGTGACTGACCGGGATATGACCCCGGACGAATACGACGCTGTGAGCCGTCGTTTGGCCGCTGACATCGGCATTACGATGGCCGACCCGACCACGTTTGAGCCTAACCGCCTGATGTACTGGCCCTCATGCAGCGCGGACGGGGAATACGTCTTTGAGTACGTGGACGCCCCCTTTGTGAGCGTGGACGCGGTGTTGGGGAGCTACACAGACTGGCACGACTGGACGGAGAGGCCGCAGGTTCCCGGCGCGAATAACTATCAAAAGCTGGCGGTGCGACAGGGCGATCCCGAGGCAAAATCGGGATTGATCGGCGCGTTTTGCCGGGTATACGACATATTCAAGGCTATGGACACGTTTCTCCCCGGCATCTATGCCCCGGTAGACAACGATCCGAACCGATACACCTATCTCAACGGCAGCACGACAGGCGGCGCGATCATCTACGACAACGGCAAGTTCTTATTTTCCCATCATGCTACCGACCCATGCGGCGGCAAGCTGGTAAACGCGGCTGACATGGTGCGCCTCCACAAATTCGGCCATTTGGACGCGGACGCGGCCCTTGACACCCCGACGAACCGGCTCCCCTCATTCAAGGCGTTTGTGGACTTTGCGGCGGCTGACAGCGCGGTTTCCACGCTGCTGATTAAGGAACGATACGCGGCAGGTCAACAGGAGTTCGAGGGGCTGATGCAGGGCGCTACACAAGCGGGGGAAGATGGAGCCGTCGTTAGCGCGGTTGATCCCGACGCTTGGATGCTGACCCTACAGGTCACGCAACAGGGCGCGATCAAACCCACGATAGACAATATCCGCATCATATTGGAAAATGACCCGCTGCTGATGGATAAGTTCAAGCTGAACAAATTCGCTGGCCGTGGCGAGGTGCTGGGCGCTTTGCCGTGGGAGCTGGACGGCAAGCGCCGCCTTTGGAGCGATACCGACAGCAACGGCATTTACTGGTACATGGAGAAGCGGTACGACATCACGAAGCGCGGGAACATCGACGCCGCGCTGGACGTTCACGCATCCACTCACGCTTTCAATGAGGTGCAGGATTATATTGACGGCCTGACGTGGGACGGTACGCCCCGGCTGGACACCCTGTTCACGGATTTCCTCGGCGCGGAAGATACCCCATACACCCGCGCCGTATGCCGCAAGGCGTTCACGGCGGCGATTGCCCGCGCTATGGAACCGGGCTGCAAGTATGACAACATGCTCATACTGTGCGGGCGGCAGGGCCTCGGAAAATCAACGATCCTTGACCGCATGAGCAAGGGCTGGTTCAACGATTCAATCCGAACCTTTGAGGGCAAGGAAGCCTCCGAGCTGTTACAGGGCGTGTGGCTGGTGGAAGTGGCCGAATTGGACGCTTTCAGACGGACAGACGTTGCCCGCATCAAGCAGTTTTTGAGCCTCCGTGCTGACCGCTACAGGGCCGCGTATGGCCGCAACGTGAAGGAGTTGCCCCGGTGCTGTGTGTTCTTTGGGACGTGCAATCAGATGGATTTCCTACAGGACATGACCGGCAACCGGCGCTTTTGGCCCGTGGACGTGGGCGTAACACCCCATGAAATGAACGTGTGGGACGACCTGACCGACGATTATATATCGCAGGTTTGGGGCGAAGCAAAGGCCCGTTGGCTGATGGGCGAACAGCTCTATTTGACCGGGGATGTGGAAAAAGCGGCACAGGAAATGCAGGAACATCACCGTGAAGCAAACCCGAAAGAGGGCATGATTGCCGATTTCGTGGCGAAAGAGATCCCCGACGACTGGCAGAAATGGAGCATCGACAGGCGGCGGGATTGGTGGGCGCAAGCTACACACGGGGATGTGAGGACGGTCAAGCGCGACAGGATCACCGCTATCGAGGTTTGGTGTGAGCTGTTCAATAAGAATCAGGCTGATTTCCGGCAGATGGACACGCGGGAAATCAACGCGATCCTTGCCAAATTGCCGAACGTGGAACGGGCAAACTCCAATATGGTGTGTGGCCCCTACGGAAAGCAGCGCGGCTTTTATGTCCGATGAAACAATCAACAGATTGCATCAACACTTTGTCAACAGTGGGATTTTTGACCGTTGAAGTGGTGATAACGGTATTCAACAGAAATTTGAAGTGTTGACAAAGTGTTGATATAAGTGGTGATTGCCAAAACCCTTGGTATTACGGCATTTTTCCCCTATTATCAACAGTTCAACAGATATTTAGGTTAATAGACCTAAAATGTATGTATAGGGATTACGGAAAACGCCTAAAACGCCTAATGCGAGTGCATAGTACACGCGCACGCGCGAGTGGTGATTATAGGGAGGTGGCGGTAGAATGAGAATAGGTGATTTTCTTTGGGAAAGAAAGGATAACGGCGAATACGTTGTGACCTACAAAAGAACCGGGCGATTTATAACGGCTATTCCGCAACAAAGGGAGCCGAACCTGTATTTCATCCGGGAAAGTGATGAAGTTGAAAGGACTAAAAACGAAAACCTTGCGATACCGAAGAAGTATGATTTTTGGGGCGTGATGGCATATTGTGCAGACCGCGCCCCGAGCGCAAAAGTTGACGCGCCTATGCGCGAGGTGGTTTCCGATGCTTGAGAAGGAGATCGAAGCGAAGCTCCGGGATTCCGTCAAGCGGCTTGGCGGGCTTTGCCTCAAGCTGGTATGCCCCGGCTTTACGGGCGTCCCTGACCGCATGATCCTGTTGCCGGGTGGACACATCCTGTTTGCCGAGCTGAAAGCCCCCGGCAAGCGGGAACGGCCCCGACAGCGCTTTGTTCAAGAGCAGTTGGCGCGGCTGGGCTTTATGGTCTTTTCCTCGGTGGACAGCTTGGACAAGGTGCAAATCATCATCGAACGATGCAGGAGGCTTGTGTATGGCAATGGTGTATAGTCCCCACGCCTATCAACGATATGCGCAAGACGCGATTATCAGTCACCCGGCGCTGGGCCTGTTCCTTGACATGGGCTTGGGTAAGACGGTTATCACCCTGACGGCGATTGCCGACCTCAAGTTTAACCGCTGGGCTGTCAACAAGGTTTTGATTATCGCCCCTAAGAAGGTTGCCGAGGACACATGGCAAGCGGAAGCCCGGAAGTGGGAGCATCTGAGGCGGCTCCGTCTGGTGGGCGTGCTGGGGACAGCTACACAGCGGGAGGAGGCGCTGGCTACTCCGGCAGACATTTACATCATCAACCGGGAAAACACTCAATGGCTGGTGGAGAAGTGCGGCAAGTGGTGGCCCTTTGATACGGTGGTGCTGGATGAAAGCAGCTCATTCAAGAATCATCAGGCAAAGCGATTCAAGGCCCTCAAAACGGTACGGCCCCGGATTAACCGTATGATCGAGCTGACCGGCACCCCTAACCCGCATGGCCTTATGGATTTGTGGGCGCAGCTTTACCTACTGGACGGCGGGCAACGGCTGGGGCGCACGATCAGCGTCTACCGGGATATGTATTTCAACCCCGACAAGCGCAACGCAACGACCATTTTTTCCTATGCCCCGAAAGAGGGCGCGGAACAGGTGATACAAAAACAGATCAGCGATATTTGTATCAGCATGAAAGCGTCTGACTATTTGGATTTGCCGGAGCTGGTATACGAGGATATTCCCGTGGTGCTGGACGACAAGGCGCAAAGGGCCTACCGCAAGATGGAGCGTGAAATGGTGCTGGAGGTGGACGAGGACACGATCACGGCGACCACGGCGGCGACCCTATCAAGCAAGCTCTTACAGCTTTGTAACGGCGCTGTCTACGACGAGGATCATAATGTGGCCCACGTTCACGATTGCAAGCTGGAGGCGTTCATGGAAGCCGTGGAGGCCCTGAACGGGCAACACGCCATCGTGTGCTATAGCTTTGTCCACGACAAGGAAAGGCTGTTACAGGCCCTTTCAAAGTCCAAATTGCGGGTGCGCGTATACAAGGACGCGCAGGACAAGGACGATTGGAACGCGGGCAAAATCGACCTGCTACTCATCCACCCCGCCTCTTGCGGCTATGGCCTGAATTTGCAGGAGGGCGGGCATCACATCATTTGGTTTGGGCTGACATGGAACCTTGAGGAATACCAACAGGCCAACAAGCGATTGCACAGGCAGGGGCAGGATCACCCCGTCATAGTGCATCACCTGATTGTCAAGGGCGGGCGCGACGAGGACGTTATACGCAGCTTGGCAAGCAAGGACAAGGTGCAGGAAAGCCTTTTGGAAAGCCTGAAAGCACGGATCAGGGAGGCGAAGGTATGAAAATCGTGAATTTGGAAGCCGAGATAAAGCGAACCTGTCAAGCCGTTTGCGGGCGCGATAGGAAAGATTGCAGGTGGGCGCATTACAAGCCGGGAGAGGCTTGTACCGTGGTTGAACGGCTGGAAGAAGCGCAGCCCGTCGAAGCGATCCCGGTAACGTGGTTGGAGACATTGCAAGCCGAATATAACCGAGGCTCGGTTATGTGGTGGGCTATCGGGATCATACTGGACAGGTGGAAGAAAGCAGGTGCGAAGGTATGAAAGTTGTGAACGTAGACCAAAAGATCATTGTCCCGATTTCGGACGAAACCAAAGGCTTGACGTATGAAATGCAGATGACCCTCGGGGAGCTGTTGAAAGAAACGCTGGAAGAGCAGGTTGAAACCATCGAGGCGATCCCCGTAGCGTGGTTGCGCGAGAAAGCGCAAAAACCGTGCATGACAAGCGCAAACCCCTTTGACTATGCGCTGACCGAATGGCGGCGTGAGCAGGAGGCCAAAGCATGAAACAGGCAGACTTTACGATTGTGCAGCGCCCCGCTTATATCACGTTCACCTGTCCGCATTGCGGGCAGGATCAGCGCATGGATTGGGACGAAGTGACCGAACCCGAGTATTGGGGCGACGAATGGGGAATTGTGAATTGCCCTGAATGTGGCGAAGAGATAGAGCTGGGCGAGTATGACATGGGTTAGCGGCCCCGCTGGCCCCGTAGACGGCGCGTAGACCGAAAGCCGAAGAACGACACGCGACAAACGACAAGCGATTATAGACCCCATTACACGCGCATAGGCGCGAAAGGAGATCACTATGACGCTAAAGGAATTGTCGCAGTTGTATTACCTGACCCGTGAGATCGAGGCGAACGAAAAGCGCCTTGAAGAGCTGACCGACCTGATAGGCCCCGCGACGGCCAAATATTCCGATATGCCGAAAGGCCCCTTTAATACCGAAAGCCCGACTGAACGACTGGCGGCTGAGATCACCGACCTAAAGGCGATCCTTGCGGCGAGGCAGATACAGCTCATCCACGAACGGGCGCGGCTGGAGCGTTGGATCGAGACGATCCCGGACAGCCTGACCCGGCAGGTGTTTCAATATCGCTTTGTGTCCGGCCTGTCATGGCTACAGGTTGCGGATTGCATAGGCGGCGGGAACACGGACGCCGGGGTAAAGATGATTTGCTATCGCTATCTGAAAGCCGACAAGCTAAAGCAGAATACAGCAGGGTAGAGCAGCCCACGGCAGGTTGTTACTTTTGTTACGCCGAAGTGTGTTATAGTGTATGCGCAGTATTGCACCGTTCGGGCGTAGGAGAATACGCCTCCGCTCCTACAGTCCATCAGGGACAGTCCGAGCGGGGGTTGTGATATTGCACGGGGGCGCGGTTGCTTCATGGCCGTGCCTCTGTTCATTGGAGGCGGCGACATGCAGATATATAGACAATCAAGGAATTACGAAAACCTGAATAAACGGATATTCGAGGGCGAGGGTGAGTACAACATCCCCGCCCTCGATAGCGCTGTCTTTCAGGTCGATAACTGGATCAGCTTCAACTATGCCAAAGGATGCGAGGAGCCGGATCAGCACGGGATTCACTTTTTCATAGATGACTATCAATTTATCCGGCTATGGAAAGACCCTGACCGCTACCTCCCCATGCTGGCGAAGTTTCAGGCCGTGTGTACGCCTGACTTTTCGACGTACACCGATTTCCCGAAAGCGATTCAGATTTACAACCATTACCGCAAGCATTGGCTGGGCGCGTATTGGCAGGAAAACGGGATCAACGTCATTCCGACGATAAGCTGGAGCGACGAGGACAGCTTTGAATGGTGTTTCGATGGGGAACCCGCTGGCGGCATGGTTGCCGTGAGCAGCGTGGGAACACAGGGCAACCGCAGAGCTACACGGCTGTTTGAGCTGGGCTATGCGGAAATGAAAAAGCGGCTGGCCCCGGCAAAGATCATCATGTATGGCAGCGTCCCCGAGTGCGCGGAGGACGATGATATTATCTCCGTCAAGGCGTTTCAATCGAAGTGGAGGGAAACGGAGGATTGACCTATGGGCGGCAGAGGCAGCAGTAGCGGCTATCCGAATAACCCGCTTGCGGCGATTCAGCAGCTACAGGCCGCGCAACAGCAGCAATCACAAGCCTATAAGCTGTTGAATTACACCAATTCTCCGGCAGCGCAACAGGCTTTGGCGAACGCGCAACAGGCCGTACAAGCCGCACAGCAGCAAGTTCAGGCCGCGAGTTCACAGCGTCAAAGCGTCCCCGCGCAAATCACCACGTTTGTACAGACTCAAGTCGGGATCGACCTGACCCCGTACACGACGGAAACGACGCGGCGCTTTGGTGGCGGCGTGGTGATTGACTGGAAGGACATGACAAGGCGGGAGCAGACTCGTGTTATTAAGGCCCTTAATTCCCCGTACAGTCAATACAAGATGGAATCATGGAGCGCGTGGCAGATGCTTATTCGTAAGCGTAGCCCGAACGATCCATTTTGATGCAGGTTTCAGCTAAATCCTAAGTCAAAAGATTTAAGATTAGTCAAAATCTGTTGACTATTTGAAAGAAAGGTGATATGCTTATGGGTGGCAGAGGCAGCAAGAGCGGGCTGACGGCGCGACCCCGAGTGACGCCCGCGCCCCCGCAAGCGTTTCAGGTACAGCAGCAGCCCCCGCAAATTCAGGTGACGCCCCAACAGGCGCAACAGGCGAATAATGCGGCCTTCTCTGATACGGACAATTCCCCGTTCCACGACCTGTACAATGGGGCGCAGTATTTCCAGCGGCAGAATTTGACGATTGACCAAGTGACGGCGACGGTTCAGTATTTGCGTTTGAATGGCGACTCCAACAACCCCTACAGTATGTCGCAGAATTTGAACGAGAAGATGCGTCAAAACGCAGAAGCCGGGAAACCTTTGACCGATGGTTTGACGGCAAACGAGCGTTTTGTCCTAAAGCACATGATGGGCGCTATGCACAACATGGGCTATAACGTCAACCTGACCCGGTACGATCACGGCGAGATTGTGAACAAGCTGTTGGCACAGAACGGATTGTCGAACGCCGATTTCACAAAGCTTCCCGTGTCGCAGCTTCAAAAGATGC
The DNA here is from genome assembly GCA_017512905.1 of Clostridia bacterium. Lineage (GTDB taxonomy): Bacteria > Bacillota > Clostridia > Christensenellales > Aristaeellaceae > UBA2862. Next base: position 34,433 of record JAFWEL010000072.1, read on the forward strand.
TTGTGGGTACTACCTACAACGAGGAGCGTTTGGTTTCTACGTCGTACAATAACTTCAAAAACGCCCCGCAAAGTACGAGAGACGTATTTATGAATCGGGCGGTCAAGTTTGAGTACAGGACTAAGGCCGGGGCACAGGTTATGATGCCCGGTAACGGCCCCGGTGGAAAGATCGGTGAGGTTGTGCTTGCCCCGTCTCAAGGGCGCAATAATTTCCGAATCGTGGGTATTCGTGAGGATACCGGCACGAAGGTCAGGCAGAAAGGCACAAACTGGTTGAGTGGTCAAAATCAGATTGTGTTTACCGTCGAGGTAGACTAAGGGAGGTAACGAAAATGGTAAAGAAGATGGCAGACGAGAACAAAGTCCCTGCGAGTGTCCGTGCGCGTTTCGATACCGTGGCGATCAGCAAGACAACGCCCACGGCTGAGAACAAAAAGGCGATTGCCGATTGGAACAAGACCCACGGCAGCAAGGCTAAGAAGCCCACCACGAAGAAGAAATAAAGGCCATGAAAAGAGCGCGTTTCCGCGCTCTTTTTTATGCCATTTTTGGAAGGAGGCTCCCGCTATGGGTGGTCGAGGAAGTAAAAGCGGGTTGCTCCGTGCGCCCCGTCTGACCATGCCGCAACAGCAGCCACAACCGCAGGTGCAACCCCTACAGCCCCCGCAGCCACCGCAGCCACAGCCCGACCTCACACCGAGTAGCGACTTGCAGACAGCTACACAGGCAACGGCGACGCTGGCGCAGATTGCATCCATGACGGACGATCAGTTGGCACAGGCTGTCATTGATTCCCGCAACGTGGATATGCCTAATTTCCTGAACGACGTGCCGGATCAGACACAGAAGTTTGTCTATCAGGTCGGTTTGAATGGAGCGCCTACGGTTATGGATCAGCAGCAGTTTAACCAGTTCATGCAGCAGAACAATATCCCGCGTTCGGAGATAATGTCCCGCAGCGTGAACGGAAACGGCCCGTATTCCGCGCAGAATGTCGCGGATATGTTCAAGTATTCTGAAATGAACTATATCGGCGGTAAGAAGGGCGGGCAGGTGTCCGGCGCTGGCACGTACTTTGACATGAACGGCGGCAGAAACACGGGCTATGGCACTGGCGCGACGATTCAGGCGGTTCTCAATCCGGCTACGGCGAGAACGGTTGACTATTACGCTTTGCAATCTCAAGCGCGGTCGTTCGCAAGCTCCCATCCTCAGTTTGCAAGGGCCGTTGGCTCGTTCAGGTATGGTGGCAACGGTAATGCGTCTATCTATGCGCTGGCTATGGGCTATAACGTCATTACGGGTGGCCCCGTCTCCAGCACCTACAGGAATGTCATTGACCGTAGTGCCGTTGTGGTGCTAAAATAATCGCGGAGGTGCGTAACGATGCCGAACAAGTACGATCCTAAGACGAAAGCGGAATTTGCCGCTTATGCGGCGGCTATGGACGAAGCGAACGCGGCTTTTGCGAAGAAGCCGAAGAAGTCCAGCTCCAGCACGAAGAAAGCAACCCCGACGAAAAAGACCGGGAAGAAGTAACACCCCATACCCGCCCCGCGACAGTCCTTCCACCGGGAGGGCGTCGCTTGGCGGGCGACATCGAGCTACACAGACAGGGGCGCTTGTCAAATTCGTTTGACCGGCGCTTTTCTTATGCCGGAGAAAGGAGGTTGACGGCAGATGCCTAACAGGATGAAATTTAAGACCCCGGAGGAAATGCAGAAAGCGATTGACGCCTATTTCAAGGAGTGCGAAGGGCACCCTCTCAGGGGCGATGATGGGAATTACATCTTTAATAAATTCGGTGAGCCTATCTTTGTCGATGTGAAGCCTTTGACCGTGACGGGCCTTGCTATCGCGCTGGGCTTCACCTCCCGACAGGCCCTCCTCAACTATCAGCATCGGTCCAAGAAGTTCGAGGCTGTGGTTGAGGCGGCAAAACTGAGAATCGAAAACTACGCGGAAATGCGTTTGTACGATAAGGATGGCTGCAATGGCGCTAAGTTCAACCTGCAAAACAATTTCCGTATGTGGGATGCGGACAAGGCCGGACAGGACGATAAAAAGGCCCCGGCTGTCAATATCATCTGTGATATTCCCCGCGCTACGGTACGGGTTGAGGGCGAACAGGACGCCTTTGATATCGACCCCGAAACCATAGACAAGAAGATCAAGGAGCTGGAGGGCAAGGACGGCGAGGCTAATGGATAGCAGCGTGGCCCGGTTGTCCGACATCATAGCCCCGTCTTTCTATTCCGTCCATTGGGATATTGCGGACGGCAAGCATACCTACTACGACTTGTACGGCGGGCGCGGTTCCACGAAATCCTCTTTTATTGGGGTGGAGTTGCCGCTGGGGATCATGCAAGACCCCCTCGCAAATGGCATTGTGTTCCGCAAGGTGGCGTCCACCATCGGCACAAGCGTTTTTGAACAGGTGCTTTGGGGCATTGATGCGCTGGGCGTCAATGACCTATGGAAAGCCACGACAAGCCCCTACAAGCTGACCTACAGGCCCACGGGACAGGTCATCTTGTTTCGTGGATTGGACAAAGCCAAAAAGCTAAAGTCCATCAAAGTGGCCCACGGCTATTTCAAGTTCCTTTGGTTTGAGGAGCTGGATGAGTTCGCAGGGGAAGAAGAGATACGATCCGTCCAACAGTCTGTCATGCGCGGCGGTACGAGGTATGTTGTTTTCAAGAGCTTCAACCCGCCTATATCTCGGCAGAATTGGGCCAATCAATATGTGCTGACCCCGCGACGGGCCGCGCTGAGACATCGGAGTTGCTACACGGAAGTGCCTCCCGAATGGTTGGGCGAACAGTTCTTTGATGATGCCGAGGCCCTGAAAGAAACCAACCTCCGCGCCTATACCCATGAATACCTCGGTATTCCCGTAGGCACGGGCGGCGAGGTTTTTGATAATCTTGAAATCCGGGCTATCCCGGATAGCGAGAAAGCGGTTTTCGACAATATCTTTATGGGTATTGACTGGGGCTGGTTCCCCGACCCCTATCATTGGTCTAAGATGCACTACGACAGCAACCGCAAGGTGTTGTACATCTACGACGAATACCGGGCCACAAAGCAATCCAACGCGGCCACATGGAACGCGCTGGTGATGCAAAAGGGTGTGACCGGGACAGACCTAATCACGGCAGACAGCGCGGAGCCTAAATCCGTGGGCGACTACCGCGATTATGGCGCAATGTGCCGGGGGGCCATCAAAGGCCCCGACAGCATCAGGTACGGGATCAAATGGCTGCAATCCCTCAAGAAAATAGTCATCGACCCGGCCCGGTGCCCTGAAACGGCGAAGGAGTTTCAAAATTACGAGTACGAACGCACGGACGACGGCGACATTATCAGCGGCTATCCTGATAAGGACAACCATAGCATTGATAGTGTCCGCTACGCTATGGAGCGCGTATGGCGTCGGAAAGGGCAGTAAATGGTAATCAACATTCTCGGGACGAAATATACCGTCAAAAAAAAGCGCTACAAAGACGATCCGTTCTTTGACAGAAACTCATGGGACGGCTATTGCCGCGAAAGCACAAAGGAAATCGTGTATTGCGACATGACGACCTTTCCCGGCTGGGAGTATGAAAGCCCGAAAGCTGTTGAGTCGTGCGAAAAAGAGACGCTGCGACATGAAATCGTTCACGCCTTTTTCAACGAAAGCGGCCTGTCCTATTCCTCTTCCCGGACGGATCGCCCTTGGGCGAAAAACGAGGAAATGGTGGACTGGATCGCTATTCAAGGCCCGAAAATCTACGAGGCGTGGCGGGCCGTGGGTGCGGTGTAACCTTGCTCTTTCCTGCATGGTGTGGTAAAATACCATCAATAACCATGTGGGAGGCGGTACAATGCCGAATTATGTTACCATAGCGTCCGATAAAAAGAAGAGTACAGCGTTTTTCCTGTGCTTGTTCTTAGGTTGGATGGGAGCCCATTATTTTTACGTCGGGAGAATCGGGAAAGGTCTTTTATATCTGTTCACGGGTGGTTTATTCATCATAGGCTGGATCGTGGACTTGTTCAAGATTGCAAACGGTTCATTCCGAGACAATGTTGGTGCGCCGGTCCGAAATTCTCGTGGGTAACAGCGCTTACAGACTGTTAATCACTGATACCGTCGAGGACCAGAACACGACAGTACATAAATACATGACCTGACAAGGGGCGTTGCACAAGCGGCGTCCTTTTTTCATGCCCCTGAAAAGGTGGTGAGTATAGGCCGCATGTTTAAGAGGTTTTTTAATTTTATCCGGGGGGTGTGGCATAGAGTGATTCCCTATAGGCAGATAGAAACGGTGGAGAGAATCGAAACGCCATTGACCGACGATATGGTGAATGCGCTGGACGATTGGTATAAGCTCTATCGGAATGAGCCTGAATGGCTGTCTGACACAGTGAAGACTATGAACCTCCCTGCTTTCATTTGTTCGGAGCTTGCTCGTCAGATAGTGCTGGAGATGAAGTGGCATATCACGGGGAAGGACAAAAACGGGAAGACGAAGGATGAACAGGGGAAAGAAATCATGAATCCCCGTGCTGAATACCTCAAGGCTGAATTCGAACGCTGTGTAACGGTGTTGCGGCAAAAGCTGGAGCAGGGTATGGCAGCAGGTGGTATGACGGTAAAGCCTTATCCTAAAGACGGCCACCTCTATTTTGATTGGACGATGGATTGGAGCCTGTACCCGATAGCCTTTGATGATGACGGAAACCTGGCAGATGTAATTTTTCGAGATACCTACACAGAAGGTAAGACGATTTACACCCGCTTGGAGCGCCATCAGGTGAATGGTGATAATGTAAAGATCACGCAGAGGGCTTTCAAATCTACGAACAAGGAATCTATAGGCGTTGAAATCAACCTGTCCGACGTGGATATGTGGTCAGAGTTGGAGCCGGAAGCTACGGTAACAAAAACTGGCGGTCAAATGTTTGGCTGGTTCAAGGTTGCAACAGCAAATACCATCGAAGTAGACAGTCCTATGGGCGCGTCCTGCTTCGCTAAAGCCCGTGACACGATACAGGAAGCCGACAAGCAGTATTCCCGGCTGTTATGGGAATACGAAGGCTCTGAATTGGCGATTGACGTTGATCCTACTGTCCTGCGTCCAAAGAAGACCGAGGGCGGTAAGCTGGAGATGCCGAAATTAAATGAGCGTCTTTTCCGGTCCGTCGATGCGAATAAAGGCGACGGGGATTTGTACAACGTATTTTCTCCGACAATCCGTGATGCCAGTCTGATCAATGGCCTTAATCAGCATCTTATGAGGATTGAAGACCTTTGCGGATTGGCGAGAGGGACGCTCTCTGATCCAAATTCCGAAGCCCGAACCGCAACAGAGCTAAAGATCGTCAAGCAACGAACGTATGCGACTGTTGCAGAAAATCAAAAGGCACTTGAGACTTGTCTGAAAAGCGTTATTCGAGCAATGGACGTGTATGCTACGACCTACAATCTGGCTTCTGAAGGCGAATATGATGTGTCTTTTGAGTGGGACGATAGTATAATCACCGATTCTGAGCAGCAGATGGGTGAGCGCATGACTCTATTGGATGCCGGTTTGATCAGCAAAGCTGAGTTCCGTATGTGGTACTTTGGCGAAACGGAGCAACAGGCCATTGACTCCCTGAAAAAGATCACGGATGAACAAGCAGAAGCGCAAAAGCGGGCGCTGGAAGGAATGATTCAGGCCCCCTCCCGAATGCCGCCACAAGGAGGACCGACTGACTAAAGGAGAGGGGCGGCGTAGATGTTGACCGAAAAGCAGCTTGAAACAGCGATTGCGCAGATCATGGCACGATTGGGAGAGGTCAATCAAGTGCTCATAAAGAAAATTGCGGTCCAAATCAAGAGAATCAAGCAGCTTAATACTACGAGCATTAATCGTATTATTGCTATGGTCGATATGGGTGCGGATATTCAAGGCATAGACCGTGCATTGGCAACGGCAACCGCTTTGAATATCCGCGACATTTACGCCATCTACCAAATGGCGCTGAATGAGAGCTACACGGATCAGAGGTTCGCAGCGGCTTTGAAAACTCGCCCCCTCACAATGGCGCAGAGTGAGCGTTTGACCTTGCTTGCTCAGAATGTCGCAACGCAAACAGCGACGGCTATGTATAATCTTTCTAATACGACGGCTATAATGCCAGCGTACAGAAATGCGGTAGATCGGGCGATAACAGCAGTTTCTATGGGGGGCATGAGCTATAATGAGGCAGCACGCGACATTATAAGAGATTTAGGATACAGCGGGTTACAAGTCTACTATGAAAGTGGTTATCATCGACGACTGGACACAGCGGTGCGCCAAAACATCATAGACGGGGTAAATCAAATCAATCAAAACGCTTCTCTTGCGATAGGTGAAGCGTTGGGGTATGATGCGGTTGAAATATCCGCACACGCAAACAGCGCTCCGGATCACGAACCTGTACAAGGGCGGGTTTTCCTGCTGTCCGAATTTGAAAAGATGCAAAGCGGCTTGTCTTTTCAAGATGTGGACGGCAATACCTATGAGGGCTTTCCTCGGGCAATCGGTGAATGGAATTGTATGCACATAGCAATGTCGTTTGACACCAAAACGTCCATACGCCGGTTTACCGACGAACAGCTCCAAGAGTTCAAGGATAACAACGCCAAAGGGTGCGACGTGGGCGGCAAGCATTACACCATCTACGAAGCAAGGCAGCTTATGAGGCAGCTTGAAACAAAGGTGCGCCGGGAAAAGGATGCGGCGGTGGCCGCGAAGCTGAACGGCAACGACATGGACGAACGACGCGCCCGACAAAGGGTTATAAATGCCCTGTCCGCAAAATACTACGCCGTTGCACAGGCGGCGGGCCTGACCCCACGCGGGCAAAGGCTTTCTGTTGAGGGTTTCAGGGCGGTAAGTGTCTGAAAGTCGTCAAAATCGTTTGACGGCCCCGACGCGGGGGCGTCAAAAGGCTTTTACAGGCGGTGCGGGAATTTCCCCGCCTGAAACAACGGCCCGTTACAGGGCCTTTTAAGGCGTTCTACGGCGATTTGCCATAGAGCGCCTTTTCTATGCGCGATATTAGGGCAATCAGCCTTGATATATAAATCATCCCCTCCGACACGGGATCAAAACTGTCGGTGGCGCGACACACAGTTACGCCGAAAAAGGAGGAAGTATGAAACTTAGCGAGATTCTGTCCCCGGAGCTGTACGCACAGGTAAAGGCCCGGATCGACGAGGTGAACAAAGACCAGCCCGACAAGACGAAGCACGTCCGCTTTGCCGATTTGTCCGAGGGCGGCTATGTGTCCACCGAGAAGTTCAAGGCACAAACTGAGGCCCGTGACAATCAGATCGGCGCGTTGCAGGAGCAGATAAAGCAGCGCGATTCCGACATCACCGACCTCAATGCTAAGCTGACAGCAGCGCAGGGTGACGCGGGCAAGCTGGGCGACGTGCAGAAACAGCTCGGCACGTTGCAGACCAAGTACCAGCAGGATCAGCAGAAGTGGGCCGCAGAGGCCGCGAAGCAGCGTAAGGAGTTCATGGTGCGTGAACGCGCCAACGACCTGAAATTCACCTCCGCAGCCGCGAAGCGTGAATTTATCCGTCAGGCCAACGAGAAGGATTTCCAGCTTGACGGTGACGTGCTGATGGGCTACGAGGATTTCACCGCGAAGTACAAGGCCGACAACGCCGACAGCTTTGTGGTTGATAAGCCCGCAGACCCCAAGCCGTCTCCCGCCCCGGCAGACCCGCCCACCATCGTCCTGCCCGGTAAGCCTACCCCGCCCTCGGGAGGCAAGTCCCTGTCCGAGCTGATGGCGGCAAAGAACGCTAACCCGGACATGGTTGTGAGTTTCGGCAAGTAACCTCCACCCACAATTCGTATATACCATCGAAGAAAGAAAGGGGAAAATGAACCATGAGTCAGTTCGATTCCAAGAATTTCAACGGCGAAGTGTTCAAGAAGTACGTCGATACTATCCCGAACACCAAGCGAAATGAACTCATCAAGTCCCGCGCCATCCGGCCCCGCCCCGACCTCGTTCAGAATATGAGCGATCAGACGGGCGGCAACTACATCACTACCCCCCTGCTGGGCCTGATTTCCGGCAGCGTCCCCACCAACTACGACGGCAACACCAACATCGACCCGAAGAACACCGAAACCTACACGCACAGCCGCGTGGTCGTGGGCCGTTCCAACGGTTGGACTGAGCGTGATTTCTCCTATGACATCACGGGCGGCGTGGACTTCATGGAGAACGTGGCGCGTCAGGTTTCCGAGTATTGGGAAGAGATCGACCAGGACACCATCGTTCACATCCTGAACGGCGTGTTTGCCATGTCTGATACGGCGGGTGCTGCTTTCGTCGCAGCCCACACCAACGACGTGCGCAACAAGCAGAACAGTGAGGGCGTCATCGGCAACATGGACGGCACGACCCTGAACACCACCATGCAGCGGGCTTGTGGTGACAACAAGAGCAAGTTCAGCCTCGCGCTGATGCACTCCGTTGTCGCTACCAACCTTGAGAACCTCAAGCTGCTGGTGTACCTCAAGTACAACGACGCGGACGGTATGCAGCGCGACCTCGCCATTGCGACCCTGAACGGGCGCACGGTGCTGGTGGACGACTCCATGCCGACCATCGAGGTTCAGGCCACCGCTGGCGTGTACAAGCTCAAGATCGCCGGGACGTGGGCCGAGGACGACACCCTGACCGTGGGTGAGTACACCCATACGGTTCTCGCCGCTGGCACCGCTGCCTCCGCTATCGCGTCTGCCGTCGCCGCGCTGTTCGCCTCTGACGACACCTATACCGTGTCTGCGTCTGGCGCTACCGTCACCATCACCGAGAAGTCCGGCGCGTATGGCGCGGGCGCTCCCGTTGTGTCCAAGACTTCCACCGCTGGCACGGCTACCCTGACCGTGGACACCGCCCCCGTTGCGGAGGACTCCGTGGCCTACGTTACCTACGTGCTGGGTGACGGCGCTATCGAGTACACCGATTGCGGCGCGAAAGTGCCCTACGAGATGGATCGTGACCCGAAGGTTCACGGCGGCGAGGACACCCTGTACAGTCGTCAGCGCAAGTGCTTTGCGCCCTACGGCATCAACTTCACCAAGGCGTCCATGTCGTCCCTGTCCCCCACCGACGCGGAGCTGGAGAACGGCGCAAACTGGGAGCTTGTCAACAACGGCAAGACCAGCACCGCCAAGAAGTATATCTCCAGCAAGGCAATCCCGATTGCCCGCATCATTTCGCTGGGCTAATCCCGGCGCGACGAAAGGAGGGCGCTACACATGGCGCACGACAAGTATTTGACCTATGCCGAATACACGGAAACCTACGGTGGAGCGCTCTCCGAGACGGCTTTCAATATGCTGGAGTTTCGGGCGCGAAAGCGCATTGACCGTCAAACGTTCTCGCGGGTGCAAGGTATGGAGGAAGTCCCGGAGGCCGTCAAGCTGTGTATGCTGTCCCTGATAGACACGGATAGCAAAGTTGGATTGGAGGCACAAGTAGAAAAACCTGTCGTGACCTCGTTCAACAATGACGGCTACAGCGAATCATACGGGAAAGCATTGAGCGTGAATGATGCTGACAGGGCAATGTCGGCATCCATCCGCTCAATGCTGGACGGGGAGAACAACGACGAAGGCGTACCCCTCCTGTATCGGGGGTGTGATGCGTGAGGCTTTGCAATGAAACCGTGACAGTCTACAACACGCGGGTAAATCCTGAAACTCGCATGGAGGAATATATTCCTACTGTGTTAAAGGGCGTATCATGGTATTGCCAAATCGTGTCACGGGTTACAGACGCCGGGTTGAAAGCAGCAAACGTGTTCACCTTGCGAATCAATGAATCCGTAAACGCGAGCGGAAAAAGCTACATCGAGCCAAAGGAATACCGTCGATCCGAAGATGTCAGCAATCAATGGACTCTACAAAAAGGGGACGTGATTGTAAAAGGAGAGGTCGATAGCGCGTTGTCCCCGGCAAAACTGCGTGAGATGTACGGGACTGACCGAGTGTTAACTGTGCTGGGCGTCACTGATAACCGAAGGACTCCTAATGCAAAGCACTGGAAGGTCGTGGGTGCATGATCAAGTTTGACGCCCGAATTGATTTCAATTTCTCGCCGAGGGATGTTGTTAGTTATATGGGTTTGGAGGATGGTGGCCGAGTCCAAAAGGCAATTGACAAGGCCGTTATTGACTATTCTTTGCCCTATTGGGCCTGGGAAACAGGCACAATGGCTCGTGGTGCTTATGCTGCTACGAGATATGGCAGTGGACAGGTTATATGGCCTGGACCCTATGCAGGTTATCAGTATCGCGGGATTGTCTATGGACCGAATATACCCGTCTTTGAGGATAATACCGGGATTCCGACACGATTCTTCTCCATACCCGGTAGCAAAAAGCACCCTACCGGCAAGAAGTTGAAATACTCGACTGACACTAACCCACTGGCCGGAGCGTTTCCCATTGAGCGCATGAAAGCTGATCGCATGGAAGACATTCTGACGGAAGCAATCAACGCCATGAAGGAGAGATAACATGCCTGACGTATCTAATGCGCAGCGGCTTAGAAGCTGGATGTTCGGCTGTACAGCCATTGACGAAGCAAAGCGTTTCGGCGTGGACTATTTAGGGGACGAGCCAACGGAATATGCGCTGATCACAGTGCCATCGACGCTGAAATGGAAAGAGAATATCCTGGGAGAGCGAAAACTGAAACCCGAGCAGGAACAAAACTTCATTTTTGCGTCACAAGAATACTATGGCGCGGATGTAGCGCAGAACCTTCAAAACCTGGCCTTTTACCAGGCTGTTATGAATTGGATTATGGCGCAGAATGAAGCTCAATCTTTCCCTGAATGGGAAGGTGGAATTGTTACGGGCGTCACACCTACACTTACCGGAGGCCCTATTGCGTATGGGGCTGGGGTAGCAAGGTATCAAATCCAAATCAGGGTTGACTACAAGGTGACGGACTGTTAATGATCGTCACAACATTGAAAGGAGTAAATGTTTATGTCTGAAACTATTACCGGCAAGATCGCGCGCAAGTACATGGGGCACTTCCTGGACGCATCCTTCATGGGCGAGACTCCGTCGCTGTACCGCCTGGGCAAGGACCTGGAGGAGTTCAACGTCGAGATGAACCCCAACGGCGAGCAGAAGCAGAACATCCTGGGCGAGAACACCTACCAGCTGAGCGGCTATGAGGTCAGCGCAAGCGCTGAGCCCTACTACGCCGTGGTGGGCGACGCGCTGTTCGAGAAGCTGCAGCACATCATCGACACCCAGGCCACCGACGACACCCTGAAGACCTACGCCTACGAGGTGCACCTGTGGGAGACCGGCACTTCCCAGGGCACGCTGGTGGCCTACCGCCAGGAGTGCTACGTGGTGCCCACGTCCTACGGCGGCGACACCACCGGCTACCAGATCCCCTTCGAGGTCCACTACGTGGGCGACAAGGTGCTGGGCAACTTCACTCCCGCCAGCGGCAGCACGCCGGCGAGCTGGGCGGCGGTGTCCTGATCGCCCTTTGAATCAACAGCCCCCGCGTGATTATGGCGCGGGGGCATTTTATTTAAGGAGGTAACCAACGTGGCAAACAACAATAAAGCAATCAACCTGAGCATTACCGTGGATGATGGCTCGCGCCGTGTTCCGATAATGAATACAGATGGGGAGGAAATCGGCGTATTCCGATTCCATCCTACTGACTTGGGAATCATCGAGCGTTACAATCGACTGGCTGAAAAGTTTGACGCTATCACCGAGCCTCTGAATGCCCTGCATATCGAAGAAGGGCAGGAAATCGATCTGACCAACCCGCAGCTGGTGACGGTGTTGGGTGAAGCTGAGGAACGGTTGAATGTGGCGGTAAACGAGCTGTTCGGCAGCGAGGATGCAGCCGAGGCGTTCTTCGGGAAAATGCACCCATTTAGCCCGGTGAACGGTGAGTTCTATGCTACACAAGTGCTGCAAAGGGTCGGTGCCTTCATCGGGGATCAGTTTGATACTGAGACCAAGGAAATGTCCAAACGGGCAAAGAAGTACATGAAATGATTTTCGATCTTCCTACAACAGTGGAGTTTGGCGGTCGAGAATGGACCATTAATACCGATTTCCGGGATGTTCTGCGAACACTGACGGCATTTGAAGACCCGAACCTTACAAACGAGGAGAAGGCTTACATTTGTTTGCACAACGCATACCCCGATTTTAAGGACATCCCGGCATCAGATATGCAGGCTGCTCTCGATGCAGCAATCGATTTTATCGACCACGGCCAGCATTCCGACGATCCAAGTCCCCGTACAATGGATTGGGAGCAGGACGCTACACTGATATTTTCAGCAGTAAATAGGGTTGCAGGGTTTGAGGTGCGTTCTGCCGATTATATACATTGGTGGACCTTTATGGGTTTCTTTATGGAAATCAAAAACAGTACCTATGCGACTGTCCTCAGCTTGCGAGGCAAGAAAGCACGGGGGAAGAAACTCGAAAAGGATGAACAAGAGTTCTGGAAACACAATCGGGGTATCTGTGAGCTAAAGAAGAGATATACCGACGAAGAATTGGCTGAACAAGAACAGCTGAAATCTATACTGGGTGGGTGATAATATGGCAGCTGATGGATCTGTAATCGTTGATACTCGGATGGATAACAATGGTATCATTCGAGGTGCGAGGCAGTTTTCGCAGATGGTAGGAGGCATGAAGAACGCGGTCAAAAAGGCTGGACAGGCCATGTCTGGAAGTGCTAATACCTATATTCAATCACTGAACCAGTCAACGAACGTGGTAAAAAACCTTGATAAGGAAATCAAGAGACTCGAATCTCAGATGACCAAGCTAAAGCGAAGCATGACAGGCGACAAGGTATACACCGCCCAATATAATGGGCTGACCGATCAAATCAAGGAAGCTGAATCTGAGATTGAAAAACTCCAGGCGAAACAACAGGAATGGGCTGATATGGGTATAGACCCTGAATCCGAGCCTTTTACGGAGTTGGATAATCAGATATTTGACTTGATTGACCGCGTGGAAGAGCTAAGGGCGAAGCAGGCAGAATTACGGGAGTCCGGCGAAGCCTACACACCTGAATACGCGAACATGCAGCAAGACCTGGAGGAATTGCAGACGAAGTTGGAAGAACTGAAAGCGGCTCGTGATGATGTCCTTTCTACGCCCCCTGGCTGGAATGATATGGCGACTGTGACGGGTGCCATAGCCGACGCAATGAATCGAGTCAAGACCTCGGCTGCAACAGCGCTGTATGCTATCCAGCATCCGGCAGAGTCCCTTGATCGGCTTTTCAACGTGATAATCAGAAAAGGAGTAGGGGCTTTCATTCAGTTAGCCGGAGTTGCGGCTCGGGCGGCAACTTCCATTTTTCGGATAGCTGGGAGTGGCGCACTGTCCTTCCTCAAGAAACTTGCAGAAGGAGCGAAAAACGCGGCAATCCAGTTAGCAAAGCTGATGGGTAACGCTGTCGGCGGTGGTTTCAAAAAGCTGGGCGGGGGAATTTGGAATGCGGTAAAGGGATTACTCGGGTTCAATAACGCAGGTAGGCAGGCAAGAGTAAGCATTAAACAGCTGTTGGGGTCCATTCTGAGCGCACGCGCAATCATATCGGGATTCAAGAAGATTATTCAAATTGCAAAAGAATCCCTTGAAGACCTTGCCAAATCCAACCCGAAAGTCAAAACGTCTTTGAACGGTTTGACAGGAGCGTTAAACGGTTTGAAAAGTAGTCTTGGAACAGCATTTGCTCCAATATTCACAGCGGTAGCTCCAGCCTTGACACGGTTGATAAATATGTTAACCAGCGCTATCAACACTATAGGAGCGTTGATAGCGGCATTGACAGGTCAGAAAACCTATCAAAAGGCTGTTACCGGTCTTAATGACGTTGGCGGTGCAGCAAGTGGAGCATCCGATGATGTGAAAGAGCTGAAACGTCAACTGGCTGGATTCGATGATTTGGAGGTTCTCTCAGCCAATGATTCATCTTCTGGCGGTGGTGGAGGCGGTGGAGGCGGTGGAGGCGTCTCCTATGAAACTGAGGAAATAGGAAGCGGAATTGTCGATTTCGTTGCAAAACTAAAAGAAATGTGGGCGGCTGCTGATTATGAAGGAATTGGCCGTGAAATTGCAGGTTGTATCAACAATGCTTTTGAAAAGGCAAAAGACCTTATCTCTTGGGACAATCTGGGGGATAAAATTACTGAAGCAGTAACCGCTATTACCGGTATTTTTAACGGTTTAGTCGATGGCATAGACTGGGAGCTGATCGGAGAAACTTTCGGTGAAGGAATCAATACAATCCTACACACTGTAAATCTACTCTTGACGGGGATCGATTGGGAAAACCTTGGCACAAAGCTGATGGAGGGCCTGAATAGCCTTGTCGATACTGTAGATTGGAAACTGTTTGGTGATACTCTGGGTCAGAGTTTCAAAGCTGCTGTACAGTTGATTGGCACGGCGCTGGAAACATTCGATTGGGGCAACCTTGGCACGAAACTGGCTGAGGGGATTAATGCGCTTGTTGAAAGAATCAACGATGCGGTGACCTCTATCGAATGGGAAACCATCGGCTCTAACTTTGCTCAGGGCATAGCTAATCTCATATCCGGTGTAGATTGGAATAACCTCGGCATAACTATCGCTAACTCCTTCAACGCTGCGTTGTTTACGATTTATGGTGCGGTACACGACTTCGATTTCAAGTCAGCTGCTACGGATATATTCAATGGCCTTAATGAATTGATAGTCACCGTTGACTGGACGAAAATCGGCGAGACGATTAACGATACATTCAAAGGCGCATTGGATTTTATAGCTACGGCTATTGAAACTGTAGATTGGAAAAAGCTGGGAGAAAATGTCAAGATGGCACTGGTTGCTATCGACTGGAACGGCGTTTTTGAGAGTTTGTCGGAGGCTATAGGTGCGGCTGCTGGCGGGTTAGCTTCACTTATCGGTGGTCTTTTGAGTGAAGCATTTACTAATATCAAGGATTATTTCAGCGACTCCATCGAGGCCGCTGGTGGTGACGTAGTTGCCGGTGTTTTTAATGGAATACTAAACGCGATCAAGAATGTCGGAACATGGATCAAAAAACATATCTTTGATCCGTTTATCGATGGATTCAAGAAAGCGTTCGGTATTGCTTCTCCAGCGTCCACGATGGAGGAACCAGGCGAAAACATTGTCCTTGGTATTTTCCAGGGAATCATCAACGCGCTCAAGAACGTGGGTCAGTGGGTGAAGGACAATATCTTCACACCGATATGGGATGCCATTAGTGAAGCGGGGGCAACGGCCATTGAGATTACTGTTTCGCTGGTGAAGAAGGTTGGGGAATGGGCCAGTGATGTGTGGAACTTCATCAAGAGCGGTGCTGAGACTATCGTAAAGACGGTAAGCGCTGTATTCGATAAAGTGACGGGTTTCTTCGGGGATGTGTGGAACTTCATCAAGAGCGGTGCTGAGACTATCGTAAAGACGG
>JAFWEL010000073.1 GCA_017512905.1 Clostridia bacterium
CTTTGGCTAACTTACCGGGGGTATCGGGGGCGGTAGCGCCCCGATCTTTAATCGTACGCGGCGGCGTGTACGCCGCGGGCGGGGCCTTTTTTGCGACGCGAAGCTAGTCCTTCAGGGCGACGCGAAGCTAGTCCTTTAGGACGATTTCAGGCAAATCTGAGGAGGATGTATTGAAGGGGGACCTGTCCCCCTTCAAACGGGCGCAAGCCCGCGATAAATCAGAATTTCCAAACGACTGTAAACTTACCCTTTCTCATTCATACAGAGGTGCTCTATGCTGCGATATGAAGCGCGTTGTTCCGATCCCGCCTTTCCCTGTCCGGATGGGATGTCTCCGGCGCTGCACAGGCTATTGGCAGGGCGGGGTATCGACTCGGCGGCGGCGGCGGAGGCGTTCCTGAACCCCGGGGTCGGGAGCCTGCACGACCCGATGCGGCTGTCGGACATGGCCGCAGCCTCGGCGCGCATCCGCAGGGCCATGGAGGCGGGCGAGGTGATCTGCGTCTATGGCGATTACGACGTGGACGGCGTGTGCGCTTCGGCGATACTCTCCGGCTGGCTGAAGGACCAGGGCGCGGACGCCCGGGTCTACCTGCCCTCCCGCCACAGCGAGGGCTACGGCCTGAACGAGAACGCCCTTCGGGAGATCGCCGGTTGGGCCAATTTGCTGGTGACCGTGGACTGTGGCGTGACCAGCGTTGAGCTGGTGGCGCTGGCTAAATCCCTGGGGCTGGACGTGATCGTCACCGACCACCACCGGCCCCCGGAGGGGGCGTTGCCGGACTGCCCGGTGGTGAACCCGCTGCTGGCGGACTATCCCTTCCCGTCGCTGTGCGGCGCGGGGGTGGCATGGAAGCTGGTGTGGGCCCTGGGCGGCCAGGGGGCGGCGATGCCCTGGGTGGACGTGGCGGCGCTGGCCACGGTGGCCGACGTGGTGCCGCTGACCGGCGAGAACCGGGTCATCGTTAGGTTGGGCCTGGACGCCATCAACGCCGGCCCGAGGCCGGGCGTCGCCGCGCTGATCGAGGCCGCGGGGCTGGCTGACAGGCCCGTCACCGCCACGTCCATCGCCTTCCAGCTGGCCCCCCGGCTGAACGCGGGGGGAAGGCTGGGCTCGGCCCAGCGCTCGCTGGCGCTGGTCATGGAGACCGACCCGGCCCGTGCCCAGGCGGAGGCGGCGACCCTCGAGGCGGAGAACACCCGCCGCAGAACCGTGGAGACGCAGATCCTCGCGGAGGCGGAGGCCCAGCTCAGGGGCTTCAACTTCGCCGCCCACAGGGCCATCATCCTCGCGGGAAAGGAATGGAACCCCGGCGTGATCGGCCTGGCGGCCTCCCGGCTGGTGGAGAAGTACAACTATCCCGTGGTGCTGCTTTCGGACGGGGGCGACAGGCTGACCGGCTCCTGCCGCAGCATCGAGGGCGTGGACATCCACGCCGCGCTGACGGGCTGCGCCGAAACGCTGTTGCGCTTCGGCGGCCACAAACAGGCGGCGGGCCTAACGCTGTTGCCGGACCGGCTGGCGGACTTCCGGGCGGCCATGGACGCCTGGCTGTGGGCGAACACCGACCCCGAAGCCTATATCCCCGTGCGCCAGTACGACGCCGAGCTGGGCTTTGACGAGGTGACGCCGCTGTTCATCGCGTCGCTGGAGGCGCTGCAGCCCACGGGCTTCGGCAATCCCGCGCCCCTGTTCCGGGCCCGGGCTTCGGTGGTGGACGCCCGGGCCGTGGGGGCGGAGGGGAGCCACCTGAAGCTGACGCTGGCCCAGGGCGGACACCGGCTGGGGGGCATCGCCTTCCGGGAAGGGCGTCTGGCGGGGGAGCTGTCCGGGGACGTGGATGCGCTGTTTGTGCCCAAGCTGAACACCTGGATGGGCCGCACCGAGCCCCAGCTGGAGGTTCGGGCCCTGTCGGAGGGGGACCGGGCGGGGCTTTTGGCCTCAAAAGTTGCGGATGAACCCCGGATACAATGCAATTTCTTAACAGAGATCATCTATAATGAAAAAATCCCCCCCTTGGGGACGTCCCTGCCCCGGGTGGACCGGGAGACGCTGGCGAATTGGCTGGCGGAGCGGCCCCAGGGCACGTTGATTGTAGCCTCGGAGCTGGCCTGTGCGGGCCGCGTGCTCCGGCTGGCGGCGGTCTGTCCGCCGGACCTGGTGGTGGGTGGCCTGCCCCAGGACCCCAGGGCCTTCAACGCCGTCTGTGTGTGTCCGCCGGTGGGGGACATTCCCCCCGGCTACGACCGGATCGTGCTGATCGGCGCGCCGAGTCGGTGGCTGACGGAGGGCGCGGCGCAGCGCTCGTTCCGCCTGCCGGAGGTCCCGGCCTGGACGGCGCTGCTGCCGGACGTGGAGCTGATGCGCTCGGTCTATCGGGCGCTGATGCGCGTCGGACGCCGTCCGGCCTGGTGCCCGTCGCTGTGGCAGCTGGTCCACATGACGGCGGAGGAGGCCGGCACGGCGGATGTCACCGCCGCGGCGTCGATCCTGGCCATGGCCGACATGGGACTGTTCGCCCTGGAGCGCTCTGCCGACGCCTTCGCCATCACCCGGAGTGACCGGGCGAAGGCCAGCCCGGAGCAGAGCGCCGTGTGGGGGCTGGTCCAACAGTGGCGGGATGGGAGCCTGGACTGACCGGGCCATTGCCCATGGCGCGTGAAAAGGTCCTTCGCCGCGATGAGGATTAGCGATGTTCTTCTCAGCGCGGTCGAGGTAGCCGCGTCCCCATGTACAACGCCGACGGAGCGATTTATGAATCGGAAAGGAGGATCACAGATGCCGGATACGACCCTGAAGCCCTATATCAGCGCCCAGGAGCTGATCGGGCGCATCCGCAAGTATCACCCGGACGACGATATGAGCCTGGTGCAGAGGGCCTATGAATACGCGGAGAAGGCCCACGCCAACCAGGTGCGCAAGTCCGGCGACCCCTATTTCAGCCATCCGGTGGCGGTGGCGGTGATCCTCACGGACCTGATGCTGGACGCCACCACCATCGCCGCGGGCCTGCTCCACGACTGCGTGGAGGACGTGGAGGGCTGTACGCTGGACGTGGTCCGGCAGCTGTTCGGCGACGAGGTGGCCCTGCTGGTGGACGGCGTGACCAAGCTGAGCCAGCTGAACTTCGCCAACCGGGAGGAGGCCCAGGCCGAGACCCTGCGCAAGATGTTCCTGGCCATGGCCAAGGACATCCGCGTGGTGCTGATCAAGCTGGCGGACCGGCTGCACAACATGCGCACGCTGAAGTACCAGAAGCCGGAGCGCCAGGTGCCCATCGCCCGGGAGACGCTGGACATCTACGCGCCGCTGGCCCACCGGCTGGGCGTGTATACCGTGAAGTGGGAGCTGGAGGACCTGTCCCTGCGCTACATCGACCCCGAGGGCTACTATGAGCTGGTGCGCCTGGTGGGCATGAAGCGGGAGGAGCGGGAGCAGCTGATCGCCCAGGTGACCCAGGAATTGAAGGCCCGGCTCAGCGAGGCGGGCATCAAGTGTGAGATCGACGGCCGGCCGAAGCACTTCTACTCCATCTATAAAAAGATGAAGACCCAGAACAAGTCCTTCGACCAGATCATGGACCTGATCGCCGTGCGGGTGCTGGTGAATACCAAGCAGGACTGCTACTTCGCCCTGGGCATCGTGCACACGATCTGGCCCCAGGTGCCGGGGCGGTTCAAGGACTATATCTCCATGCCCAAGGCCAACATGTACCAGTCGCTGCACACCACCGTGGTGAACCAGGGCCGGCCCTTCGAGGTGCAGATCCGCACCTTCGAGATGCACCGCACCGCCGAATACGGCATCGCGGCCCACTGGCGCTACAAGGAGGGCAAGGCCGCCGACGAGCTGGACACCAAGCTCAGCTGGCTGCGGCGGATACTGGACTGGCAGTCGGACGCCAAGGACCCGGGGGACTTCAGCGAGCTTTTGAAGTTCGACCTGTTCGCCGACGAGGTGTTCGTGTTCACCCCGAGGGGCGACGTGGTGTCGCTGCCCAAGGGGGCCACGCCCCTGGACTTCGCCTATCGCATCCACTCCGCCGTGGGCAACCGCTGCATCGGCGCGAAGGTGAACGGGCGCATCGTGCCCCTGGCCCACCAGCTGCAGACCGGCGATTTCGTCGAGGTGATGACCTCGTCGTCCTCCCACGGTCCCAGCCGGGACTGGCTGAACATCGTCAAGACCAGCGAGGCCAAGGCCAAGATCCGGGCCTGGCTGAAGAAGGAGCAGCGGGACGAGAACATCATCCGCGGCCGGGAGCTGCTGGAGCGGGAGGCCAAGCGCCTGGGCTACAGCATGTCCCAGCTCAACAAGCCCGAGCTGGTGGAGACGCTGTACAAGCGCTATTCGGTGCAGAGCTACGACGACGTCTGCGCCATGGTGGGCTTCGGCGGGCTGAGCACCGTGCAGGTGCTGAACCGGCTGATCGACGAATACAAGAAGCAGCACAAGGTGGAGGAGGCCGCCGCCCAGCTGGCGGAGCAGCCGCCCGAGCCGCAGCCCCAGCCCCGGCGGGCGAGCACGGCCTCCAACGGCGTGATCGTCAAGGGCGAGAGCGGCATGCTGGTGCGCTTCGCCCGCTGCTGCTCCCCGCTGCCGGGGGACAAGATCATCGGCTACATCACCCGGGGCCGGGGCGTGTCCGTGCACCGGGCCGATTGCCCCAGCCTGAAGGACGACGGCATGGAGCAGGACCGGCTGATCGAGGTGGAGTGGGAGGACCAGAACTCCAGCGGCACCTACGAGGCGGAGATCCGCATCATCTGCTACAACCGCACCGGCTTGCTGGCCGAGCTGTCGGTGATGTTCGCGTCGATGGATGTGCCAGTCAGCGCCATTTCGGCCCGGGCCCTGAAGGACAATACGTTCCTGTTCAACATCTCCCTGGTCATCAAAAACACCCAGCAGCTGGCCAAGATCATCCGGGATTTGCAGAAGTGGCCGGATATCATCGAGGTCAACCGGGTGAGCGGATAGAGGAAGGGCGACTGTGTGGGTGCCTTACTGAACAGTTATAACGGAGGACAAATCATGCGCTGCGTCATACAGAAGGTGACCCACGCCGAGGTCGTGGTGGAGGGCGCGACCGTCGGAGCAATCAAGGACGGCTATATGGTGCTGCTGGGGGCGGAGAACGGCGATACCGAGGCCGACGCCCGCTACTGCGCCGAAAAGATCGCCGGGCTTCGGGTGTTCGAGGACGAAAACGACAAGATGAACCTGTCCCTGGCGGACGTGGGCGGCAGCGTGCTGCTGGTCAGCCAGTTTACGCTGCTGGCGGACGCCCGCCATGGCCGCAGGCCCGATTTCATACAGGCCGCCCGCCCCGAGGTGGCCGAGCCCCTTTGCGACCTGGTCAAGGCCATCATCGAGGAAAAGGGCATCCATGTGGAGACGGGCCGCTTCCGCACCCACATGCAGGTGACCCTGCTCAACGACGGCCCGGTGACGATATTGCTGGACAGCAGGAAGAAATTCTGATTTGTCGCGGGCTTGCGCCCGTTTGAAGGGGGACAGGTCCCCCTTCAATACATCCTCCTCAGATTTGCCTGAAATCGCAGGCGATTTCCGGGCGGCAAATCTGCAAGGAAGCCTTTTTTGCTCTGGTCGA
>JAFWEL010000074.1 GCA_017512905.1 Clostridia bacterium
AGGACTAGCTTCGCGTCGCAAAAAAGGCCCCGCCCGCGGCGTACACGCCGCCGCGTACGATTAAAGATCGGGGCGCTACCGCCCCCGATACCCCCGGTAAGTTAGCCAAAGGGGAGTTCGTCATCAGCTCGATAAATCAGTATTTATCAGACTGAATAAATACAAGAAAACGAAACGGAGGAATATACCATGATTTCTATCCAGGGCAAGGGCGTATCCACCGGCGTGGCCATGGGGCCGCTGTACTACTATCAGCGCGCGAAGAGCGTCATCCGCCGCTTCAAGGTGGAGGATGCCGCCGCCGAGTGGGAGCGCTTCAGGGCCGCCCAGAAAAAAGCCATCGAGCAGCTGGGCGAGCTCTATGAGAAGGCTCTCAAGGAGGCCGGCGAGGAGGCCGCGTTCCTGTTTGAGACCCACCAGATGATGGCCGAGGACGACGATTATGTGGAGGCCATCGAGGGCCTGATCAAGGATGAAAAGCTGAACGCCGAGGCCGCCGTCACCGACACCGCCGCCCAGTTCGCGGATATGTTCGCCCAGATGGACGATACCTACATGCAGGCCCGGGCCGCGGACGTGAAGGACGTGTCCGGCCGCATCATCGGCATACTGACCGGCGTGGTGCAGGGCGGCATCGACAGCCCCGTGCCCGTGATCCTGGCGGCGGACGACCTGGCCCCGTCGGAGACGGTGCAGCTGGACAAGAGCAAGATCCTGGCCTTCGTCACCGAGGGCGGCAGCGGCTCCAGCCACACGGCGATCCTGGCCCGCACGATGGGCATCCCCGCCATCATCGGCGTGGGCGATCAGCTCAAGCCCGAATACGAGGGCCGCGACTGCATCGTGGACGGCGCCACCGGCACCGTGATCCTGGACGCCGACGAGGCCACCCGGGCCGTGATGATGGCCAAGCGGGAGGAGCAGCTCAAGCGCCAGAAGCTGCTGGAGCAGCTGAAGGGCCAGCCCAATGTCACTAAGGACGGCCAGAGCATCAAGGTGTTCTGCAACATCGGCAACCCCGAGGACGTGCCCGTGGTGCTGAGCAACGACGGCGGCGGCGTGGGCCTGTTCCGCTCCGAGTTCCTGTACCTGAACTGCTCCGACTATCCCAGCGAGGATTACCAGTTCGAGGCCTACAAGAAGGTTCTGTCCGACATGGGCGGCAAGGAGGTCGTCATCCGCACGCTGGACATCGGCGCGGACAAGCAGATCGACTACTTCGAGATGCCCAAGGAGGAAAACCCGGCCCTGGGCAACCGTGCCCTGCGCATCTGCCTGAACCGGCCCGAGATCTTCAAGACCCAGCTGCGCGCCCTGTACCGCGCCTCCGCCTTCGGCAAGCTGGGCATCATGTTCCCGATGGTCACCAGCGTTTGGGAGGTCAAGGAAGCCAAGAAGATGTGCGAGCAGGTCAAGAAGGAGCTGACCGCCGAGGGCAAGCCCTTCGCCGACGACGTGCAGATCGGCATCATGATCGAAACCCCCGCCGCCGCCGTGATGAGCGACCGGCTGGCCAAGCTGGTGGACTTCTTCTCCTGCGGCACCAACGACCTGACCCAGTATACCCTGGCCTGCGACCGCCAGAACAACGACCTGGGCCGCTTCTTCAATCCCCATCACCCGGCGGTGCTGCGCCTTTTGAAGATGGTGTGCGACAACGCCCACAAGAACGGCGTCTGGGTGGGCATCTGCGGCGAGCTGGGCGCCGACCTGGAGCTGACCGAGACCTTCCTGGCCATCGGCATCGACGAGCTGTCGGTCTCCCCGCGCTCCGTGCTGCCCCTGCGGCAGAAGATCCGCGAGACCACCATCGGCAATGTCAAGGAAAAGATACTGGCCGACCTGTTCAGCGACGAGGTCACCCTGTAAATCAAATGCTGCCGGGCCGTTCTGCGGCCCGGCATTTAAATAAGGAGTTGTGTCATGGTCCATTATGAACTGTTGAAGCTGAAGCCGGGAACAGACCCGGTGGAGGTTCAGGAAAAGCTTTGGAGAAGTATTCGCAAGCTGGACGACGCGACGGACTGGCTGAACCATCCGGTGGTGCATCGCAGCTGCCAGCCGGGGGACGACTTCGATCTGATGATCACGGTCCGCATCGAACAGGAGGAGCGCGTCGGCGAACTCATGGCCAACCCGCTGGCGATGAAGCTGGAGGGCGAGGTAAAGGACACTATTTTAGAGAGGCGGACCTTCGATCACTATTGACGGACGACGCCTTCGCGTTGTGACGGTTCTGTGACGCCGCGGGCGTTATACTGTTCACGCATCAAAGGGAAAACCCATCGACCGGAATCCGACAGGAGGTGTCATTATGGATAACAACGAGGAAATCATGGAGCTGAGCGCAGAGGATCTGGAAAAGATCGCGGGCGGCAAAAAACAAAAGGTGCGCGCCATCAAGGCCGGCGTCAACATCCACGAGCTGCCCGGTGAAAAGCAGCGCGTCATTGCCAAGACCACGTCCAACGCCATTGCCGACTATACCGGCGAGCTGGTGTACGTCGAGGGCAAGCCGTGGATCCGGGTGAAATGGGCCGGCAAGAGCGGCTGGATCCTGGCCAAGTACGTGGCGATCCTCTGATCGCGAGAAGAAGGTCCCCGGCACTTCGCTTGCGAAGTGTCGGGGACCTTTGTCATATATGCTATTCCGCGCAGGCCGCCTTCAGCACCGCCACGGCCTTTTCCAGCAGGTCCATGGGGATGTTCAGGGCGGGCAGCAGGCGCACCCGGTCCTTGGCGGTCAGGAACAGCACGCCGTTTTCGATGCACTGCGTCACGATCTCCCGGGCGGGCTTCGTCGTCTTGACGCCGATCATCAGGCCCAGGCCGGAGACGCCCTCGATGCCGGGCGCGCCGGTGAGCTGGTCGAAGATGTAGGCGCTGCGCTGGCGCACACCCTCCAGCAGCGCGTCGTCGATGCGGCTGAGGATACTCACGCCGCCGGCGCAGGCCACGGGGTTGCCGCCGAAGGTGGAGCCGTGGTCGCCGGGAGTCAGCACGTCCTGCACCTTTTCGCCCATCAGGCACGCGCCGATGGGCAGGCCGCCGCCCAGGCCCTTGGCCGTGGACACGATGTCGGGCTGGATGCCGAAGGTCATATAGGCGTACAGCTGGCCGCTGCGGCCGTTGCCGGTCTGCACCTCGTCCACCACCAGGGGGATATCGCGCTCATGGGCGTAGTCCGACAGGGCCTTCACGAACCCGGCCTCCAGCGGCACCACGCCGCCCTCGCCCTGCACGCACTCGATCATGATGCCGGCCACGGGAGTCCTGGCGTCGATGGCCTTCAGCGCGTCCATGTCGCCGGGGGCGATGTGCTCAAAGCCCGGAACCAGCGGCTGGTACAGCTCGTGGTAGTGGTCCTGGCCGGTGGCGGACAGGGTGGCCAGAGTGCGGCCGTGGAAGCTGTTCTTCAGCGTCACGATGGTGTAGCAGCCCGGGCCCTTCCTTTCGGCGGAATACTTGCGGGCCACCTTGATGGCGCACTCGTTGGCCTCCGCGCCGGAGTTGCCGAAGAACACCTTCTTCATGCCCGTGCGCTGGCAGAGCATCTCGGCCAGCTTCGTGTCGGGCGCGGTGTAGTAGAGGTTTGAGGAATGGGGGAGCTTGCGCAGCTGGTCGGTCACGGCCTCCAGCCATTGATCATCCGCCGCGCCGAAGCCGTTCACGGCGATGCCGGAGCCCATGTCGATGTAATCCTTGCCGTCCGCGCCCTTCAGGAGCGAACCCTTGCCCGAAACCAGCTCCACCGGGAAGCGGGCGTAGGTGTTGGCGATGTAGGTTTTGTCCAATGTCTGCGTATTGCTCATTGCGATCGTCCTCCTGACAGGTGGTTGCATTTTGAAAAGAGTTAAGAGTTTAGATGATGGCGCAGAACTCTAAACTCTGTTTATTCTCTCGCGCCCTTCACCATCGTGCCCGCGCCCTCGTCGGTGAGCAGCTCCATCAGTATGGAGTGGGGGACGCGGCCGTCCATAATGATGACCTTCTTCACGCCCCGGCGGATGGCCTCAACGCAGCATTCCATCTTGGGGATCATGCCCCCGGAGATGACGCCCTCCTGGCGCAGCCGCGCCGCCTCCATGACGGAGAGCTCGGGGATCAGGGTGGTGGGGTCGTCCTTGTCCCGCAGCAGGCCGGGGATGTCCGACAGCATGATCAGGCGCTCGGCCTCCAGCGCCCCGGCCACCCGGGCCGCGGCGGTGTCGCCGTTGATGTTGTAGGCGTTGCCCTGCCGGTCGCAGCCCAGCGTGGAGATCACGGGAATGTAGCCCTTCTCCAGCAGGTCGGTGACGGGCCGGATGTTGATGTGGGTGATCTCGCCCACGTAGCCCAGCCGCTCGTCCTTGATTTCGGCCTCGATCAGCCGACCGTCCATGCCCGATATGCCCATGGCCTGGCCGCCCTTCATCTCCAGCAGGTTGACCAGCGTCTTGTTGATCTTGCCCGCCAGCACCATCTGCACGATGTCAACGGTTTCCCGGTCGGTCACCCGCAGGCCGTCCACGAACACGGCCTCCTTGCCCAGGGCCTTCATGGTCTGGCTGATCTCCGGGCCGCCGCCGTGCACCAGCACCACCTTTACGCCGATCAGCCACAGCAGCACCACGTCCTCCATGACCTGCTGCTTCAGCTGCTCGTTCACCATGGCGTTGCCGCCGTACTTCACCACCACGACCTTGCCGGCATAGCGCCGGATGTAGGGCAGCGCCTGCACCAGCACCTCGGCCCGCTCGGCGTTGGAAAAGCTGTCTTTCATAGTATCTCCTGTCAGGATCGATAATCCCCGTTGATCTTCACATAGTCGTAGGTCAAATCGCAGCCCCAGGCGGTGGCCTCCTCGCAACCCATCTTCATGTCGCAGCGGAAGCGGACCGCTTTTTCGGAGAGGATCTCCAGCGCCTTGTCCTCGTCAAAGGCCTGCACACAGCCGTCCCTGTAGAAGCAGAGGGTTTCGCCCTCGCCCACCAGGTAAAGCTCGATCACCGCCGGGTCGAAGTCCACGCCCGAATAGCCCAGCGCGCAGAGCACGCGGCCGCAGTTGGCGTCCTTGCCGTAGATCATGGCCTTCACCAGGCTGGAGCCCACCACCGACCGCGCCAGCGTCCGGGCGTGGTCCTTGGTGTCGACGCCCGTCACCTTCATCTCCACCAGGTGGGTCGCGCCCTCGCCGTCCCCGGCCATGATGATGGCCAGCGTCCGGCAGACGGTGAACAGCGCCTCGCGGAAGGTCTCATAGGCCGCGCTGCCGGCGGCGACGGGCGCGTTGCCCGCCAGGCCGTTGGCCAGCACCAGCAGCGTGTCGTTGGTGCTGGTGTCGCCGTCCACCGAGATCATGTTGAAGGTGTCGGTCACCACGTCGCTGACGGCCCGCTGCAAAAGGGCCGGGTCGATGGCGCAGTCGGTGGTGATGTAGGCCAGCATCGTGCACATGTTGGGGTGGATCATGCCCGAGCCCTTGCTCATGCCGCCCAGGTGGACCTCGACGCTGCCCTCGCCGTCGGCGGCGGGCAGGGTGAAGGCCACGGCGCACTCCTTGTTGACGGTGTCGGTGGTCATGATGGCCCGGCTGGCGGCGGTGCCCGCCTCGATGCTGTCCGACAGGGTTTCCTTCATCATGGCCACGCCCGCGGTGATGCGGTCGATGGGCAGGTTGGGCCCGATCACGCCGGTGGAGCCCAGCAGCACCTGATTCGCGGGGATGCCCAGCGCCCGGGCGGTGAAGTCGGCGGTCTGACGGCACATTTCCATGCCCGTCTCGCCGGTGGCCGCGTTGGCGATGCCGGCGTTGACCACCACGGCCCGGGCCGCCTTGACCTTTCGCACGATTTCCCGATCCCAGATCACCGGCGCGGCCTTGACCACGTTGCTGGTGAAGGTGCCCGCCACCGCGCAGGGGGCGTCGCTGGCAAGCATGGCCATGTCGGTGCGGCCCTGATACTTGATGCCCGCCGCGCAGCAGGCGGCCTTAAAGCCCTTCGCCGCCGTCACGCCGCCGGGAATGTTGTCAATCTTCATTGTCCTCTCCTATAAACCTTGTGATATTCTTATCGTTCAGCACGAACTCATAATAATTCACGTCGCTCTTCTTCCAGCCGATCTGCCGCCAGAAGGCGTTGCCCACGTCGTTGTTGGCGAAGGCGATCAGCGACACCTTGTTGATGCCCATCTCCTTCAGCCTTTCCATACAATAGCCGACCATGCGGGTGCCGATGCGCCGCCGCCGGTATTCCCGGGCGACGCAGACGTGGTAAAGCGCGCCCTGGCGGCCGTCCGACCCGCAGAGGATCGAGCCGACAATGCGCCCATCCACCTTCGCCACCACGCTGGTGGTGGGGTTGCGGCGGATGAAGCGGGTCACGTCCTCCCGGGAGTCGTCCAGCGCCCGGATGCCGAAGCCCCGTATGCTCATCCACAGCGCCCGGACGGCGTCGTAGTCGTCCTCAAGCATGGGCAGAATCTGTACCTCATCCATGGCAGCCGATCACCAGTCCCTCCGTCTCGTCCAGGCCCAGCAGCAGGTTCATGTTCTGCAGGGCCGCGCCGGAGGCGCCCTTGCCCAGGTTGTCGAAGCGGGCCGTCACCAGGATGCGCGCTGCGTTGCCGGCGACGCTGATCTGCATGTCGTCCCGGCCCGAAAGCGCGCCCGCGGACAGGAAGCCGGCCTCGTCCGCGGCCTCGGCATAATTCACGATGGGACCGGCGTAGGCCGTGCGATAGGCCGCCTTCACGTCGTCGATGGAGCCGTTCAGCTGGCCCGCGAACAGGGGAACGCTGACCTCCATGCCGCTGTAGAAGTCGCCCACGATGGGCATGAATGCCGGGACCTGTTCAAGGCCGCAAACCGCGACCATTTCCTTCAGGTGCTTGTGCTGCTGGGTCAGGCCGTACTGCCGCGGGGCGTCCAGCAGGGGGCTGCGGTCATCGGCCTCGTATTCGGCGATCATCTTCTTGCCGCCGCCGGAATAGCCGGTCAGCGATGTGCAGCACAGCGCGGCGTCCTTTTTCATAAGCCCCGCGTGTACCAGCGGCGCGATCAGCGCGATGAACCCGCTGGCGTGGCAGCCGGGGTTGGCGATGCGCTTCGACGCGGCGATGCGTTCCCGCTGGCCGGGCAGCTCGGCAAAGCCGTAGACCCAGCCTTCGGCGGTGCGGTGGGCGGTGGAGGTGTCGATGATGGCGGTGTCCGGGTTCTCCACCAGGGCCACCGCCTCCATGGCGGCGGCGTCCGGCAGGCACAGGAAGGCGATGTCTGCCCCGTTCAGCGCGTCCCGCCGGGCCGAGGGGTCCTTGCGCAGCGCCTCGGGCAGGATCACCAGCTCGATTTCCCTCCGATTGGCCAGACGCTCGCGTATGCGCAGGCCCGTGGTGCCCGCGCTGCCGTCGATGAATACCCGCTTCATGTGCCGCCTCCAGTAATCGCTTTATAAATATACAAAGATTATACGGCGAAATAGGGGTTAAGGCAAGTTAAATGTGTATTATTATTCGTTGAAAATGTATAATCATGCATAAAAATGTTTGAATATGCAGGGCGACGCAATGAACATTTAATACAGGCGCATTGACAGGGGCCCTTTTTTGTGATAGCATAATGCCATAACCGAATATTGCGATTAAAGGATAGAGGCGCAGTTGTCATCAGTAGGGCCGGTGCAAGGCATCGCAAAGCCGTTGCCGGTCGTGAAAGGGGCCGCTGCCGAAGACGGAGAGGGCGGCCTCCGTCTGGGCGAACGGACAACATCCGTTCGACTGCCGCGTTTGCGGAGCGCTATGGATTAATCGAGGCCCTGCCACGCTTTTGCGGGGTGGGCGATGTCGATTGGCACACAGCGAATGCAACGGGCATTGGCTGTTTTATTATAATCGCGTGGATTGCAATATGCGGAATAACGTCAAAGAGGAGAATCGCCATGAGCAAGCAGACCATCTTCCGCGGCGCCGCCACGGCGCTGATCACCCCCCTGACCTCCGCCGGGGTGGACTACGAGGCCCTGGGCCGGCTGATCGACTGGCAGATCGAACAGGGCATCGACGCGCTGGTCATCGCCGGGACCACCGGCGAGGGCGCCACCCTGACCTACGACGAGCACCAGGAGGTCATCCGCTACTCGGTGGAGCGGGCGGCGGGGCGCGTGCCCATCATCGCGGGCAGCGGCTCCAACGACACCAGCCGCGCCATCACCCTGTCCCGCTTTTCCTGCGAGGCCGGGGCCGACGCCCTGCTGGTGGTGACGCCCTACTACAACAAGGCCACCCAGAAGGGCCTGATCGCCATGTACACGGCCATCGCCGACGCGGTGGACAGGCCTATCATACTCTACAACGTGCCCTCCCGCACCGGCGTGGGCATCGAGCCCAACACCTACCTGGCCCTGGCCGACCACCCCAACATCGTGGCCATCAAGGAGGCCAACGGCAACATCTCCAAGATCGTGGAGACCGCGCGGCTGGTGGGGGACAAGCTGGACATCTACTCCGGCAACGACGACCAGGTGGTGCCGATCCTGGCCATGGGTGGCAGCGGCGTGATCTCGGTGCTTTCCAATGTCATGCCCGCCCAGACCCACGCGATGTGCGAGCGCTTCTTCAAGGGCGACCTGGCCGGCGCGGCAAAGCTGCAAATGAACTACCTGCCCCTGATCAACGCCCTGTTCAGCGAGGTCAACCCCATCCCCGTGAAGGCCGCCATGGCGGCCATGGGCTGGTGCGAAAACTACCTGCGCCTGCCCCTGACCCGCATGGAGCCTGAGCACTGGGAGAAGCTCAAGACCATCATGCAGGCCCATGGGCTGATATAGAAGTTTAGGTTTTAGGTTTTGGGGTTTGGGTTTTAGGGGGAGCCCTGCAGGATGTATTCCCGCGAACCACAGAAGCATTACGGAGGCTGGATAGACTATGAATATCATCATCAACGGCGCGAAGGGGCGCATGGGGCGGATCGTGGACGCGGCCGCCGCCCAAGCCGGCCACAGTGTCGTCGCCCGGGTGGACTTCGGCTACGGCGAGGGCGAGGGCCTGCGGACGCTGGAGGCCTACCAGGGCCCTGCGGACGTGGTCATCGACTTTTCCAACCACGCGGCCACGGCCCAGGTGACGGAATACTGCGTCAAAAGAAATCTGCCGGTGATCGTCGCCACCACGGGCCAGACCCCGGAGGAGCTGGCGCTGATCGACGCCGCGGCGAAGGCCGTGCCGGTGTTCCTGTCGGCAAACATGTCCCTGGGTGTGGCGCTGCTGGCGGACCTGGCGAAGAAGGCGGCGGCGGTGTTCCCCGACGCGGACATCGAGATCATTGAGAAGCACCACAACCAGAAGCTGGACGTGCCCAGCGGCACGGCGCTGCTGCTGGCCCGGCGCATCAGGGAGGCCCGGCCCGGGGCGGAATTTGTCATCGGCCGCCACGAGAACGGCAAGCGGACGAAGGCTGAGATCGGCATCCATTCGCTGCGCCTGGGCAACGAGGTGGGCACCCACGAGATCATCATCGCCACCGGCAGCGAGACCATCACCCTGAAGCACGAGGCCGAAAACCGGTCCCTGTTCGCCCAGGGCGCGCTGGCCGCCGCGGCGTTCATCGTGGGCAGGGCCCCGGGCATGTACGACATGAGAAGCATCATAGAGTGAGGTGATCCGAATGAACGCGCAGGAGCTGATCAACTACATCGCCAATTCCGAGAAGAAGACGCCGGTGAAGCTGTACATCAAGGAAAAGGCCCCCATCGACTACGGCGACGCGAAGGTGTTCGGCGCGGGGGATAAGATCGTGTTCGGCGACTGGGCCAGGCTGGCCGACATCATCGAACAGAATAGGGACAACATCGAGGACATCGTCATCGAGAACGACCGGCGCAACAGCGGTGTGCCGCTGCTGGACATGAAGGCCGTGCCCGCCCGCATCGAGCCCGGCGCGGTGATCCGCGAGCGGGTGACCATCGGCAAGAACGCCGTCATCATGATGGGCGCGATCATCAACATCGGCGCGGTCATCGGAGATGGCACCATGATCGACATGGGCGCGGTGCTGGGCGGCCGGGCCACCGTGGGCAAAAACTGCCACGTGGGCGCGGGCGCGGTGCTGGCCGGGGTGATCGAGCCGGCCTCCGCCACGCCGGTCATCATCGAGGACAACGTGCTCATCGGCGCCAACGCCGTGGTGATCGAGGGCGTGCACGTGGGCAAGGGCGCGGTGGTCGCCGCCGGGGCCATCGTCATCGAGGATGTGCCCGACAACGCCGTCGTCGCCGGCTGCCCCGCGAGGGTTATCAAGCAGGTGGACGCCGGCACCAGCCAGAAGACCGCCCTGGAGGCGGCGCTGAGAAAGCTGTAAATTTTGATGGTGTTAGTCGGGAAGTAGGGTGATGACTCCCTCAGTCAGCCTGCGGCTGACAGCTCCCTCTAGGAGGGAGCCTTAAAAAGGCCCTGTTTCCAGCACTTCCCCAAAGCCTCCCTCTCAGAGGGAGGTGGCCCCGTAGGGGCCGGAAGGAGTCCGTCACCCCATATTCTGACTAACGTCATTTTGATTTATCGAGCTGATGAGGAACTCCCCTTTGGCTAACTTACCGGGGGTATCGGGGGCGGAGCGCCCCGATCTTCAATCGTACGCGGCGGCGTGTACGCCGCGGGCGGGGCCTTTTTTGCGGCAGGGAGCCTGTCGACCAGAGCAAAAAAGGCTTCCTTGCAGATTTGCCGCCCGGAAATCGCCTGCGATTTCAGGCAAATCTGAGGAGGATGTATTGAAGGGGGACCTGTCCCCCTTCAAGCGGGCGTAAGCCCGCGACAAATCAGAATTTACCCGGCTGAACAGAACCCTCTGTGGGTTGGTTTTATCGGGATGGGGTGGCGGCGGATGGCCGCCGCCGTGGGGTCCGGCGAATACCAAAGAATCCGAACCGCACCGGTTCGGATTCTTTGCATAAAAAAGTGGAGCATAGGGGACTCGAACCCCTGACCTCTACACTGCCAGTGTAGCGCTCTAGCCAACTGAGCTAATGCCCCATGTCTGTCGGGCGGGAGATGGGTTTTGGTGGAGCATAGGGGACTCGAACCCCTGACCTCTACACTGCCAGTGTAGCGCTCTAGCCAACTGAGCTAATGCCCCATCTCTCGACGACAGGAGATAGTATAACACATCTCAGACCATTTGTAAATACCTTTTTTATGAATTTTGTGCGATGTTGAAGGCTGGGGAGTGTTTCATTGTGGTTTTAAAAACCATATCATATAAGAAGATATAATATCACATAAATTCAAAAACCTTATGATATTAACCTACAGTTATTTTCCACGTCCCGCGCGTTGAGTTTTGTGAAACAAGGGCCCGCCGCGCTGGAAAAGTTGACATGACTGTGATAAAATAAACCGATTATAATGGATAATCGCTGGACGCGCCGCGACCGGCATATAATCAGAACATTGAGGGGGGAATGATAGATGGCCACGCAGGAGAAGCGGATGGGGGATCGCTTCGACGCGACGCTGGTGCGGGATATCGATCCGCTGCACTGGTTTATGCCCTACTTGTATCCGAACCGGGCCGACAACGAAGCCTTTATCCGCGAGGAATTTGACCTGACGAATCTGGAGGCCTTCCTGGAGAAGAAGAACGAGAGCCTGGACAAGGCTCACCGCTACACCATCTTCCACGCCGTGTGCGCGGCGATTGTGAAGACCTTTACGCTGCGGCCCCAGATGAACCGCTTCATCAAGGGCTGCCGGCTGTACCAGCGGGATGACCTCAGCCTGGGCTTCGTGGTGAAGAAGCAGTTCAAGGACAACGCCGACGAGGGCCTGGCCTTCATCAAGTTTCCGCCGGAGACCACCATCGACACGCTCCACGGGCGCATCATGGAGGAGATCTTCGAGTGCCGCTCGGACAAGATGGACAATTCCACCGCGGGCATGGAGAAGTTCACCCACCTGCCCCGGTGGCTGATGCGCATCGTGATCTTCATCCTGCACCGCCTGGATTTTTACGGCAAGGTGCCCTATGATCTGATCAAGGCCGATCCCAATTACGCTTCCGTCTTCCTGACCAACCTGGGCAGCATCAAGCTGAACGCCGGCTACCACCACCTGAGCAACTGGGGCACCACCTCGGTGTTCGTGGTGATCGGCGAAAAGGCCCGCAAGCCCGTGTTCCACGAGGACGGCACCTTCGAGATGCGCACGATGCTCGACGTGGGCATCACCCTGGATGAGCGCATTGCCGACGGCTATTACTACGCCAAGACCGTGCGCCTGCTGAAGAAGCTGATTGAGAATCCTGAACTGCTGGATCGTCCCGCCAATGAGGAGGTTGAGTATTGATATGCAAAGCGCAGTGAAGACGCCCTGGGCGCCCTTTATGGGCGAGGTTCCCATGCACCTGGACTATTTCCAGGGCACCATGGTCGAGGCCGTGGAGAAGATGGGGGTGAAGTACCCCAATATCACCGCCTATGAGTTCATGGGCTCCAACACCGCCTATCCGAAGATGGTGGACCAGATTCACGCCTGCGCGCGGGCCCTGCGCCAGCTGGGCATCAGGGAGGGGGACAAGGTCACCATCTGCATGCCCAACGCGCCCCAGACCGTGGTGATGTTCTACGCGGTGAACATGGTGGGCGCCATCGCCAACATGGTGCACCCCCTGTCCGCCGAGGGCGAGATCGAATTCTACCTGAACGATTCCGAGTCCGTCGCGGCGCTGACGCTGGACCAGTTCTACGGCAAGTTCGCCGCCATCCGCAGGGATACCCCCTGCCTGAAGCACCTGATCATCGCCACCGTGAAGGACGCGCTTTCCCCGCTGATGAAACTGGGCTACGCGCTGACCCAGGGCCGCAAGATCCCCAAGGTGCCCAAGGGCGCGAACGTGGTGCTGTGGAAGGACTTCATCGCCGCGGGGAAGAATTATACCGGCGATCCCCGGGTGCCCCGCAAGGCCGATGACCCTGCGGTGATCCTCTACAGCGGCGGCACCACCGGCATCACCAAGGGCATACTGCTGTCCAACCTGAACTTCAACGCCCTGGCCCAGCAGATCATCGCCGCCAACCCCTTCTGCAATCCCGGCGACAAGATGCTGGCCATCATGCCCATGTTCCACGGCTTCGGCCTGGGCGTGAGCATCCATTCCATGCTGGCGAACGGCGCGAGCTGCATACTGGTGCCCCGGTTCACGCCCCAGACCTACGCCGAGCTGCTGCGCAAGTACAAGCCCAACCTTATCGCCGGCGTGCCCACGCTGTACGAGGCGCTGCTGCGCATCCCGAATCTGGACGACCTGGATCTTTCCTGCCTGAAGGGCGTGTTCTCCGGCGGTGACAGCCTGCCCACAGAGCTGAAAAAGCGCTTCGACAAGTTCCTGAAGGACCACGGCGCGACCATCGAGGTCCGCGAGGGCTACGGCACCACCGAGTGCGTCACCGCCTCCTGCCTGACGCCGCTGACCAAGGCCAAGGAGGGCTCCATCGGCATACCGTTCCCGGATACCTACTACAAGATCGTCAAGGTGGGCACCGAGGACGAGGTGCCCTACGGCGAGGAGGGCGAGATCTGCCTGGCCGGCCCCACCGTGATGCTGGAGTACGTCAAGCATCCCCAGGAGACCGCCCAGACCCGGCGCGTCCACGCCGACGGCATGACCTGGATCCACACCGGCGACCTGGGCGTGATGGACGACGAGGGCTTCATCTACTTCCGCCAGCGCATCAAGCGCATGATCATCACCAGCGGATATAACGTCTACCCCTCCCAGATAGAGAACATACTCGACGCCCATGAGGCGGTGCACATGAGCTGCGTCATCGGCGTGCGCGACCCCTACAAGATGCAGAAGGTCAAGGCGTTCGTGGTGCTCAAGCCCGGCTTTGAGCCCTCGGACACCACCCGCCAGATGCTGATGGACTACTGCCGCAAGCACGTGGCCAAGTACGCCATGCCCTATGACATCGAGTTCCGCGACGACCTGCCCAAGACCCTGGTGGGCAAGGTGGCTTACCGCGTCCTCGAGGAGGAGATGGAGAAAAAGACCCCCGCGTCGGTGCTGGCCCATGCGTAATACATTAATGAAGCCGTTCGGCATGCGCGAAATCATCCGCGCATGCCGAACGGCTTTTTATACTATTCAATCTAATACTAATCTCAATCGGTATCTATTCAGAATTTGTCAAGTTTCCCCGCTACCTTTGCGGCGAGGGCGGCGTTGTTGTATACCAGCCGGATATTGCTGGCGAGGCTGTCGCCGCCGGTGAGGTCCTTGATCTTGGCCAGCAGGAAGGGGGTGGTCTGCTTGCCCCTGATGCCTTTCGCGTGGGCTTCGGCCACGGCTTCGTCGATGGCCCTATTGATCACGTCGGGGTCCATGCTGTATTGTTCGGGAATGGGGTTCGTCACCAGCATGCCGCCCTCAAGCCCCATTTCCAGCTTGGCCCGGAAGGCTGCGGCCACCTCATCGGGGGTATCCAGTCGGTAATCCACGCCGAAGCCGCTCTTGCGGGTGTAGAAGGCGGGCAGTTCCGAGGTGCCGTAGCCGATCACCGGCACACCCTTGGTCTCCAGGTATTCCAGCGTCAGGCCCAGGTCCAGGATTGACTTGGCTCCGGCGCACACCACCAGCACAGGAGTGCGGGCCAACTCCTCCAGGTCAGCTGAGATGTCCATGGTGACCTCGGCTCCGCGGTGCACGCCGCCGATGCCGCCGGTGGCGAACACCCGGATACCCGCCATGGCCGCGATGATCATCGTGGTGGCCACGGTGGTGGCGCCATCCGCGCCCCGGGCCACCAGCACCGGCAGATCCCGGCGGCTGGCCTTCGTCACATCGTAGCCCTTCTTGCCCAGGTATTCGATCTCGTCTGCCGAGAGCCCGGCCTTCAGCCTGCCGCCGATGATGGCGATGGTGGCCGGCACCGCGCCGTTCTCCCGCACGATCCTCTCCACATTCATGGCCGTCTCCACGTTCTGGGGGTAGGGCATGCCGTGGCTGATGATCGTGGATTCCAGGGCTACAACAGGCTTGCCCTCCGCGAGCGCGGACTGGACCTCGGGGGAGATTTCAAGATAACGATTCATAAATGCGACCTCCTGTAATGGTTGATGGGGAAGGAAATTCTGATTTATCGAGCTGATGACGAACTCCCCTTTGGCTAACTTACCGGGGGTATCGGGGGCGGTAGCGCCCCGATCTTTAATCGTACGCGGCGGCGTGTACGCCGCGGGCGGGGCGATTTTTGCGGCAGGGAGCCTGCCGACCAGAGCAAAAATCGTTTCCTTTCAGATTTGCCGCCCGGAAATCGCCTGCGATTTCAGGCAAATCTGAGGAGGATGTATTGAAGGGGGACCTGTCC
>JAFWEL010000164.1 GCA_017512905.1 Clostridia bacterium
CAAAAAAGGCTTCCTTGCAGATTTGCCGCCCGGAAATCGCCTGCGACGCGAAGCTAGTCCTTTAGGACGATTTCAGGCAAATCTGAGGAGGATGTATTGAAGGGGGACCTGTCCCCCTTCAAACGGGCGCAAGCCCGCGACAAATCAGTATTTCCATCCTCAAATCCTACCCCCAGCCCACGAACATCAGACGAGGTGACACCCATGAGAAAGACCAAGATCATCTGCACCATCGGTCCGGCCAGCGAATCGGAAGAGGTTTTGACCGCCATGTGCGAGGCCGGTATGAACATCGCCCGCATCAACTTCTCCCACGGCACCCATCCGGAGCACAAGGCCAAGATCGACACCATCGTGCGCGTGCGGGAGAAGCTGAACCTGCCCATCGCCATCATGCTGGACACGAAGGGTCCGGAGTACCGCATCAAGACGTTCAAAAACGGCCCCGTTCAATTGAAGGAGGGCGCGTCCTTCACCCTGCGG
The DNA here is from genome assembly GCA_017512905.1 of Clostridia bacterium. Lineage (GTDB taxonomy): Bacteria > Bacillota > Clostridia > Christensenellales > Aristaeellaceae > UBA2862. The sequence goes on from JAFWEL010000164.1 coordinate 484, forward strand.
GTGGACGACGTGCCCGGCGACGAAACCCAGGTCTCCGTCAACTACGCCGGCCTGGCCGACGACCTGAAGCCCGGCGACCGGGTACTGGTGAACAACGGCCTGCTGGCGCTGGATGTCAATGAGATCGTCGGGCCCGAGGTGCGCTGTACCGTCGCCATCGGCGGCGAGCTCTCCGACCGCAAGAGCATGAGCTTCCCCGGCAAGGTGCTCAACCAGATCTACCTGTCCGAGCAGGACAAGGCCGACCTGCTGTTCGGCATAGAAAACGGCGTGGATTACGTGGCCTGCTCCTTCGTTTCCCGCAAGCAGGACCTGATTGACGTGCGTTCCTTCCTGAACGCCAACGGCGGCAGCCACATCAGCCTGATCGCCAAGCTGGAGAACCAGTCGGGCATCGACAATGTGGAGGAGATCTGCGAGGCCTGCGAGGGCATCATGATCGGCCGCGGCGACATGGGCGTGGAGATCCCCTACGAACAGCTGCCCGCCGTCCAGAAGAAGCTGATCACCAAGTGCCGCCTGATCGGCAAGCGGGTGATCACCGCCACCGAGATGCTGGAGTCGATGATCCACAACCCCCGCCCCACCCGGGCCGAGATTTCAGACGTGGCTAACGCCGTGTACGACGGCACCAGCGCGGTGATGCTCTCCGGCGAGACCGCCGCGGGCAAGCACCCGGTGGAATCGGTGGCCGTGATGGCGAAGATCGCCGAGGCCACCGAGGGGGAAATCGACTATGCCCAGCGCTTCCACGACAACCAGTTCGTCACCCACTCCACCGTGGACGCCATCAGCCACGCGGTCTGCGCCATGGCCATCGACGTGGGAGCGAAGGCCATCGTAGCCTGCTCCCTCTCCGGCGGCACCGTGCGGATGATCTCCCGCTTCCGCGCCCCGGTGGACATCCTCGGCGTCACCACCAGCGAGCACACCATGCGCAAGCTGGCCCTGTCCTGGGGCGTGATGCCGGCGCTGAGCGTGGAATACACCTCCACCGACGTGCTGTTCTACGTGGCCACCCAGCTGGCAAAGGAAAAGCTGGGACTGAAGAGCGGCGACAAGATCGTCATCACCGGCGGCGTCACCAACGGCAAGTCGGGCAACACGAATCTGATCAAGGTGGAAGTGATTTAAATTCGTAACTGTTCAAGCGTAGGCAAATTCTGACTGAAGAGCCACTCAATTTCAAAGGGGACGGTCGCTCGCGACCGTCCCCTTTGATATCATGCTCATTCGCTCTTGTTGTTCTGGATCTTGATGATGATCTCCAGGATCCACTGCACCACGCGCAGCACCTCGAGGATGAACTGGGCGATGTAGGACAGGATGTAGGCGTCGTAGACCTCGGCCATCATCTGCAGCTCGTCCTCGTTGGCGAGGCCGTATTCCCGCATCATTTTGAGGGCGAGCTTGTTGGCCCGCTTCTCCACGGGGATGTTCAGCCAGGTGACGATGAAGCCGGCCACCAGGAGCAGGCCGCTGACGGCCATGGAAACGTAGGAGATAATTGTAATGTCCTTCATCACCAGCATGTCGATGAGCATGCCGATGAGGATGACCGGGATGAACAGCAGCGGCCCGAAGATGCCCAGCAGGGACAGCTTGCCCCGCGTCCTGGCCTCGGCGTCGCCCTCCTCGCACAGGCGGGCAACGGCCGCCTTCTGCACGCCCAGGGCGGTGGAGGTCACCGTCATCCTGTCGTCAATCTTGCCCAGCCAGGAGCGCAGATAGATGGTCTTGGTGGCCACGTTGTAGTAGTTGCCGAAGATCGCCTCCCGCAGGAAGCCGGCCTTGCGCACCTTGACCTGGGTCAGGCCCGACTTGTCCAGCACAAAACGGGCGCTCTCAATGCCGGTCATGTGGGTGGAGATACCCCGTTTGTTGGCCTTGCGGTAGCACAGCCACACGCGGATCTCCAGCACCAGGCACACCACCGACATGATCAGGATCATCACGCCCACGATCAGGTACGCCACAGTCAGGCCTGTGGACGCCCCGCCCAGCTCCCTGGACACGTAATTCACAATGTCATTCATAGCAGCAATTCTCCTTATCGTCGTCGATATTTCAAAATCCGGTTTATTATACACATTTGCCGCACACCCGTCAATGCAATATAAGTTAACAAGCCTTTGCGGGTGTAATATCTCGCCGGGACGGTGTAAAATAGATCTGGGGAAAACGGAACGGGAGGGGGAAGTGAGAAGAGCAGGGGCCGCCAGCAGGGGCGCCCCCGAGGGGGCGGTGAAAGTTAAGGATGTATTAACATAACAAAATAGAGAATCAAGCCGCGGTA
>JAFWEL010000075.1 GCA_017512905.1 Clostridia bacterium
GCCTGCGGCTGACAGCTCCCTCTGGGAGGGAGCCTTAAAAAGGCCCTGTTTCCAGCACTTTCCCAAAGCCTCCCTCTCAGAGGGAGGTGGCCCCGTAGGGGCCGGAAGGAGTCCGTCACCCCATATTCTGACTAACGCCATCAGAATTTGCCTACGACTGAACAATTATCCTCCCGGCCTCAATTCCTCAGGCTGTGCAGCGGCGCGGGGATGCGGCCACCCCTTCTGATGAACGGTGCGGCGTCCAGCGTGCGCACGGGGATGACCGGGGCGTGGCCCAGCAGGCCGCCGAACTCCACACTGTCCCCCACCTGCTTGCCGGGGGCGGGGATCACGCGCACGGCGGTGGTCTTGTTGTTGACCATGCCGATGGCGGCCTCGTCGGCGATGATGGCGGCGATGGTCTCGGCGGGGGTGTCGCCGGGGATGGCGATCATGTCCAGGCCCACCGAGCAGACACAGGTCATGGCCTCCAGCTTCTCCAGGGACAGCGCGCCCTTCTCGGCGGCGTGGATCATGCCGATGTCCTCGCTGACGGGGATGAACGCGCCGGAGAGCCCGCCCACGTGGGACGAGGCCATCACGCCCCCCTTCTTCACCGCGTCGTTGAGCAGCGCCAGCGCGGCGGTGGTGCCGTGGGCGCCGCAGGTTTCCAGGCCCATCTCCTCCAGGATGGCGGCCACCGAGTCGCCCACCGCCGGGGTCGGGGCCAGGGAGAGATCGACGATGCCGAAGGGCACGCCCAGGCGGCGACTGGCCTCCCGGGCCACCAGCTGGCCGACCCGGGTGATGTGGAAGGCGGTGCGCTTGATGGTCTCGGCCACCTCGTCGAAGGGCGCGTCCTTCACGCCCTCCAGGGCCACCTTCACCACGCCGGGGCCGCTGACGCCCACGCTGACGGCGCAATCGCCCTCGCCGGGGCCATGGAACGCGCCGGCCATGAAGGGGTTGTCCTCCACGGCGTTACAGAACACCACCAGCTTCGCGCAGCCCAGTCCGCCGCTCTGGGCGGTGGCCCCGGCGGTGGCCTTCACCGTTTCGCCCATCAGGCGCACGGCGTCCATGTTGATGCCCGAGCGGGTGGAGCCCACGTTCACCGACGAGCACACCAGGTCGGTGGTGGCCAGCGCCTCGGGGATGGACTCGATCAGCCGCCGGTCGGCCCCGGTGATGCCCTTCTGCACCAGCGCGGAATAGCCGCCGATGAAGTCCACGCCGGCGGTCTTGGCCGCCCTGTCCAGCGCCCGGGCCACCTTCACCGGGTGCTTGATCGCGCCGGTGACCAGCGCCGCGGGGGTCACGGAGATGCGCTTGTTGACGATGGGCACGCCGTAGTCCCGCTCGATCTGGCGACCCACCGTCACCAGGCGCTCGGCCTGGCGGGTGATGAGGTCGTAGATGTTGTCGCAGAGCCGGTCCTCGTCGTCGGTGACGCAGGAGAGCAGCGATATGCCCATGGTGATCGTGCGCACGTCCAGCTTCTGGTGGTCGATCATGTTCAGGGTTTCCAGGATCTCAGAGGTGTTGATCATATGCATGGTTGTCGCGCCTCCTCAGATCTGGTGCATCGCTTCAAAGATTTCGCTGCGCTGGGTGCGGATCTGCACGCCGATGCGGTCCCCCAGGGCGTCCAGCTCGGTCTTCAGCGTGTCAAAGGAGCAGGCGTCGGACGACACGTCCGCGATCAGGATCATGCTGAACAGCCCGGAGACGATGGTCTGGGTGATGTCCAGTATGTTGGCGTCGTTTTCGTAGAGTATGCGGCTCACCTGGGCGATGATGCCCTTCCTGTCCGTGCCCAGCACGCTGATGACCGCCTTTTTGGTTTCATTCATGGCAGTGGCCTCCCGATTCATATTCACATGGCCCCATTGTATATCGGCGAGAAGGGTTTATCAAGAAAAACTGGGTGAATTTTGCCGACAACATAATTCATTTGCATTTCACCGTGGCCGGCGGTATAATGTTGGAAGAGCGCAAATTCTGATTTGCCGCAACGCGACAAATCGGAATTTCCCAAAGGAGGAAACCACATGCTGTCACAATACCTGATGATCGGCGAGATCACCAAGCCCCAGGGGGTGCGGGGGGAGGTCAAGGTGCGGCCCTGTACCTGCGACCCGGAGCGCTTCAAGGGGCTTGAGAACGTATATACCGAGAAAGACGGGGTTTATGCGCCGCTGAAAATCACCGTGAACCGCCTGGGGGCGGACGCGGTATTCATGAACGTGGAGGGCGTCACCGACCGGGACATGGCCGAGAAGCTGCGGGGCACGCTGCTGTACATCGACCGGGCCCACGCCGTCGAGCTGGACGGGGACACCAACTTTATCACCGACCTGTACGGCCTGCGGGGCGTCGTGGACGACGGTCGCGACCTGGGGAAGATCACCGACGTGATGCAGCCCGGGGGCAACGACGTGTACGTGTTCAAGGGCCCTCTGGGCGAGGTGCTGGTGCCGGCGTTGAAGAGCGTGGTGCTGGCGGTAGACCTGCAGGCCGGCGAGATGCGCCTGAACGGCAAGCGGCTGGACGAGGTGGCGGTGTTCGATGAGGATTAAGGTCTTTACGCTGTTTCCCGACATGCTGCGGCCCATGCTCTCCCAGTCCATACTGGGGCGGGCCATCGCCGCCGGGCTTTTACAGGTGGAGCTGATCGACATCCGGGACTATTCCACCGAAAAGCACCGCAACACCGACGATTATCCCTTCGGCGGCGGCGCGGGCATGGTGATGGCGGCCCAGCCCATCGTGGACGCCTTCGCGGCCAACCTGCCCGAGTCCTGGTCCGGAAGGCGCGTCTACCTGTCCCCCCGGGGGCGGACGCTGAACCAGCGCATCGTCGAGGCGCTGGCGAAGGAGGACGAGCTGGCGCTGCTGTGCGGCCACTACGAGGGCGTGGACCAGCGGGCGCTGGACGCGGTGATCGACGAGGAGCTGTCCATCGGCGACTATGTGCTTACCGGCGGCGAGCTGGGGGCGCTGGTGGTGATCGACGCCGTGGCGCGGCTGGTGCCCGGGGTGCTGGGCTCGGAGGAATCCAGCGCGGACGAGAGCTTCACCACCGGCCTGCTGGAGTATCCCCAGTACACCCGCCCCGCCGACTTCCGGGGCAGGAGGGTGCCCGGGGTGCTGCTGGGCGGCAACCACGCGGACATCACCGCCTGGCGGCGGGAGCAGTCCCTCGCGCTGACGCTGGAGCGCCGCCCGGAATTGCTGGACGCCGCGCCGCTGGACGACGGCGACCGGGCGACGCTGGCGCGGCTTCGAAGGGCGGGCGCGGTCGAAGCCCTCCTGGAGGGCCGGGGCGTCGCCCATGAGCGCCTCCCCATGAAGCTCGCCGACGGTTGGGGCAAGGCGTGGCTCAACGCCTTCGTGCCCGAGGCCAATCGCAAGGCCGCGAAGAAGCAGTGCCTGCCCGGTCGGCGGCACGTGGGCGCCCTGTGGCAGGCCTTCACCCTGGGCTTCATCCCCGAGTATTCAGAGGGAGACGAGGCCCTGACGCGGTGGATGGCCCGGAAGCCCGGGGATGGCCTGCTGTACCTGCCCGACGACGGCCTGCTGTACAAGGTCAGCGGCATGGATCCCGACGACCTCGCCGGGATCGGCTGCGCCATACTCGCCGACGAGGTGATGACCCGGACCTGGATGCAGACGGGCCGTCCACAGTCCGGGCCCTTCTGCTGCGAGGCGGAATGACTTCGCCGCTACATCAGCAGCCTCAGTGCCACGACCAGCGCCGCGCCGGGCAGGCCGAGGAAGCCCACGGCCATGGCGGTGAAGGGGTTGATCTCCACCCCAAAGCCCACCAGAGCGCCCAGCAGGTTCACCAGCATCAGGGCCAGCGCGCCCATTACGCCGCCTGCCACCAGCCGCCACATGAATCGCATCGGCACCAGGAGCAGGTAGCCGATCAGGCACAGCAGGGTCAGCCCGATGGCGAAGGACAACACCAGTTCCCAGGGTATCCGCATATGCAACACCTCCTCCCCGCCCGCGCTGTCGGGACAGCATATGCCGGGATGGCGGGGGCTATGCCGAAGGGATGGACCACCGACCCGTTGTTTTAGGCACGATATCTGTTCAGTCAGAATTTACACACCCGACCACATATCAGAGGTGCGTTATGAATCATATCATCGAATTCAATGCCGCTGACGGGCTGTACCGGCTGGAGGCGGTGCTGCCGGGGGTGATCCGGGTCGCGCATACGAAGGAAGCCGTTGTCGCCCCGCCCTCGATGCTGCTGCAAACCCCGGAAATGCCCGAGGACGCCGGGGAATTTGCCGATGTCAGGCAGGACGCCCAGGGTGTGCGAATGCGCTCGGGCGGGCTCCTGGCGGAGTACGACCGCGCCTCAAACCGGCTGACCTGGCGAAGGGCGGATACCGGCGAGGTCCTGCTGCGGGAGGCCGGGCACGACCTGGAGGCCCGGGACGTGATCCGCACCACCACCGGCGGCGAGGCTCCGGTGATCGAGCGGATCAAGACCGTAGACGGCGAGCGCAACTTCATCAAGAACCTCGTGCCCGTGGTGGACCGGCAGGCCTGGACGGCAAAGCTGCGCTTCGATTTCGCCGATGATGAGGGCATCCACGGCCTCGGCCAGGGGGAGGACGGCGTCTGGAACCACCGCCATCAAACCCACTACCTGTACCAGCACAACATGCGCATCCCCATGCCCTTCTTCCTGTCCGACCGGGGCTACGGCGTACTGGTGGATTGCGGCAGCCTGATGACCTTTGAGGACGACGCCGGGGGCGGCTCTCTCTCCATGGACACCGTGGCCCAGCTGGATTACTACGTCATCACCGGGGACGGGCGCATCCCGAACCCCTTCGACGCCATCATCGACGCCCTGCGGCGGCTGACGGGCCGGGCCGCGTTGCCGCCGAAGTGGGCCTTCGGCTACATCCAGTCGAAGGAGCGCTACCGCACGGCGGCGGAGCTTTCGGACGTGGTGCGCCGGTATCGCGCGCTGAACGTGCCCCTGGACGGCGTGGTGCAGGACTGGCACACCTGGCGCGAGGACCGCTGGGGCGAAAAGCGGGTGGACCCGGCCCGCTACGGCGACCTTCGCCAGCGCATGGACGAGATCCACGCCATGCACGCCCACGCCATGGTTTCCGTATGGCCCAACATGAACAGCGGCACCGTGGATCATGACCAGTTCAGCGAAAGGGGCTGGCTGCTGAACGACCTGGCCACCTACGACGCCTTCAACCCCGAGGCCCGGGCGCTGTACTGGCGGCAGGCGAAGGCCGAGCTGTTCGACGGCGGCTTCGACGCCTGGTGGTGCGATTCCACCGAGCCCTTCTCCGGCCCGGACTGGGGTGGCGAGGTCAGGCGTTCGCCCGAGGAGCGCTTCCGCCTGGTGGGCGACGAGCATAAGCGGTTCCTCGACCCCGCCCAGGCCAATCTGTACGCCCTGGTCCACGCCCGGGGCATCTATGAAAACCAGCGGAGGGACGCCCCGGACAGGCGGGTGCTGAACCTGACCCGCTCAGGGTATGTGGGCAGCCAGCGCTACGGCGCGGTGCTGTGGTCCGGGGACATCAGCGCCCGCTGGGACGTGCTGAAGGCCCAGATCGCCGAGGGCCTGTCCATGGCCGCCAGCGGCTACCCCTGGTGGACGCTGGACATCGGCGGCTTCTTCGTGGTGCGGGAAAACTGGCGGGGTCGGGGCTGCGGCTGCGACGGCGACCCCACCCCCAAGTGGTTCTGGCAGGGCGATTACGAGCAGGGCGTGGCGGACCTGGGCTACCGGGAGCTGTACGTGCGCTGGCTGCAATTCGGCGCCTTCCTGCCCATGTTCCGCTCCCACGGCACCGACACCCCCCGGGAGATCTGGAACTTCGGCAAGCCGGGCGAGCCCTTCTACGACGCCATCGCGGCGACCATCGCGCTGCGCTACCGGCTGATGCCCTACATCTATTCCCTGGCGGGCGGCGTCTGGCGGAACAACGGCATGATGCTGCGCCCGCTGCTGTTCGACTTCCCGAGGGACAGGCGGGCCGCGGCCACCGACGACGCGTTCATGCTGGGGCCGTCGCTGCTGGTGTACCCGGTGACCGAGGCGATGTACTACGGCCGAAACAGCGCGCCCCTGGACAAGGCGAAGCAGCGTACCTGCTACCTGCCCGCCGGCTGCGACTGGTACGACTTCTGGACCGGCGAGCGCCATCCGGGCGGAGGCGAGGTGACGGTGGACGCGCCGCTGGAGCGGATGCCGCTGTTCGTGCGCGCCGGGGCCGTCATTCCCATGGCCAACGGCCTGCAATACGCCGGCCAGCCCCCCGAGGGGCCGCTGGAAATCCACGTCTGGCGCGGCGCGGACGGCGCGTTTGACCTGTACGACGACGCCGGGGACGGCTACGGCTACGAGCGGGGCGAATATGCGCTGACCCGCCTGGGCTGGGACGACGGCGCGGGCGTCCTCACCCCCTCAGAGGGATACAGGGTCATCGTCAACGGCTGAAAGGATGATGACAGACATGAATGTGAACGATCTCTACAGCGAAGCCCGGAAGATTGCCCCCTGGATGGTTGAGGTCCGGCGGGCGTTGCACCGCATCCCGGAGAACGGCTTCAGCGAATTCAAGACCCAGGCCTGCCTGCTTGAGCAGCTGGAGGCGCTGTCCATCCCCCGGGCCACCGAGCGCACCTGGATCGTGGCCGACCTGCGGGGCGGCCGGCCCGGGCCGACGGTGGCGCTGCGGGCCGACATGGACGCCCTGCCCGTGACCGAGCCCCAGGGCTGCCCCTTCCGGTCTGAACACGAGGGGTGGATGCACGCCTGCGGCCACGACATGCACATGGCGATCCAGCTGGGGGCGGCGCGTCTGCTGGGGGACATGCGGCAGCGCCTGCGGGGCAATGTGCGGCTGCTGTTCCAGCCCGCCGAGGAGACGGTGGGCGGCGCGAAGCCCATGGTGGAGGCGGGCGTGCTGGAGGGCGTGGACGCGGTCTACGGCCTGCATGTGCAGCCCTATATGAACGTGGGCCGGATCGACACCCGCCCCGGCTGCCTGAACGGCTCCACCGACGAGATCCACATCGCCGTCAACGGCGCATCCAGCCACGCGGCGCGGCCCCATCTGGGCGTGGACGCCATCGTCTGCGCCGCCCAGCTGATCACGATGCTGCAAACCGTCGTCTCCCGGAGCGCCTCGCCGCTGCTGCCCGCGGTGCTGTCGCTGGGCGTCATTCGCGGCGGAGACGCGCCGAACGTCGTCTGCGACCATGTGGAGCTCCATGGCACACTGCGCGCCGCCGACCCGGAATTGCGGGAGCACCTGAAGGCGCGGATCCGCGCCATCTGCGACGGCGTGGCGTCGGCCTGCGGCGCGAAGATCGAATTGGAGATCAACACCGGCTACGCCGCCCTGATGAACACCCCCGCCGAGGCGGAGCGCGTCCTCGGCCTCGGCCGGGCGCTGCTGGGCGTAGAAAACGCCGCCTTCCGGGAATCCCCCAGCATGGGCGGCGAGGACTTTTCCTACTTCGTCGAGCGGGTCCCCGGCGCGTTCTGGCACCTGGGCTGTGCCCCGGCGCAGCCCGCCCCGCCGCTGCACAGCCGCGATTTCGTGCCCGACGAGGGCTGCATGCCCATCGGCGCGGCCCTGCAGGCGGCGCTGGTGCTGGACCGGATGGGCATGCTCGACCCCGTCTGACGGCGATGAAGGCCATGAACGGGGATCAGCTGGATCGCAGGGTGTGCGCCGCGATCTGCCAGGGCGACGGACTGAAGGCCCGGGAGATCGCCCGGCGGCTGAACCTGGACCGGAACACCGTCAACCACATACTGTACGCTTCGCCGCTGCTCCGGGAGCTGTGCTATCAGGACCGGGGCTACCGCTGGCACGGCATCATCCGCCAGTCCAGGCCCCATTCCAGCCTGTTCGAGTTCTCCGGCTATTACAGCCTGGTGGACGAGTTCCTCGACCTGACGGAGGATGCCTGGATGAAGCGCGTGATCGAGGGCTGCCAGCGCATCGGCCGGTCCACCAGCGACCAGAGGGGGCTGTTTCACTCCTTCCGGGATTGCCGGGCGCAGATGGCGCGGCTCTTCGAGGACCTGCTGGACATGATCGGCGACGACTGCCTGAGCTGGGAGATCGCCTTCGAGTTCCGGCTGAAGCGGGCGCGGCACGTGCGCATCTACGCCGACGTGCTGGTCATCACCGGGGACAGGGTTTTCTCGCTGGAATTCAAGATGAAGGACGGGATACAGCCCCAGGAGGTCGCCCAGGCGGCCAAATACTGTCCCTATCTGGAAATCGTATTCGGCCCGGACTACGAGGTGCTCCCCGCCCTGGTCCTGACCGGCGCGAAGGACCTGTTTGTCTTCGAGCCGATCAACGGAACCGACAACCTCCTCCCGGTCTGCTCCGGTGACATGCTGTTCAACGTTTTCGATGAGTATATGGGATTTTTGAGGAAATGAATGCCTATTCAGTTAGATAAATTCTGATTCATCGAGCTGATGACGAACTCCCCTTTGGCTAACTTACCGGGGGTATCGGGGGCGGTAGCGCCCCGATCTTTAATCGTACGCGGCGGCGTGTACGCCGCGGGCGGGGCCTTTTTTGCGGCAGGGAGCCTGTCGACCAGAGC
>JAFWEL010000076.1 GCA_017512905.1 Clostridia bacterium
CGCAAAAATCGCCCCGCCCGCGGCGTACATGCCGCCGCGTACGATTAAAGATCGGGGCGCTCCGCCCCCGATACCCCCGGTAAGTTAGCCAAAAGCCTCCCCTGCGACGCGAAGCTAGTGGGGAGGTGGCGCGTAGCGCCGGAGGGGTTCCCTCTCCCCGACAAATCAGAATTTGACTGCTCGACCAGTTGTCAATACTGCTATGAAGGAGACCATGAATGGCTGAAGCTTATTCAACCGGCACCATCCTCCAGGGTATCGGCGGCTTTTACACCGCCCGGGACGAGGATGGGCGCGAATACATACTCCGTGCCCAGGGCAAGCTGAGACGCGAGCGCATGAAGCCCAAGGTGGGCGACCGGGTGGAGCTGATTCCCGGGGAGGGGGAGGAGCACGGTTGGATTTGCCGGATCCTGCCCCGGCGCAACGAACTCGTGCGCCCGCCGGTGGCAAACATCGACGTGATCGTGATCGTCGTCGCCGCGGCCACGCCCGACCCGGACCTGATGATGGTGGACCGGCTGATGCTCAACGCCCGACGCGCCGGCATCGCCGTGCAGCTGGTGATCAACAAGAGCGACCTGTCGCCGGACAACGCCGGTGACATCGTCCGGCAATATCGGGGGGCGGAGGTGTCGCCCCTGCAGGTGTGCGCCGCTACAGGCGCGGGCATGGAGGCGCTGCGGGAGCGACTTCGGGGGAGGATTCACGCCCTGGCCGGGCAATCCGGCGCGGGAAAATCCACGATGATCAACGCCCTGTACGGCCTCGATCTTGAAACCGGCGATCTGTCCCGGAAGATCGACCGAGGAAAAAACACCACGCGCCACTGCCAGCTGATTCCCGTGGAGGGTGGCGGCATGGTGCTGGACACCCCGGGCTTCAGCCTGCTGGAGTCGGGCGTGTTTGATCCGGTGGAGCTGAAGGACAGCTGGCCGGAGTTTACACCCTATGAGGGGCAGTGCTACTTCCAGCCCTGCTACCACGCCACAGAGCCGCGCTGCGCGGTGCTGGATGCCGTGGCGGCGGGAAAGATCGACGACCGGCGACACGGACGCTATATCGCGCTGCTGGATGAAATGAAACTGAGATGGAGGGATCGCTATGATTAGGGTTGCACCTTCGCTGCTGGCGGCGGACTATCTGCGCATCGGCGAGGATATCCGCCGCATGAAGGAAGCCGGCGCGGACTGGCTGCATTTCGACGTAATGGACGGAAGCTTTGTGCCGAACATCAGCTTTGGACAGGATATGGCCCGTCGGGCAGCGGAATGCGGCCTGCCCGTGGACGTCCACCTGATGACCGTGAACCCGGAGAAGCATATCGACAGCTTCGCCGCGGCCGGGGCGAAGGTCATCACCGTTCACGCCGAGGCGGTCACCCACCTGCACCGGGTCCTTCAGCAGATTCGCGCCGCGGGCTGTCTGGCGGGCGTGGCGCTGAACCCGGCCACGTCGCCGGAATGCCTGCGCTATGTGCTGGGGGACTTCGACCTGGCGCTGGTGATGACGGTGAACCCCGGCTTCGGCGGGCAGAAGCTGATCCCCGCCTGCATCGACAAGGTGGGCGAGGTGCGCGGCATGCTGAACCGCGCCGGCCTGGAGGCCATCGTGGAGGTGGACGGCGGCGTGAACCTGGAGACCGCGCCAAAGCTGGTGGCGGCCGGGGCCGACACGCTGGTGGCGGGCAGCGCGCTGTACGGCGCGGCGGACGCCAAAGCCTTCATCGACACCGTCAAGCGCCAGGGGTAAATCAACATTCTGTCACAATTTAACACAAACGCCCCTGTAACCTTTTTGGGCAGGGGTTATAATTATGTCCTGAAAGAACCTTTAAGGCGATCCCGTGAGGTCGGCAAGGCGCTTGAGAACGCATGGATGAATCGGACCGGCAGGTCCGCTGAGGACGCACTCTGTCTTGTCGACAGGGCGCGTCGTTTCATACGCGGGGTGTGTTACATGCAGAAGAAGACCCAGATCATGGACGCGGCCCAGGTCCGCCGTACCGTCACCCGCATGGCGCACGAGATCATCGAGCGCAACAAGGGCGTCGAAGGCGTGGTGCTGGTGGGCATTCGCCGCCGGGGCGAGCCCATCGCCCGGATGCTGGCCGAGGCCATTTGCCGGGTGGAGGGCGCGACGCTGCCTGTGGGCACGGTGGACATCACCTTCTACCGCGACGACCTGACCCACGCCTCCCGGGATCCGAAGCTGAACCGCACCGACATCCCCTTTCCCATCGAGGATAGGACCGTGGTGCTGGTGGACGACGTGCTGTATACCGGGCGCACCGCCCGGGCGGCGATGGACGCGCTGATGGACATGGGTCGCGCCCGCCGCATCCAGCTGGCGGTGCTGATCGACCGGGGCCACCGGGACCTGCCCATTCGGGCCGATTTCGCGGGCAGGAACGTGCCCACGGCCCTGAGCGAGTTCGTTCGCGTCGCCCTGCCCGAGATCGACGGGGAGACGGGGGTATGGTTGTGCGATTGCGTTCAGGCTGAAGGGTGATTCAGGCACGGCAGGGCCGGGACCATAGACGTCGGCACGCCGCCGACAATTTGGAGAAGCCCGGTTTTTACCCGATGGATATTGGAATACATGAAGGAGGCGAGCGTTATGAAGATCGAGAAGAGCGTGAAGGACGGGAGGGTCTGCTATGCGCTGGAGGGTCGCCTTGACACCACCACCGCGCCGGAGCTTGAAAACGAACTGAAGCGTGATTTGGACAGCGCCACGGGGCTGACGATGGATTTCAGCAAGTTGGATTACATCTCCTCAGCCGGTCTGAGGGTTTTGCTGAGCGCCCATAAGGCGATGAGCAAGAAGGAGGGCATGAAGGTGACGAATGCGAACGAGATCGTGCGAGAGGTGTTTGACGTCACAGGCTTCTCGGACATTCTGGACATCGAGTGAGGTGAATGCGATATGAAATCCGATATAGTCGCCGTATCCAGCAAGGGCAGGGGATTGGACGACGCGCTGGCCCTGGCCGACCGGACCGCGAAACAGCTGGGGCTGTCGCCGCGGGATGCGTTGCGCATGCGTCTGCTGGTCGAAGAGATGATGAACATGGTGCGTTCCATCGTCGGCCAGCTCGAGGGCAAATTCTGGATCGAGACCGAGGACAGGGCCTATCGGCTCAATCTTCAAATGGCCTCTCTGCTGGACGCTGAACAGCGCAAGCAGCTGCTTTCCGCTTCAACCAGCGGGAAAAATGAAGCCCATCGCGGCATCATGGGCAAGATCAGGGCGTTTTTCGAGCCTATGCCGATCGAGGATACGCCTGCGTATCTTGCCGGAACGATCGTTCGGGGCAAAGCAAGCGACGATCTGACCTGGTCGCTGGATGCCTATCGCGAGCGCCTTCTCAAGCGCAAGGATGCTTCTGACGAAGCGCGGCAGGAATGGGACGAGCTCGAAAAATCTGTGGTCTCCCACATCACGGACAATGTCACAGTCAGCATACACAATTATGATGTGGAACTGATGATCTACAAGAAGCTGGACTGAGGGCTTTCCGGAAGACGCGGGAAGCAAAGAAAGGTGGAGGATTGGATATGTCTGACCAGGGTATTCGTGACGCGAGGTCCCTTGGCGTCCCGAAGATGCTGTTGCTGGGCTTCCAGCATATGTTCGCCATGTTCGGCGCGACGGTGCTGGTTCCGGTGCTGACCGGTCTGCCGGTTTCGACTACGCTGCTGTTCGCAGGTCTCGGCACGCTGTTGTTCCACTTGCTGACCAAGGGCAAGGTGCCCGCGTTCCTGGGCTCTTCCTTCGCCTTCATCGGCGGCTACGCGGCGGTGGCGGCGCTCTTCAAGGACGCCGAGGCCATCAACTGGATCCCCTATGCCGGCGTGGGCGTGGCCTGCGCGGGGCTGCTGTACGTCGTGCTGTCGGCGCTGTTCAGGTCCTTCGGCGTGAAACGGGTCATGCGCTTCTTCCCGCCCATCGTCACCGGCCCGGTCATCATCTGCATCGGCCTGTGCCTGGCCTCCTCGGCGATCAACAACTGCGAGGCCAACTGGTGGATCGCCCTGCTGGCCCTTGCCGTCGTGGTGGTCGCCAACATATGGGGCAAGGGCATGATCCGGATCATCCCGATCCTGCTGGGCGTGGTCGGCAGCTATGCGGTCGCCGCCATCTTCGGCCAGGTGGATTTCCAGCCCGTAGCCGAGGCTCAGTGGATCGGCTTCCCGATCCAGTGGAGCAACACGGTGTTCAGCCTGTTCAAGGGCTGTGACGGCGGCAAGCTGGTCAGCGCCATCGTGATCATGGTGCCCATTTCCCTGGCGACCATGATCGAGCACATCGGCGACGTGTGCGCCATCTCCTCCACCGTGGGTGAAAACTTCGTGGCCGACCCCGGCCTGCACCGCACGCTGCTGGGCGACGGGTCCGCCACCGCGCTGGCCGCGCTGTTCGGCGCGCCGGCCAACACCACCTACGGCGAGAACACCGGTGTGCTGGCCCTGACCAAGGTCTACGACCCCAACGTTATCCGCATCGCGGCGGTGCTGGCCGTGCTGTTCGCCTTCAGCCCCAAGTTTGAGGCGCTGGTGGCCGCCATGCCCACCGCCACCATCGGCGGCGTATCCCTGATCCTGTACGGCATGATCTCCGCCGTGGGTGTGCGCAACGTGGTTGAAAACCAGGTGGACTTCACCAAGAGCCGCAACATCATCATCGCCGCCCTGATCATGGGCCTGAGCCTGGGTATCAACTTCTCCACCACCGGCGCGATTGTGCTGGGCCCGGTGAGCCTGTCCGGCCTGGCCGTGGGCGCGCTGGCGGGCATCATCCTCAACGCCATACTGCCCGGCAACGATTACGAGTTCGGCGCCAACCAGCTGGGTGACACCTCTGTCAACTTCCAGCAGGGCATCGACCGCGCGGGGATGAAGAAGCGGTAATACCAGAACGAGAGCATATGACATCCCCGCGCTTCTGTGTGAATATCCGTCACGGGGAAGCGTGGGGATTGCTATCGGGCACCTCTAAAAAACGCTCATCGCCGTCGGACGGCTGAATTTCCGACGCAAGGCTGGTCCTTTAGGAAGCCATCTTCGCCTTGCAAAAACCTTGACTGCCCGCCAGGCAGCCTGCTTCTTTTGCAAGCCAAATCTGTCTAAAAATTCATCTCGTCGGGCGACGCGTTAGTTTTAGAGGTACCCTATTGGGGGTACAATATGAATTATATCGAAGCAATGATGGACTTTATCCGGCGGTCGCCGACGGCCTTCCACGCCGTGGCCAACCTCCGCAGCATGCTTGAGGAAGGCGGCTTCTGTCCGCTGAACGAATGCGCGCCGTGGCAGCTCGTCCCCGGCGGCAGCTACTATGTGACGCGCAATCAGTCCTCGATCATCGCCTTTCGGGTGCCGAAGGGCCCTGTGGACCACTTTCAGCTGGTTGCCAGCCATTCCGATTTCCCCTGCTTCAAGCTGAAGCCCTCCGCCCGGCGGGAGGCCAACGGCTACGCGATGCTGAACGTGGAAAAGTACGGCGGCATGATCATGCAGACCTGGTTTGACCGGCCCCTGTCCATCGCTGGTCGGGCGGTGGTCAGGACCGGGGAGGGCCTCGAGGCGCGGCTGGTGACCCTGGACAGGGACCTGGCGCTGATTCCGAACCTGCCGATCCACTTCAATCGCGCCGTGAACGACGGGGTCAAGCTGAATCCCCAGGTGGACATGCTCCCGGTGTATGGCCTGGCAGGGACCGATTACATGGACCTGGTGGCGGCGTCGCTGGACGTGGACCGGGCGGACATCCTGGGCTGCGACCTGTATCTGGTGAACCGGGACGCGCCCAGGATCTGGGGCGCGGCGGGGGAGTACGTCGCCTCGCCGAGGCTGGACGACCTGGAGTGCGCCTATGCCTCCGTCCGGGCACTGCTGGAGGCGAAGCCTTCCAACCATGTGGACGTGGCCTGCGTGTTTGACAACGAGGAGGTGGGCAGCGCCACCCGCCAGGGGGCGGATTCCAGCTTCCTGTCGGAGGTGATGCGCCGGATCGTCCAGGCGCTGGGCGGCGAACAGCCCCTCGAGGCCGCCATGGCCCGCAGCATGATGCTGTCCGCGGACAACGCCCACGGGGTCCACCCCACCCATCCGGAGAAATATGACGATAACAACCGGGTCGCGCTGAACGGCGGGGTGGTGGTCAAATTCAACGCCGCCCAGAAGTACACCAGCGACGGCGTCTCCCAGGCCATCTTTGAATGGATTTGCAAAAATGCGGGCGTGCCGGTGCAGCGCTTCGCCAATCGCTCGGATATCGCCGGCGGCTCCACCCTGGGCAACATCGCCAATACCCACGCCTCAATGATCACCGTGGACATCGGCCTGGCGCAGCTGAGCATGCACGCCGCGAACGAATCCGCAGGCGCACATGACCTGGCATATATGGTGCGCGCCATGCGCGCGTTTCACGAAACGGAGGTCTGCGTGATGGGAGATGGGCGGATTCGGATCGGGGAGAGATAACCACTCAAAATCTGATTTGTCGCAACGCGACAAATCAGGTTTTACTCTTCCTCCATCGGCGAGAGCAGGTCGAAGTTGATCTCGCCCAGGGGGATGTTGACCCTCGCGGCCCGGACGCGCACGCGGTCGCCGAGGCGGAAGGTGATGCCGGTGGCCGTGCCGATCAGGCGACCCCGGTCCGCGTCGTATTCATAGAAGTCGTCCAGCTGGGAGATGTGCACCAGGCCCTCGGCGCCGTTGGGGAGGGTCGCATAGAAGCCCCAGCTGGTGACGGAGGATACCACGCCGTCAAATTCTTCACCAAGGTGGCGGGACATCCAGGCCGCCGTCATGATGCCGTCCGCCTGCCGCTCGGCGCTTACCGCCGCGCTCTCCCGCAGGGAGCATTCCGCGGCGAGTTCCGCCATGCGGCTGTGCCAGCGGGCGGCCTCCTCCATGCGTCCCGCCACCAGCAGCTTCAGCATGCGGTGCACCGTCAGGTCCGGGTAGCGGCGTATGGGAGAGGTGAAGTGGCAGTAGTCCTTCAGAGCCATGGCATAATGCCCCAGGGGCCGCTCGCAGTAGCGGGCCTTTTTTAATGCCCGAAGCAGGCTGTGGCGAATCACGTCCCGGGCCGGGTGGTCCTTCACCTGCTCCAGCACCCCCTGGAGCACACCGGGATGGGGCGTGGGGCCGATGCGGGTGTACAGGTCGAGGCTGCCCAACAGCGATTCCAGCGCCAGCAGCCTATCCGGGTCGGGATCCTCGTGGACGCGGTAGACAAAGGGCAGCTCGGTGTTCCGGGCCAGCGCAGCCACGGTCTCGTTGGCGGCCAGCATGAAATCCTCGATGATGCGCTCGGCCTCGCCCCGGGGCTGCAACAGGATCTCCTCGGGCTGACCGGTCTCATCCAGAACAAAATCGGGCTCGTCGATCTCAAAGTCGATGGCCCCGCGGGCGGCCCTCCGGCCCCGCAGCACATGGGAAAGGGCGCGCATATCCAACAGCGCCTTGCCGACCTCCTCGGTAATGTCGCTGTCGCCGCCCTCAAAGAAGCGGTTCGCCGCCTCGTAGGTCAGCCGCGCGTGGGAGTGGATGACCGATTCCGCCAGCCGGTGGTCCACTACGACGCCCTGCACGATGTCCATGAACAAGCTCAGGGCCAGCCGGTCCACGCCGGGCATCAGCGAACAGAGGTTGTTGGACAGGCACTCCGGCAGCATCGGCACGGTCAGCCCCGGCAGGTACAGCGAGGTCCCCCGCTCCAGGGCGTCCCGGTCGATGGCGGAGCCGGGGCGGACATAGTGGCTGACGTCGGCGATGTGTACACCCAGCCGCCAGCCCCCTTCGATGGGCTCGATGGACACGGCGTCGTCGAAGTCCTTCGCGGTGGCGCCGTCGATGGTAAAGGTCAGCAGCTCCCGCAGGTCCTCCCGGCCGACACGATCTTCGGGCATTACGGCATCGGGCACAGCTTTGGAGGCCTCGATGACGGCCGGGTCAGGCTCGGTGGCGAAGCCCTGGTCCTCCGCCACGGCGCGCATCAGCGACGGCAGGCTCTCGTCGTCGCCCAGCACCCGCAGCACACCGGCATAGATCGGGCGGCTGGCCTGGGGGTAGCGCTCGATGGACAACAGCGCGATCTGGTCGTTCTCCAGCGCCTCCAGGTCGCCGGTCAGCACCACGTCGTAGGGGATGCGCACGTCGCAGGGAATGGCGGAGGCCACGGTCTTGACTTCGCTGTGGCGCTTTCCGATGGTCTTGACCGGCCTGCGCTCAATGCGCACATAGGCGGCGAAGCGGTCGCGGCCCCGGCGTAGGATGGCGTTCAGCAGGCAATGGTCGCCCAACGGGCGTACCAGCGCCAGGTCGTCGGGCATACAGCGCTCGGCCCCGGCGTATTCGATTTTCAACGCGGGACCGCCCCCGAGGGGATGGGCCATCGGGGTGCCGTTGCGCTGGAACGTCACCCGGGCGGCGGCGAGGCCGATGGTCTCCGGGATGGCCCAGCCGCCCTTTCGCGTGGCGGCGATGCGCCCTTCGACCGCCAGCGCGTCCAGCGCGGATTGAACCGATTCGAGGGGGCACTGGTTGGCCTCGGAGAGCGCCCTCGCGGTCAGCGGCTTCCCGGCGGCCTCGATCTGTGCGTAAAGCTGGTCCTTCATGGCGTCCACTCCTATGCCTCGTCGGCTTGATTTCGATGGATTCGGATCTGCTCCACCCGCCTGGGGGCAACCCGCTCGACGGTGACGTGAAGATCCCGGTAGTCAAAGGTGTCTCCCGGTTGGGGCAGGTGGCCCAGGACCTCCAGCACCCATCCGTTTACGGTGACGGATTCAAAGTCATCCCCGATGGGAAGGCGCTGACGCAGGTCGTCCAGGCTCGCGCCGCCGCTGACCCGCCACTCGTCGTCGGAGAGTTGCACGATGTCCTCCACCACCTCGTCGTGCTCGTCCCAGATTTCGCCCACCAGCTCCTCAAGGATATCCTCCATCGTGACGATGCCCACCACGCCGCCGTACTCGTCCACCACCACGGCCATGTGATTCTTCGTGCGCTGCAGCAGCTTCAACAGCACGGCCAGCTGGGTGGAGGGCACCACGCACAGCGGTTCGCTCATCATCTCCTTCAGGGGAACCTTGCCCCGGAGGCGATAGAAGTCCTTCTCGTGAAGTATGCCCACGATGTTGTCGATGCTGTCCTCGTACACTGGGATCCTGGACCGGCCGCTCTGTTCAAAGATGCGGGCTACCTCCTCGGGGGTGCTGTTCACCTCGGCGGAGACGACGTCCACCCGGGGCGTCAGGATGTCCTCGGCGGTCATGTCGTTGAATTCGATGGCCGAGCGGATCAGCTCGCCCTCATGCGCGTCGATTTCGCCCTCGTTCTCGGCCTCCTCCACGATGGTGATCAGCTCCTCCTCGTTGATGCCCCGATCCTTCGAGGGGGGAATGAGCTTGTAGATCAGCTTCTGCCAGCAGGTCGTCAGGAAGATGATGGGGGTCAGCAGCACCAATATGACGCTGAGCAGCGGATAGACCGCCAGCGCCACCTGCTCGGGCCGGTCTTTGGCGATGGTCTTCGGCGCGATTTCACCGAACATCAGCACGACCACCGTCATCACGGCGGTGGACACAGACACGCCCGCGCCACCGATGAGGCGCACAAACAGCACCGTCGCCAGCGACGCGGACAGGATATTCACGATGTTGTTGCCCACCAGTATGCCCGAAAGCAGCCTGTCGTAATCCTCGGACAGGGCCAGCACCTTCGCGGCGCGCCGGTTGCCCCCGTTGGCCATGGCCTTCAGCCGCGCCCGGTTCACGCTGGTATAGGCGGTCTCGGAGGCGGAAAAGAAGGCCGACATGGCCACGAGGGCGATCAGGGAGAGTATCAATGTACCGTTATCGTCCATTACGGACAGTCACGCTCCTTATTGTATAGAAGTTATCGTCAGCGCCTGTGGCGGCCCTTTGCCGCCGGTCGCCATCGCTGTCTCTATTGCACCAGTCCCGCGACATTCTCGGCGCGGTAGCCCAGCTCACCGATCAGCTTTTCCCGGTCGGGCAGGCTGGACATCAGGACCTTGGTATCCCCCTCCAGCACGACGCCCCCGAGGCCCGCGGGCACCAGTACGCTGTCGAAGGCATCCAGCGCCATTTCCTCGTCGCCCCAGCGCAGGGTGCAGGGCCCCATCGGCGTCAGGAACAGCATCCTGCCGCCCTCCAGGGGCATCTTGCCGGACAGGTTCAGCCGGCACAGCTCGAAATGGCTGTCGCAGATGTAATAGGTGCGGCTACCGCCCTTGCACAGCACCGTGGTGCCCTCGTTCTTTTCAAGCTGTAAATCGGGACGGCAGACGTCCAGAGCCTTTTCCACCTGCAGCGGACGGGGCTTGCCGTCCGAGAAGACCCGGCCCCAGTCCCACAGGCGGTAGTTGATGTCCGTAGACTGCCCGATCTCGTAGCACAGTATGCCCTCGCCCACGGCATGGACCATGCCCTCGGGAATGTAATACACGTCGCCCGGGCGCACGTTCTTCCAGCGCAGGCAGGATTCGATCCGGCCCTCGGCAACGATCCTGTCCAGCGGTTCGCCGTGGGTGTCCACGCCGTACACGATGCGCGCGCCGGGCTCGGCGTTGAGTATGATCCAGGCTTCGCTCTTGCCGCTCTTGTTCTCGTTTTTCGCCGCGTAGGCGTCGTCGGGGTGAACCTGTACCGAGAGGGGCATCATCGTGTCCAGCAGCTTCAGCAGCAGCGGAAATTCACCGCCGGTCTTGCCCGTGAGTCCCTCGCCCCAGAGCTCGATCATCCGGGACAGGGATTTGCCGGCGTGGACGCCGTTGGACACCATGCTCTCGTACCCCGGCAGCGCCGAGATCTCAAGGCTCTCGCCGGTCGCGCCGTCGGGCGCGTCCTTCATCAGCGTGTCCCGCAGCATGTGTCCGCCCCAGGGGGTCTCTTCGCCGTGTCGGAAAGTGGGCGCCATCAAAAGCGGATATAAAGTCATGTTCGCATCCTCCTTCCACGTTGAACGGTCCCGCCGCACCGGCGGCGGAAAGCGCTTGCAAAAGCTGCCTGCGTGAATTATACTGATATGGGAGATAACAGTACAGTATAATTTTCCAGACAACAATAATGTAACATGATGTGACCTTTATGTCAAGGGAAAGGGAGAGCGCCGTGCAAAAAATACATTCGGTCAGTGTGCGAACGCTGGCGGAATTTGCCTTTGAGAGGGGCGACCTGATTCCGGCCCGCCGCGCCGCGGCCCGCATGCGTGAGGGCGTGCGCGGCCACCAGGCGCTGCAGCAGCTGTTGCCGCCCAGCTGGAGCAGCGAGGTCGCCGTGTCCAGGGATATTCCCATCGAGGGCCATATCCTGCGGGTGCACGGCAGGGCCGACGGCGTCTACCTGGACCGCGATGTGGTGCGCGTGCTGGAGATCAAGACCACCGCGAAGGACCCGTCCGCCATACTGAAATACGATTATCCGGCCCACTGGGCGCAGGGGGAGATCTACGCGGCGCTGCTGTGCCTGAACGATGGGGTGGGTCAGGCGGAGGTCCGCCTGACCTATGCCCGCCTGGACGGAAAAAAGCGGGAATACAGCGAGGATTACAACGCCTGGGAGCTGGAGGAGCGGCTGATGGCCTACGCCGTGCCCTACCTGCGCTGGATCGCCGCGGTGGACGACTGGAAGGACCGCTCCCGCCCCACGCTGGACAGCCTGTCCTTTCCCTTTGATGCCTATCGGGAGGGCCAGCGGGACATGGCCGCGGCGGTGTACACCGCCATGCGGGACCACGCCAACGCGCTGATCGAAGCGCCCACGGGCATCGGCAAGACGGCGGCGGCGCTGTTCGGGGCGCTGAAGGCCCTGGGAAAGGGCCATGTGACGGCCATCTTCTATCTTACCGCCCGCACCACCGGTCGCAGGGCCGCCGAGGACGCCCTGCAGCTGATGCGCGGCGGCGGCCTGGCCCTGCGCAGCGTGACCATCACCGCCAAGGAGAAGATCTGCCCGATGGAGAAGGCGGATTGCATGGGCTGCCAGCTGGCGTCGGGCTATTATGACCGCCGGCGGGATGCGCTGCGGGAGGCCCTCTCATTGCAGCGACTGGACGCCGAAGCCGTCGCGGACCTGGCCCGGGAGCACGAGCTCTGCCCCTTCGAGCTGTCCCTGGACATCTCCGAGACCGCCGACGTGGTGATCTGTGACTACAACTACGTGTTCGACCCGAAGGTCCGCCTGAAGCGCTATTTCGACGGCAAATCCCGGGCGGGGCTGCTGGTGGACGAGGCCCACAACCTGGCCGACCGGGCCAGGGATATGCTATCGGCGGAGCTGTCCGGCACAAGGGGCGCTTCCGTGCGCGACCTGGTGGCGCGGTTTGAAGGCGCGGACAGTCCGATGGCGCGCCTGTTGGACGAGCTGCTCGCGGCGCTGGAGGACGCCGACGCCGAGCAGGAGTACAGCTCGGACCTGCCGGAGTCGATCGTGGAGGCCGCGAAGCGCTTTGCCGGGATCGCCATGGAGCTGGAGCCGGTGGAGCCGGAGCTGGTGGACTTCGTCTATGAGGTGCAGTGGTTCGTGCGGGTGTCGAAGCAGTTCGACGAGGACACTTACCGGGCGCTGATTTTGCCGGGGGAGCGGTATCTGACCGTGCGGCTGTGGTGCTTTGACCCGTCGAACCACCTGCGCAGGGCGCTCTCCCGGGTGGGCGGCAGCGCGCTGTTTTCAGCGACCCTCGCGCCGATGGAATACTACGCCTCGATGCTGGGGGCGGACGGCGATGGGGACACGTCCCTGAGACTGGAGTCTCCCTTCCCGCCGGGAAACCTTTACGTGGCCCGGATGCCTGTCGCCGTGGGCATGAAGGACCGGGAGCGCACGCTGAACGCTGTCTGCCAGGTGATCCACGCAATGGCGGAGGCGAAGCCGGGAAACTACCTGGCCTGCTTTCCTTCATATGCCTACATGACCCAGGCGTTCCGGCGCTACCGGATGCTCTGGCCCTATGACGCGGTCATTTGCCAGGAATCGAGAATGGGGGAGAAGGCGCGACTCGAGTTCATCGAGCGCTTCCAGCCGGCGCCACAGCACAGCCTTGTCGCCTTCGTGGTGCTGGGCGGGGTGTTCGCCGAGGGTGTCGATCTGCCCGACGACCGCCTGTCCGGCGCGGCCATCGTCTCCACGGGGATTCCCCAGATCAGCTTCGAACGGGAGCTGCTGCAGGAGCAGCTGGACGACGGCGACGGCGGCGGCCACGACGCGGCCTACGTCTATCCCGGCCTGCGGCGGGTGCTCCAGGCCGCGGGGCGCGTGATCCGCACCGAGACGGACCGGGGCGTCGTGCTGCTGATGGACATGCGCTACCGCCAGGAGAAATACCGCCAGCTGATGCCGCCCCACTGGGACGTGCGGGATGTGAAGAAGCTGAGCGAGCTGAAAAGGGATTTGGAAGCGTTCTGGAGAAATGGAACATATGAAAACCTGAGTGGAGAAACTTGAAGGAAAGTTTTGAGTTGGCGGGGTAACACAAGTGATCGAATTGAACAGGTCCTGTGCTTCGCAAGCCCGCGGCATGACTCCGACCAGGATGACAGGCGAGGCGCTGCGCTGTCATCCTGAGCGGAGTGTTAGCGGAGTCGGGGGATTGTTACGCATAGTTATTTTATGACATTTGGATGTACGGACACCCGCCAGCTCAGAATTGTTCTGAACGTCTCACAGCGCCTTGACCAGATCAATTCTGTCCTTCAACACCCGGCCGTCCTCAATGATCGGTACGTCGTAATGCTCTGTGAAGTATTCCTTGATCGCGTGGTCCTTCACAAATCCAAAATGCTCGTAAAACGGCACGTTGCCTTCGCTTGTGCCGACATACAGCCTGTCGCAGCGGGCGGAGAGCACCTTGAACAGGTGGCGGAGCATCCGCCCGCCGTAGCCCCTGCCCCGCATATCGGGGGCGACGGCCAGGTTCATGAGCTCCCATGCGCCGTCATCGCGCCTGAGCACGACGGCGACGGCGGCGGTGCGGCCGTTGACCATCAGCGCATACAGCTCGCCCCTGTCCAGGTACTTATCGATCATCTCCCGGCTGGGGTCGGCCTCCAGCAACAGGGGCAGGTATGTCTCCTTGCCCGATGAGATCCGGCGGATTTCCATCGGCGCCAGTTCACCCCTGGACCAGTGCTTCCGGCACAGGGCGACATAGCTCTCATTACCGCCCAGCACGATTTGCTCGCCGGACTTCACCACCGCGCCGTTGGCGACCCGGGCGTTCATGATGGCCTTCCGGCCGCACCAGCAGACGGTCTTGATCTCCTCGATGGAATCGGCCCAGGCCATCAGCCAATGGCTGCCCTCGAACAGGTTGCCCTGGAAATCGGCCCGCAGGCCGTAGCAGATGACGGGGATGCCCTGGTTATCCACGATGTCCACCAAGCGCTGCACCTGGGCCTTGGTGAGAAACTGGGCCTCATCCACGATCACGCAGTCGCAGGCGGTCAGGTCGATGTCGTCCAGCTCCTCCACGTAGCGGCAGGGCGCGTTCAGGCCCGAGCGCGAGCCCACCGTGCGGTCCCCGTCCCGGTTGTCCAGCCGGGGCTTGAGCATCAGGGCGTTCTGGCCCCGCTCCTGGTAGTTGTATTGCACCATGATGGCGT
The DNA here is from genome assembly GCA_017512905.1 of Clostridia bacterium. Taxonomy (GTDB): domain Bacteria; phylum Bacillota; class Clostridia; order Christensenellales; family Aristaeellaceae; genus UBA2862. The sequence goes on from JAFWEL010000076.1 coordinate 14,641, forward strand.
TGGCGGTCTTGGAGGACCCCATCGCGCCATATCGGAAGTACAGCTTTGCCATATTGTCGATATCCCTTCCTGTTTGTCGGTGAACCGACCCCTATCATACCATGATTCGTGGAAGTCCCGCAAGGGCGGCGCGCCTGTTTTACCTGATCTTCATTGACTCGAGCGGAAGCAGGTGCTATAATACAGGCAATTGAATAGAAGCCGTTTGATGCTTGCAGGAGAGCGGACGTGGTCCCGCCGAAGGAGAGACACTCTCAGGCGTTCCCCCCGGGGAATGAGGACTGTGAGCGGACGGCACTCTGGAGACACCCGCATGGCGGGGGCCGAAGGTGAAAGCCCGGGCGCGGTCGCGCCGGGTGAATCTCTCAGGCAAAAGGACAGAGCGTTGTTTTTCCCGTGCCCGGCATGGGAAAGCCTGCGCGGCCGGTTGTCTGAACCGGTCGATTTTTATGACATGGAGGCAGTGTTATGGTACAGGAGAGCATGGAATTCATTCGCAAGTACGACCCGGAGATCGGCGGGATCATGTTGAAGGAGCTGGAGCGCCAGCGCCGCAACCTGGAGCTGATCGCGTCGGAGAACATCGTGACCGAGCCGGTCATGGCCGCGATGGGCTCTGTGTTGACGAACAAGTATGCCGAGGGCTATCCGGGACATCGCTATTACGGCGGCTGCGAATACGTGGACGAGGTGGAGAACGTGTGCATCGAGCGCGCCAAGCAGCTGTTCGGCGTGGAATATGCCAACGTGCAGCCCCACAGTGGCTCTCAGGCCAACTCGGCGGTCTATCTCGCACTGTGCCAGCCCGGCGATACCGTCATGGGCATGGACCTGAGCTGCGGCGGCCACCTGACCCACGGCGCGAAGGTCAGCTTTTCCGGCAAGATCTACAACAGCGTTTCCTACGGCTGCGACCCGGAAACCGGCCTCATCGACTACGACCAGGTGCGCGAGCTGGCCCTGAAGCACCGCCCGAGGATGATCATCGCCGGCGCTTCCGCCTATCCCCGCATCATCGACTTTGAAAAGTTCGGCCAGATCGCCAAGGAGGTCGGCGCCTACTTCATGGTGGACATCGCCCACATCGCGGGCCTCGTCGCGGCGGGCGAGCATCCGAGCCCGATTCCCTATGCCGACGTGGTGACCACCACCAACCACAAGACCCTTCGCGGACCCCGTGGCGGCATGATCCTGACCAATGACGCGGACATCGCCAGGAAGATCAACAGCGCCATCTTCCCCGGCACCCAGGGCGGCCCGCTGATGCACGTGATCGCCGCAAAGGCCGTGGTGCTGGGCGAGGCGCTGAAGCCGGAGTTCAAGGATTATCAGCGCCAGATCATCGTCAACGCGAAGGCCATGGCCCAGACGCTGCTGAACCACGGCGTGAAGCTGGTCACCGGCGGCACCGACAACCACCTGATGCTGATCGACCTGAAAGAGGCCGACATCAGCGGCCGGGAGCTGGAGGAGCGCTTGGATACGGTTCACATCACCGTGAATAAGAACAAGATCCCCGGCGATCCCCGCAGCGCCAGCGAGACCTCCGGCATCCGCGTGGGCACCCCCGCGATCACGGCCCGGGGCTTCATGGAGGCCGATGCCGTGGAGGTGGGCGAGCTGCTGGCCCTGGCCGCCAGCGACTTCGAGGCGAAGAAGGCCGAGATCCTGGAGCGGGTCGATGGCCTTTGCAAGCGCTTCCCGCTGTACGAGTAAATATACCGACATATCAACAAACGCGTGAATGGCAGCGCCATTCACGCGTTTGTTGATTCGTGGGCTATGAGAGCCGCTCCATCAATCCGTTCAGTTCATCCTCTGTCACCGCCCGCCACTGGCCCGGCTGGAGCCTGCCCAGGCGCAGGTTCATGATGCGGACGCGGCGCAGGTGGGTGACGTTGAATCCCAGGGCCTCGCACATGCGGCGAATCTGCCGGTTCAGCCCCTGGACCAGCACGATGTTGAAGCTGCGTTCTCCGGTGCGGCGCACCCTGCAGGGCAGCGTGACCGTGTCCAGGATTGGCACTCCCTCGGACATCCGGCGCACAAAGTCCGGCGTCACGGGCCGGTCGACCTGAACCTCGTATTCCTTTTCATGGCCGCCGGCCGCGCGCAGCATACGGTTGACGATTTCGCCGTCGCTGGTCAGCAGCAGCAGACCCTCGCTGTCCTTGTCCAGCCGTCCCACCGGGAAGACGCGCAGGGGATAACCCAGGTAATCCACCACGTTCATCGGCTCCCTGGGGTCAGCGGTACAGACGATGCCCCGGGGTTTGTTCAGCAGCAGGTAGACCTTTTCGCCCTCGCCGGTCAGGGGCTTGCCGTCCACCGTCACTGCCATGCCCGGCTGCACCCGGTCGCCCAGCGCGCCCACACGGCCGTCCAGGCGCACGCGCCCCTCGGAGATCAGCCGATCCGCCTCCCGACGGGAGCAGTAGCCGCTGTCGGCAATGTATTTGTTCAGTCGCTTTCCCGATACCTGGTTTTCCATCGCGTTTTCTCCCTGGTTGATTCTGATTCCATCATAGCATATGTTTGTTGCGCCTGTATTGCCTGCCGTCGCCGGGCTTCCGTTGTTTCGTCATGCCGCGCCATCCTTCGCCATAAAATGACCCAGATCGAATGAAGGAGTGGTGAGATGAACTTTTTTGGCGTTTATCATTCGGATTATTCGCGATCCAACAGCGGGATATTTGACGCGCCCTGTATCACCGTAGGCCGGATGATGCTCTGTGCCCGGGGAGCGTATTCCCGGGGAAGCCTGCTGGCCCTGTCCTGGGGACGCCTGCGCAACCGAAGGGCGCTGGCGGGCGGTGAGCGGGATTCGGACGCGGAGCGGGCGCTCCTGGCCTACGAGCGCTGGGGCGAGGACTATCCCCGGCACCTGGAGGGGCCGGTGGTCAGCTGCGTCATGGACGCCGGAAACGATATCCTCGTGCTGAGCCGGGACCGGATGGGGGAAAAGCCCGTGTTCTACGCCCGACAGGGCGACAGCCTGGCCTTTTCCGATCATCCCGACGTTCTGCTGAAGGCCGCGAAGGTGGAGCCGTCGATGGACGCCGACGGCCTGCGTGAGCTCTTCGGGCTCGGCCCTGCCCGCACGCCCGGGCGGACGCCGTACAAAAACATGCAGGCCCTGGAGCCGGGCACCGCGCTGGTCGTCCGGGGCGGCCGCGTGGAGGTCAGAAAATACTGGCGCATCGAGGACGTTCCCCACCACGAGGAAGCGGCGGCCACCATACGCTATACCAGGGAGCTGCTGGAGCAGTGCGCCGCCGACGTCGCGCCGCTGAACCCCGCGGTGATGCTCTCCGGCGGGCTGGATTCCACGGCCCTCACCGCGCTGTTGAAGGATCGCGTTGGGACCCTGCGCAGCTTTTCCGTGGATTACCAGGACAATGCCCGGGATTTCCGCGCCAACGCCTTCAGGCCGGAGATGGACGCCCCCTATGTGCTGGCGGCGGCGCGCGCCTGCGGCACCCAGCACCGCACGGTGACGCTGGCCCAGCAGGAGCTGGCGGCGGGGCTGGACCGGGCGGTGTCCCTGAGGGGCTTCCCGGGCATGGCGGACATCGACACGTCGCTGATGCTGTTCGCCGAGCAGATCGCCCGGTTTGACGGCAGTGTGGTCTCCGGCGAATGCGGCGACGAGGTCTTCGGCGGCTACCCCTGGTTCAAGGGCAACGGGCCGCTGGAGGACTTCCCCTGGTCCGGCTCCCTGGCGCTGCGGGAGAGCCTGCTGCTGCCGGAGCTTTGCGAGGCGCTGAGACTGAGGGAATACGTGGCGGATGTGTTTTCCACCCGCAAGGCCATGGCCGACCCCGGCGGGGAATACGACCCGGAGGCGCGCAGGCTTCGGACGCTGCAGAGGCTGTGCTTTGAGTTCTTCATGCCCAACCTTCAGGAGCGCGCCCAGCGGATGTGCGACGGAGCGGGCCTGGCGGTACTGACGCCGCTGTGCGACGAGCGCCTGGTGCAATATGTGTACAACGTGCCCTGGGAGATGAAGTTCATGGGCGGGCAGGAGAAGGGCCTGTTCCGCGAGGCGGTGGCCGACCTGCTGCCGGATAAGCTGCTGCGGCGCACGAAGAGCCCCTATCCCAAGACATGCAGCCCGGAATACAGTGGCATCGTGCGGCGCATGGCGCTGAAGCTGGCCGGCGACGGGGACGCTCCGATATTCAGCCTGATTGACCGAAGTAAGCTGAAGAAGCTGGCTCAAAGCGCGCTCGATCCCGTGGACACGCCCTGGTTTGGCCAGCTGATGGCGGGCCCCCAGCTGCTGGGCTACCTGTGGCAGGTAAACAGCTGGCTGCGGGAGAGGAATGTGAACATAGTGCTATAGATTAACGCTGCACGACGATCCCGGGATTGGGCAGCAGCACGCTCTTGAGGTAGATGCCCCCCGCCATGGTCTCCGCGGCGCGGCCTTCCACGTAGAAGCGAACGCCGCGGATGCCGTCCAGCTGGCACAGGGTGTTGACCATCGCGTAGATCAGGCTGCGCTCCTCCCGGGCGTTCAGCACCTGGCAGCAGCGGTAAAAGGTACCGGAAAGGTTGACCCGGGCCACGCCGCCGGAGGTCTGTACGCCCAGAATGTCCACCGGCTGTATGCCCTCCGGGATCGGAAAGCGAAGCGCGTCCCCGTCCCCGGCGGAGTTGATCAGCTCCACCAGCAGGCTGCGGGGAGAGAGGGCGCTGTGCATCGATACGGCGCGCTGCGTGGACTGGAGCATGCCCTCGTTGTTCACCAGGTACAGCTTGACGGTGCTGCCCACGCAGTCGGTGAAGTCCCGGCGGTAGATCCGGCCCTCGGGGAACGTCATGAGGGTCTGTCCCCGCTCGCACAGGGTGATCGGCTCGCCCTCCACCAGCACCCGCACGGCGTCCAGGTCGGGCAGGAATGAGCACATGGTCATGGCGACGGAGCCGGCCAGCTTCCAGACCTCCAGGCCGGACAGGGCCATGTAGGTGACCAGGGTCGAGGCGAAGTTCAGATCCAGCACCCGCTCGCCGCTGGAGAGGGTCTGGATTTCCGGGGTTTCGCCCAGTAGCTCCACCCCCTCGGGAATGGACGGTATGGCGCAGGCCTGCTCGATGGGGCCGGTCCTCAGCGCGTCGAACAGCGCCGCGACAAAGCCCTCCGGGCCGACGGTGATGGTGCGCAGCTCGGGGATCAACCAGTCGCCGCTGTCGGAGGGGAAGTACAGCAGGGCGGCGCGGACGATGGGGTCCGCCTGACCGTCCTGGGACAGCCGGTCGCGCTCGGCCTGGAGCTGGGCGTAAGCCGCCGCGACGCTGGTGACCGGCTCGGTCTGCGCGCCCAGAGGCAGCTGGCAGTGGCTTTCGCTGACGTTGCCGATCAGCACGTTCACGCCGTTGATGCCGTCGATGCCCAGCAGCGTATTGCCGATGGAGGCCTGCAGCGCCAGCAGCTCCTGGGGGTTCTGGGCGTTTCGGGCGTCGATGGACAGGTTGACCGTCGCGGTGCCGCAGGCGGTTTCACAGGCCAGCATCCGCGTGTCGGCCATGGACTGTATGCTGCGCTCCGCGCCGCTGTCCAGCAGGGTGGCCACCGCGGCCTGGGGCAGGCTCTGGCCCACATCCCGGGTGATCATGCGCGTCACCGCCGAAAAGCCGGTGCCGTCCTGGGCGGCGAAGTACAGCGTCACCTCAACGGGGGTGGCGGACAGCTTTTCGCCGAGGATCATGTTCTCCGGTTCCTCCGTGGGCTCCGGCAGGCGGATCTCCGTCACGGCCTCCGGTTCCCGGTTGGCGAGGGCGCAGCCGCACAGCAACGCGGCGACGAGGACGTAAATCGCCCCCGCCATGAGCTTTCTGCACATACGCTACACCTCCTGCCTCTTCGCGGCCAACGGCAGCTCGATGATGAACGTGGTGCCCTTGCCGACAGTGCTCTCGGCCTCAATGGTGCCGCCGTGGAGCAGCACAAACTGCTTGACGATGGAAAGGCCCAGGCCGGTGCCGCCGGTTTCCCGGGAGCGCGCCTTGTCCACACGGTAAAACCGGTCGAAGATGTGGGGCAGGTCCTCCGCCGGGATGCCCACGCCGGTGTCGCTGACGCGGATGACGGCCTTTCGGCCCGAGCGGGTCAGCGAGCAGTGGACCTCACCGCCCCGGGGGGTATACTTGATGGCGTTGTCGATGATGTTGTAGACCACCTGCTGCAGCTTCAGGGCGTCGCCGTTGACCTCCAGCGCTTCCTTGGCGACGCATTCCAGCTCGATGCCGCTCTCCCGCGCCAGCGGCGCCAGGCGCTTTACCTGCTCCTGGAGCAGCGCCGCGATGTCCAGGTTTTCCAGGTTCATCTTGATGCCGCTGTCGATGTTCACCAGGGTCAGCAGGTCGCTGACGATGCGGTTCAGGCGGTCGATCTCCTTGTTGACGTCGGTCATGAACTCCTTGGCCATGCCGGGGTCCAGCGGGTCCTGGTACAGCAGGGTTTCGATCAGGATCTTGATGGTGCTCAGCGGGGTCTTCAGCTCGTGGGAAGCGTTGGAGACGAACTGGCTCCTGGATTTGTCCAGCTGTTCCAGGCGCTCGGACATCGAGTTGAAGGCCTTGGCGAGGTTCGCGAATTCGTTCCTGCCCCGCACATCCACCCGGGCGGACAGGTCGCCCTGGCTCATCCGGGCGATGCCCTCATTCAATTCGCCGATGGGCCGGGTGATGGTGCGCAGCATCAGCCCGTTGACCACCAGCACCGCCAGGGCCACGATGGCCATCCAGGCCAGCATCTTCAGCTGGATGTCCCGGAGGCTCTCATAGATTTCCTGAACCTGGGAGATGTACACCAGCACGCCCAGCAGGTTGCCGGAGGCGCTGCGGATGCCCCGGGCATACAGGCCCGTCATGGCATCCGCGCCGGAAAAGGCGTTCATCGCGGCCCTCAGCCAGTAGGCGTTGGTGTTGCCCACGTCATAAAAGCCGTAATCGCCCTCCGCGCCGTCCAGCACATTGCTTATTTCAGAGGTGATGAAGCGCTGGCCGTTCAGCTGGGAATGGGTGTCCACCTGGACGGTGCACAGCCGGTCCAGCACCAGCACACGACTCTGCTCGGCCCGGGCGGTCTGCAGGGCGGCGTCGTACATGCCCAGCACGTCCGAGGACGACAAAAGACCGCCGAAGGCCTCCGAGAGGCTTTCCGCGATGCGCTGGTCGTCCCGCGTGCGCTGGTTAAACAGATATTCGCCTACCAGCTGGATCAACGAAAACCCGATGACGCAGAACGCCACGACGATGATCAGCAGATAGGCGATGGTGATCTTCCAGCGTATGGAATGTATGAAGGCTTTAATCCTTGTCAGTGAAATAGTAGCCAACTCCCCACTTGGTGAAGATATACTCTGGCTGGCTGGGAACCTTTTCGATCTTTTCGCGCAGGCGGCGGATGTGCACGTCCACGGTGCGCAGATCGCCCAGGTAATCGTACTTCCAGATCGTCTCCAGCAGGTTTTCACGGGAGAAGACCTTGCCCCGGTTGGTGACGAACAGGTGCAGCAAGTCGAATTCCTTGGCCGTCAGGTTGACCTCGCGGCCGGAGACGGTGACGGAGCGGTTGTTGACGTTCAGCTGCATGTCCCGCACGGTGATCACCCGCTGGCCGTTTTCGCGCTGCATCATCGTGGTGCGGCGGAAGATGGTGCGGATGCGGGCCTTGACCTCCAGAATGTTGAAGGGCTTGGTCATGTAATCGTCCGCGCCGTATTCCAGGCCCAGGATCTTGTCCATGTCGTCGCCCTTGGCTGTGAGCATGATGATGGAGACGTTGCTGCGCTCGCGGATGCGCTGGCAAACCTCGATGCCGTCGATCTTGGGCAGCATGACGTCCAACAGGACCAGGTCATAATGGCCGGCAAAAAACTTGTTCAGCGCTTCCTCGCCGTCCGCGGCGGAATCCGTCTCATAGCTGTCCTGCTCAAGAGAATATTTCAATCCTTTTACAATCAGGGGCTCGTCATCGACGATAAGAATCCGCTTGGGCATGGTATATCCTCCTTTGAAGCCATTGTGACGCTGAAATCAGGCACAATGACATCACTAATTCATCAATTTGTTATTATTATAACCCAATCCTGTCATTATTTCAAGTTGTTTTTTTTAAATGTTAGGTTTTTCCTGTGGCGCTGTACAAAAACGCCCGTTGGTGATAATATAGTAAGGTCGATTATTGTTTGTTGAAGAGATTCCGCGGGCCGGCCGCCTGCGGTTTGAGGAGTATTGCCTGATGCGGTTTGTCAAGCGTTTCCTGGCGCTGGCGCTGGCGGCGTGGCTGTGCTGCGCGGCGGCCGGCCTGGCCGGGGCAGAATACGACATGAACCAGCCCCAGAACCTGGACCCCTCCCACCTGTTCGCCGCGTCGGCGCTGTTGGTGGATGAGGATACGGGCGAGGTGCTGTTTTCCAAGGATTCCCGGGTGCGGATGTACCCGGCGAGCACCACCAAGATCATGACCCTGCTGCTGGGCCTGGAGAGCGGCATCGGCCTGGAGACGGAGGTCACCATACCCGCCGAGGCCGGCGACGTGCCCGAGGGCAGCTCGGTGGTGCCGGTGAAGCCGGGGGACGTGACGTCCTTCGAGGACCTGCTGTACGGCTTCATGCTCTCCTCCGGCAATGACGGGGCCAACGCCGTGGCAGTGCTGGTGGACGGAAGCATCGACGCCTTTGTCGGCCACATGAACCGGCGGGCGGAGGAGATCGGCTGCGAGGGCACCCATTACGTCAACGCCCACGGCTACCACGATGCCCAGCACTACACCACTGCCCAGGACCTGGCGCTGATCTCGCTGGAGGCGATGAAGAATCCGGACTTCCGGAAGATCGTCGCCGCGCCGAAATGGACCATGCACCTCCAGCGGGATGGCAAGGCCGTGGAGCAGGAGATCGTCTCCAGAAATACTTTGCTCCAAACCGGCGATAAGTATTACTACGCCGATTGCACCGGCATCAAGACCGGCCACCACAACAAGGCCGGCTGGTGCTTTGTGGGCTCGGCGGAGCGCAACGGCATGCGGGTGATCTGCGTGGTGCTGAAGTGCGAGGAGGAAATGTCGAAATGGTACGACGCCGCGCGGCTTTTTGAGTACGGCTTCACCCGGTACGAGCGGGTGAAGGAGAGCGCGCTGATTGACGCGGCCTGGAAGCGACACTATGGGCAGATTCAGGCGGAGAACGCAGATCCGCAGGACAGTCAGGGCGGCACCCTCGCGCTGAACCTCTCCATCAGCGAAGACGCGGACGCCACCGTGCCCGTTGTCGCCGGCAGCGAGGCCGCGCTGAACGCCGCTGCAGACCGGCTGGTCTCCGTGGAGTGGGCGCGGGATTTCGCCGCTCCCATCGAAGCGGACGAGGTGATGGGAACCCTGACCTGCGCGGTGGACGGCACGACGTTGAAGGGAACGCTGACAGCCGCGCGCGCTGTCGCCGCCAAACCCGAACCCACGCCGACGCCCGCGCCGGAACCGGCAGAGATCGCGCCGGTACCGCAAAACGTCGAACCTCCGGCCCCAGCCGCCCGGCACAGGGGTTCCGGGCTGGTCGTTTTTGTCATACTGGCCGCGGTACTTTCGGCATCGGGCATCGCCGTCGTGGCGGCGCTGAAGCAGGCGGAGCGCCGCAGGGCGCGTGCCCGCAGGCGGCGCAAGGTGTCCAGAGGCCGGGCCCAGGGTACGCCGCGGACGGCGCCGCAGACCCAGAGACGCCGCGGCACCGGGTGGTGAGCGCCCAAAACCCGTTCCGGCACAAAAAAGCCAATAAATATTGAACAGGCGAATGTTTATGAGAGGTATTTCAATGCAACGACGCCTCAGGCGGATTGCGATTCTTTTGGCTGCGGTCATCGCGCTTCTGTGCGGTGGCGCGCTGGCGGAATCGCCCGCGGATTACAATACAAAGGTGCCCCAGCTGCTGCGGGAGGGGCACCTCTATGCCGATTCCGCCATACTGGTGGACGCCACCAGTGGCGACGTGCTGTTCTCCAAGAATGCCCGGGCGCGGATGTATCCCGCTTCCACCACGAAGGTGATGACGCTGCTGCTGGCCCTTGAGAGCGGCATCGCCATGGACACCACCATCGTCATTCCCCAGCAGGCGGCCCAGATCCCGGCTGACAGCTCGCTCATTCCGGTGTTCCCGGGCGACATGATGACGTTCCGGGACCTGCTGTACGGCTTCATGCTCACGTCGGGCAACGACGGTGCTAACGCCATCGCGGTGCTGGTCAGCGGCAACGTGGATGCCTTTGTGGAGCGCATGAACCGACGGGCGAGGGAATTGGGCTGCGAGGACACCCATTTCGCCAACGCCCACGGCTACCACGACCCCCAGCACTATTCCACCGCCCTGGACCTGGCCCGCATCGCCAGTGAGGGCGTCAAGCTGGACGCCTTCCGGAGGATCACCTCGGCCCCCAGCTATGTGATGAACATCCAGCGGGGCAACAGCGCCATGGAGCAGCGGGTGACCAACACCAATTCCCTGCTCAAGAGCGACAACACCTATTATTACCCCGATTGCATCGGCGTCAAGACCGGCTATCACAGCGCGGCGGGCCAGTGCTTCGTGGGCGCGGCGGAGCGGGACGGCGTGCGCCTGGTGACCGTAGACCTGCACAGCGTAGGCTCGGTGGAGAAGTGGGTGGACACCATTCGCCTGTTCAACTACGGCTTCACCCGCTACACCGGCTATTCCATGGAGCAGATGTTCAACTTCGCCGGCAGCAAGATCGCCACGCTGCGGGTCTCCAACGCGATCCAGAGCGACCCCTACCAGGGCATGTTGAACCTGAAGATCGCCCAGATCAGCGACCCGGATTACGTCCGCATGGTGGAAAACGACAATGAGGCGGCGATGGACGCGGCCATCGACGACTTCGTCACCCGCTGCGAGCTGACGGTCACCTCGGACATGGTCGCGCCCATCTCCAAGGGCGAGATCATCGGCAGGCTGAAATACCTGGACCAGTCCGGCAAGGAGATCACGGCGCTGCTGGTGGCCGACCGGAACATCGAGGAGCAGCCGCCGCGCATGAAGCTGACCGATATCTTCCCGGCGCTGGCCTACTTCGAAAACCCCCTGGTGGTGCTGCTCGCGGTGGTGCTGATCCTGCTGATCGTGCTGCTGGTGGTGGCCGGCATTGTCCGTGGCGCGCGCAAGGATCGCCAGCGCAAGAAGATCTACGAGGCCCGGCGACTGGAGTACATGCGCCGCATGAGCGCCCAGCGGCGGCGCGACGTCCGGAAGCGGCGCAGGCGATAGGTTTTTTTCCGGCGCCTGTATATTTCCCCCCTCACGCCCGATAATAGGTGGTGTGAGGGGGTTTTTCTATCATGGCAACCGTCAAAAGTTTTTTTTTCAGACTTGGCCGCTGGTTGATTGTGCGCTGGAACCGGCTGGTTGAAGGCATAACGGACATTGTGCGCACCCCGCAGAAGCGGTTGCAGGTGGTTCGCTGCCTGGGTCTGGCGCTGCTGCTGACAGTGCTGGGGCTGGCGTCCCACGCCTGGCGGACGAGGGAAAATGCCGGGGACGCCCCGTCCCCGACGACACCCCGGGCCGCCGCGGCGATGCTGGGGCCCACCCTTGAGCCCGCGCCGACGCCTGAGCCGGTAACCTGGTCCTGGCCGCTGGAGGGGGAGTGCCTGGCGGACTATTCACCGGACGCGCCGGTGTGGTCGGAAACCCTGGGCCAGTGGCAGACCCATCCAGGATTGGACATCGCCGGTTCACCCGGCGAGGCGGTCTATGCCTGCCGGGACGGCGTGGTGTCGGAGGCGTGGAATGACCGGCTGTGGGGGAATGTGGTGGTGATCGGGCATGAGGAGGGCTACGAGTCCACCTATGCCGGATTGAATACCCTGGAGATGGTCGGGGAGGGAGATGCCGTGAAGGCGGGGCAGGTCATCGCTTCGGTGGGCTGTTCCGCGGCCTGCGAGGCGGAGCGGGGCTGGCATCTGCACTTTGAATTGACGAAGGACGGGGAGCCGGTGGATTTCAGGGCATTGATCCCCTGAATGCTTGAAAACACGGCCCGATTGCGGTATAATGGCCTCATTGATCGCAGAAATGAGGGATACCCATGCCGAGACTATGGGCCAGGATCATCAAAAAACACCGCATCGAGAGGCAGGCCACCGCCGAGTGCGCCTGGGCGGACGCGGAGGATGCGCTGACCGAGCTGTGTCACGAATTCGACATTCCCCGCCCGCTGTGGCTGAACAAGCACTACCGGGAGTTCGAGGAATTCCGCCGCACCCAGTTCCTGCCGGAGCACTTCATGGAGGACGTGCCCTTCCAGCGCCTGGAGATCGAATTCCTGGAGGATGACGACAGGGCGCGAAAGAGCAATGATCCCAGGAATCAGTTTGACGGGTATTAATACTTAATCTCAATCTAAACAGCAACCCTCTGCGGGTATCTTTTCCGCCCTGCCGTTGCCTCGCTGCGGTCAACGATGCGTCGCATCGCCTCCCTCCGCTCCGCTTAGGCAGAACGAAAAATCTGCTCCGCATAGGTTTTTTAGATTGTGCTTAGTATGATGCGTGACCTGGATGCCTAAAGCGGAAATGGAGACGAGACGACCGAGGCCCGGGGAGGACGAATCCTCCCCGGGCCTCGGTATGTAATGGTACGATCAGCGAACTGATTCCTCGACAGCCACGATGCGCCCCTGACCATAGGGGGATTCGTATGCGTCGCCTATGACCCCCTTGAGGTCATCCTGGATATAGTGGGCAACTACGGCATAGTCAGGCTCCCCAGACTGCAGGATTACCTTGCCGCCATCGAACATGGTGAAGCCGTTTCCGCGGTTCAGCAGCAGATAGTCCACGGCGGCGACCGTGTAGATCTTTTCAGGATTCAGCGGCTCGTCGCCGACCATCACATTTTTGATCCGGTATTCGCCGGTCACGCCGGCAAAGCCGCTGTTCTCGTCCGTCTGACAGCTGCTTTCGATAGTTCAGCGTTAAATAATTGATTCCCTTTGCGTGGCAAATTGACTATTGCCGGAACTTATGCTATAATCAACACGCTGATGAAAAAGAGGAGTAGCTCCCGCATTTCCCAAGAGAGGGCAGTTCGCTGGCTGAAAGGCTGCCCGGAACCCTGGGGAGCGAAGGTCGCTTTTGAGGTGGTCGGGTGAACAGACGCTCAGACGCAGAGTAGCCCGGCGGGGCGCGCCCCTTAAAGCGCACAGAGACCGGCGGTTTTGCCGGTGAATGAAGGTGGTACCGCGGAGTATTCCGCCCTTTGAGGGAGGATGCTCCGCGTTCGTTTTGCCGCTGTGGACGGGAGGGATTGCAATGTCAGGACGCGGTGAGGATCGCGGCGGGGATTCCCCGCGGGTGTGGCTTCGCGGCGCGCTGGTGGTGGTCGCCATCGTAGCGTTGTTGGGGGCCTTCGGCCTGCAAAGCGGTTTGCAGCGACCACAGCTGAAGCCGGTGAACTACGCCGGCATCGCGGTGATGTTCATCGGATTGCTGGTTTCGCTGTTCGGCGGCAGGCTCGCGCGGGATAAACAGGTCGCGCCTTTCGTCCGTCTGGGCGGTGTGCTGCTCTGCGGCATCGGCGCGGCGATGGTGTTTGTATAATACCAATCTGTAAAAGCTGCGGCCGAGACGCCGGATGGCGGCAGATTGCCGCCGCTACGGGGAACGGCGCGACGGTGATAGTCCTTCCGATAGGAAGCGGCGGCGCTCGCGCCGCCATATCACAATCAATACAGCAATACAATGCAAGGAGCGTATAGAGATGGAAAAACAGCAGGAATTCAACATGGAAAAGGTGTTCCAGCCCAATCAGGTGGAGAGCCGCATCTATGATATGTGGGAGCACTCCGGCGCCTTCAAGCCCGTGGTGGACCCGGACAAAAAGCCCTTTGTGATCGTCATGCCGCCGCCGAACATCACCGGCCAGCTGCACATCGGCCACGCCCTGGACGAAATGCCCCAGGATGTGCTGATCCGCTATCACCGCATGAAGGGGGACCCGACCCTGTGGGTGCCGGGCACCGACCACGCCGCCATCGCCACAGAGGTGAAGGTGGTGGACGCCCTGCGCAAGGAGGGCCTGACCAAGAACCAGATCGGCCGTGAGAAATTCCTGGAGCGTACCTGGGAATGGAAAAAGGAGTACGGCGGAAGGATCGTCCGCCAGCTGCGCAAGCTGGGTGTGTCCTGCGACTGGAGTCGGGAGCGCTTTACGATGGACGAGGGCCTGTCCCGCGCCGTGCGGGAGACTTTCGTGCGCCTCTACGAGAAGGGCCTGATCTATCGCGGCAGCCGCATGATCAACTGGTGTCCCTGCTGCCAGACCTCCCTGTCCGACGCCGAGGTGGAATACGAGGCCAAGGACGGCAACTTCTGGCACATTCTCTACCCGGTGAAGGAGACCGGCGAGCTGCTGGAGCTGGCCACCACCCGCCCGGAGACCATGCTGGGCGATACCGCCGTGGCCATCAACCCCGAGGATGAGCGCTACGCCCACCTCCACGGCTGCCACGTCATGCTGCCGCTGGTGAACAAGGAGATTCCCATCGTCTGCGACGAGCACGCCGACATGGAAAAGGGCACCGGCGTGGTGAAGATCACCCCCGCCCACGACCCCAACGACTTCGAGGTGGGCAAGCGCCACAGCCTGCCCATGGTGCGGGTGTTCACCTACGACGGCCACATGACCGGGGCGAAGGAGGCCGACGAAAACGCCGAGCTGATCGCCAGCGGCCGCGCCTCCGTGGACGAGCCCACCGTGCTCGACTGCGGCAAGTATGCCGGCATGACCACCCTGGACGCCCGCAAGGCCATCGTGGAGGATTTGAAGGCCCTGGGCCTTTTGAAGTCCATCGAGCCCCTGAACCACGAGGTTGGCACCTGCTACCGCTGCCACACCGTGGTGGAGCCCATGGTGTCCAAGCAGTGGTTCGTGAAGATGAAGCCCCTGGCCGAGCCCGCCTGCCAGGTGGTGTATGACAAAAAGCTGCGCTTCATTCCCGAGCGCTTTGAGAAGACCTATCTGCACTGGATGGAGAACACCCGCGACTGGTGCATCAGCCGCCAGCTGTGGTGGGGGCACCGCATTCCCGCCTTCTACTGCGACGACTGCGGCGAGACCTTTGTCACCCGGGAGGACATTGCCACCTGCCCGAAGTGCGGCAGGCCCGTCCACCAGGACGAGGACGTGCTGGACACCTGGTTCTCCTCGGCGCTGTGGCCCTTCTCCACGCTGGGCTGGCCCGAGCAGACCGATGATTTCAAGTACTTCTATCCGAACACCGTGCTGTCCTGCGGCTACGACATCATCTTCTTCTGGCTGGCCCGCATGGTGTTCTCCGGCATCGAGCACACAGGCCAGAGCCCCTTCGAGGTGGCGCTGATGCACGGCCTGGTGCGCGACGCCCTGGGCCGGAAGATGTCCAAGAGCCTGGGCAATGGCATCGACCCCATCGAGGTCATCGACAAGTTCGGCGCGGACGCCCTGCGCTTCTCGCTGGTGATGGGCGTGGCTCCCGGCAGCGACATCCGCATGAGCGAGGAGAAGATCGAGTCCTTCCGCAACTTTGCCAACAAGATCTGGAACGCCAGCCGCTTCGTGCTGATGAACCTCCAGGGCTTTGAGCCGAAGGGCATCGACGTGGGCAAGCTGTCCCTGGTGGACAAGTGGATACTGACCCGCTATCAGGACACCGTGCGGGGCATCACCGACAACCTGGAGAACTACGACCTGGGCCTGGCTGCCACCAAGCTGTACGACTTCGTGTGGAGCACCTTCTGCGACTGGTACATCGAGGCGGCCAAGCAGGGCCTTTATGCCGACGAGGGAGACACCAAGGAGACGACCCAGGAGGTGCTGCTCTACGTGCTCACCGGCATGCTGAAGCTGCTGCATCCCTATATGCCCTTCATTACCGAGGAGGTCTATTCCTACCTGCCCAACGTGGACGGCATGCTGATCAGCGCCAGCTGGCCCGAGGTGAAGCCGGAGTACGACTTTGCCGAGGAGGCCGCCCGCATGGAGGGCATCATGGAGGTCATCCGCGCCGTGCGCAACCTCCGCGCTGAGATGAACGTGCAGCCCGGCCGCAGGGCCACCCTGATCCTCAAGCCCCACGACGGCTGGAAGGACGCCCTGGTGAGCGCCGAGGGCTACTTCAAGCGCCTGGCCAGCGCCAGCGGCATTGAGCTGATCGACGCCGGCGCGGCCAACCCCGAAAAGTCCGCTTCCGTGGTCACCGAACCCTGCGAGCTGTTCATCCCCCTGGGCGAGCTGGTGGACGTGGATAAAGAACTGAAGCGCCTGGCGAAGGACCTGAAGGGCCTGGAGGGCGAGATCGTCCGGGCCACGAAGATGCTGGACAACCCCGGCTTCGTCAGCAAGGCCCCGGCCCACCTGGTGGAGGCCGAGAAGGAGAAGCTGGAGACCAACAAGAAGCTTCTGGAAAAGCTCAAGGCCCGCATCGCCGAGATGGAAAGCCTGAAATAAGCGACACATATGATGCGCACCCCGCCAACCGCTGATGGTTGGCGGGGCGTTCGTTTGTGAAGGGAGGTAAAATTTTGATTTGTCGCGTTGCGACAAATCAGAATTCAGTCTTGATTCTCAATCAGCACCCGATGCAGATGCTTCATCGCGTCCGCATACCTCTCCTGTGCAAAATAGACCACAGTCTGCTCATTTTTGGCAATGGTTCCCAGCGGCGCCATTGGGCCTGCGACATCGAGTACGCGATCGCAGGCGATTCCGAACACCGTAATCAGGGCCGCCGGGCGTATGTCGGGCAGGTAGGCATCCGGCCGGCCCGCGATACAGGGAACCGTGCGCTCGCAGCGCTCGTCGATCAGCGTGCCGAAGCTGTCCGGGCACATCGTATTCCGCAGGCGGGTGGGGATGCCCGCCATGGCCACCGGGTCGAGGCAGGCGGGGTGCAGCACCCGGGCCCCGGCCCGGGACAGCGCGCGCATCTGGCGGTAGCCGATGTGGGGGATCAGTCGCGCGTTCGGCACCAGCGCCGGATCGGCGGTCATCAGGCCGGGGACGTCGCTCCAGTTCTCGTACAGGTCCGCGTCCATGCCCGCGGCGACCAGCGCGCCGGTGATGTCCGAGCCGTTCCGGGGCAATACGCGGATAACGCCGTCCGGGCCGGCGCCATAGAAGCCGGGCACGATCACGGGGCCTTCGCGGTGCCGCAGTCCCTTCAGGTTCAGCCGGGTGCGCCGTTCATCCAGCGTTCCGTCGGCGTTGAAGGCGATCAGCTCGGCGGCGTCCACCATGGGCAGACCGGTGTACCGGGCAAATACCAGCGCGGAGAGATACTCGCCCCGGCTGAGGGTGTGGGGCAGGGAGATGGCCACCGCGTCGTGGATCTGCCGGCGCGCCTGCTGGCTCACGTCGGGGACGCCAAGGCCGTCGCAGATATCCCGGAACCGCTCCGCCACTGCCGAAACCGCGCCGTCGAGGGTGGCGGGAGCCTTGCGCAGATCCCAGCAGCGCTCCAGCATCGCCGTCACCTTTTCCGGGTGCTTCGCGTCGATGCCCGGCGCGGAGAGCACGACGCAGCGCCGGGAGGGCGCGGCGCGGATGAGGCGGTCAATACACTTCAGATTTTCAGCGTTGGCGGTGGAGCTGCCGCCAAATTTGGAAACGATGATACCCATGCGATAACCTCCGAGCGTCAGATCAAAAAGGGGAAAGCGCCGTGACTTCGTTAAAAAGGCGCTTTCGCTGTATACTATGCGCGGTGGGAATCCGGGTGCGCCACATTGCGAAACAAAACATGGCTGTATATTAAAAATACATGAAATAAAGGGTTTTTTCGTACAGATGTTGTATATTATAATATCGGCGGCACAAGCAGGAAAAACGAATTTGTTGGCGAATAAATATCTACTGTCATCTTCAAAAATGCCTGGCCAAGATACAATATCATCCTGAGGGGCGTGTTATGAACGGAAGGTTATCGGATGCCTGGCTGGAGGAACTGAGGTCCCGCGTCAGCCTGGAGGAAGTGGTCTCCGAATACGTCCCACTCAAGCAAAAGGGCCGCAGGTTTTGGGGATGCTGTCCGTTCCACAATGAAAAGACGCCGTCGTTCAGCGTGGACAGCGAAGCGCAGTTGTACTACTGCTTCGGCTGCCACAAGGGCGGCACGGTGATCAACTTCGTCATGGACATGGAGCGGATGGAATTTATGGATGCAGTGCGCCTGCTGGCGGACCGCGCCCACATGGAGCTTCCCGAGCGAAGCTCACAGCCCGGCCAGGCCGCCGCGAACCGCGACGAGCGTGAGCGCATGTACGAGGCCAACCGGGCGGCCGCCCGATATTACCACGATCTGCTGTGGACGGAGGAAGGCGCTTCGGCGCTGAACTACCTCTATGGTCGCGGACTGAACGATTCGGATATCCGCCGCTTCGGCCTGGGAGCCTCTCCCAAGGGCTGGGACGGCCTTTTAAGTCATCTGGAGGCCCAGGGCTTTGAGCTGGCGCTGCTGGAAAGGGTGGGGCTGGCGGTGCGGCGGGACAACCGCTGCTTCGACATGTTCCGCGGACGGGTGATGTTTCCCATCATCAACGCCCAGGGGCGTGTGCTGGGCTTCGGCGGACGGGCCATGGGCGATGCCCAGCCCAAATACCTGAACACGGCGGAGACGCCGGTATTCAACAAGCGCAGGGAGCTCTACGGGCTGAACTACGCCAGGAAGGAGCGCTCGGTGGGCCACCTGGTGCTGGTGGAGGGGTACATGGACACCGTTTCCCTCCGCAAGCACGGCGTACAGGGCGTGGTGGCCACGCTGGGCACCGCGCTGACCGAGGAGCAGGCGCGGCTGATGAAGCGCTATGCGCCCCAGGTGTGGATCAGCTATGACGGCGACGCCGCAGGCCAGAAGGCCGCGCTGCGCGCCCTGGATATCCTGGACGGACAGGGCCTCCCGTCGCGGGTGATCGACTATCCCGCGGGCATGGATCCGGACGATTTTATCAAGGCCAACGGGCTCGGCGGCTTCGAGGCGCTGCCCAGGCACGATTCCACCAGCTATCGCATGATCCGCGCAAGGGACGGCCTGAACCTCGCCGAACAGGAGGGCATGACGCAGTATGCCCTGCGCTGCTGCGCGATACTGAAGCAGGTAAAGAGCCCCATCGACATGGAAAACCACCTGCGCAGGCTGGTGAACGAGACGGGGTACGACCGCGAGATCCTGCTGCGGCAGATTGGCGCGAGTCCACAAACACCGTCGCAGCCCCCCGCAAGGCGGAGGACGCCGGCCCCGAAGGCGGCCAGCGGCGTGGAAAAGGCGGAGCAGGAGCTGATCTCCATGCTCGCCGCGGGCCTGATTTCCACGGAATTGCTCAAGCCCGTGGATTTTACGGACGAAACCCACCGCGCGCTGGCGGAGTGGCTGCTCTCGGGCAAGCCTGCCGGCGCTTACGTCGAGGGCGTCCAGGATGAGGCCGAGCGGCAAAAAATCATGCAGGCGCTCAACTATGCGCCCCTTCCCGCGGACCGTGAAAAGGCCCTGGAGGAGGCGGAGGAATGCCTGCGCACGATACAGTATAACAGGGACAGCCAGCGGTCAGAGCAGATCAAACAACAGATCAACTCGGCGTCCGCGGAACAAAAGGCCGAGATGTACCGTCGAATGGCTGCCATGTGGGATCATGAGGATTGACCGGTCGAAAGGAGTGGCCCGGATTGAGTAAGACAACCGAAAATCAGGAAGTAATGGCCGCGCGGGTGCGCGAGCTGATAGAGACCGGCAAGTCAAAGGGTGTACTGACTTATAAAGAGATCGTGGAATTGCTGGGGGACGTGGAGCTGAGCCCCGAGCAGTTTGACCGCATATTGGATACGCTGTCCGGCCTGAACATCGAGGTCATCAAGGAGGACGCGATTCCCGAGGCCGAGCTGATCGCCGAGACCGAGGAGGAGGAGATCGACATCTCCGTGCCCGAGGGCATCTCCATCGACGACCCGGTGCGCATGTACCTGAAGGAAATCGGCAAGGTGCCGCTGCTGACGGCGGACGAGGAGATCGAGCTGGCCAAGCGCATGGAGGAAGGCGACGAGGAAGCCAAGCACCGCCTGTGCGAATCCAACCTGCGCCTGGTGGTGTCCATCGCCAAGCGCTATGTGGGCCGGGGCATGCTGTTCCTGGATTTGATCCAGGAGGGCAACCTGGGCCTGATCAAGGCCGTGGAGAAGTTCGATTACCGCAAGGGCTACAAGTTCTCCACCTACGCCACCTGGTGGATTCGCCAGGCCATCACCCGGGCCATCGCCGACCAGGCCCGCACCATCCGCATCCCCGTGCATATGGTGGAGACCATCAATAAGCTGATCCGCGTGTCCAGACAGCTTTTACAGGAATACGGCCGCGAGCCGCTGCCCGAGGAGATCGCCGCCGAGATGGGCATCCCCGAGGACAAGGTGCGGGAGATCATCAAGATCGCTCAGGAGCCGGTTTCCCTGGAGACCCCCATCGGCGAGGAGGAGGACAGCCACCTGGGCGACTTCATCCCCGACGACGACGCGCCCGCGCCGGCGGAGGCCGCCGCCTTCACGATGCTCAAGGAGCAGCTGATGAGCGTGCTGTCCACGCTGACGCCCCGGGAGGAAATGGTGCTGAAGCTGCGCTTCGGCCTGGAAGACGGCAGGGCCCGCACCCTGGAAGAGGTGGGCAAGGAGTTCAAGGTCACCCGCGAGCGCATTCGCCAGATCGAGGCGAAGGCCCTGCGCAAGCTGCGCCACCCCAGCCGCTCCCGCAAGCTGAAGGATTCCATCGACTGATGGGCCGCAGAGGAGAAATTGCCCTCGATCCGCGCCTGTCGATGATCGCCCGAATGGTCGGCCCATGCGAATGCTGCGGCGACATCGGCTGCGATCACGGCAGGCTCGGCGCGTTTTTGCTTCAAAACGACCGGTGTCGGAGGGTGCAGCTGACGGACATCTCCGAACCGTCCCTCGACAAGGCCCGCAAGCTCATTCACGGACTGGGGCTGACAGACCGGGTTCGGTTTTCGGTGGGCGACGGTCTGTCGGCGCTGGAGGGCTCGCCGGACGTCATCGTCATCGCGGGCATGGGCGGCGCAACCATCGCCGATATTCTAAGCCAGGGGCGGGACAGGCTGGCCGGAGCCCGGCTGGTGCTGCAGCCCAATGTGGCCGCGCCGCAGCTGCGGGAAACGCTGTGCCGGCTGGATTACGCCATCACCGACGAGCGGGTGGTCCAGGATGGGCGCAGGTGCTATGTCATCCTCCGGGCGGAGCCCGGAAAAGCCGACTACGGTCTGAAACAGCGGATCGTCGGTCCGGTGCTGTTGGAGCGCATGCCCGCGGAGCTCGCCCCCTATGCCGCGTTCAGGCTGAGGGTAGCCCGAAAGGCCCTCGCGGGGGCTTCGGTATCGTCGGATGAGGCGCATCAGGTGCCATTGGAACAGGAAATCGCGATTTGGGAGGAGGTTTGCGCATGTCTGCGACGGTAGCACAGGTGCTGGCGCTGGTGAACGGCATCGCGCCCTTTGAGCTGGCGGAGGAATGGGACAACGTGGGCCTGCTGGCCGGAGCCCCCGAAAACCGGGTGGAGCGGGTGCTGTGCGCGCTGGATCTGCGCATGAACGTGGTTGAAGAGGCCGCGCGCAGGGACTGCCAGCTGATCGTAACCCACCATCCCATACTGTTCCGGGGCCGGAAGAACCTCCGGGAGACCGATGCCGAGGGCCGGCTGCTGTGTGCGCTGGTGCGCTCGGGCATTGCCATGATCGCCGCCCACACCAACTTTGACAACGCCTCGCCCGGCGTCAATGACGCGCTGGCGTCGGTCCTGGGCCTGGAGAAAGTGGTTGTGCTGGAAAACGGCATGAGATTGGGGCAAATAAAACAGACCGACTTCGGTATGTTTTGCCAGATCGCCGAAGCGGCCCTCCGTGGACCGGTGCGCTGCTACGGCGATGCGACGCGAGCCATCGGGTGCGTCGCGGTGCTGGGTGGCGCGGGCGAGGATTTCGCCCCGCAGGCGATCGAGGCCGGCGCGGACGTCTACCTGACCGGGGAGATGGCCTACCACAAGGCCCTGGACGCGGCGGACAACGGGCTGTGCGTCATCGAAGCGGGCCACGCCGCAACAGAATATCCCGCAATTTCGTTACTTTGCAGAGGTTTACAAAACGCCGCCGATGCGGTACAATATGACATATGTGTTCTACAGAGCGAATCTGAAGTGTTTTTCTGATAGATGGAGGGAATGAATATGCAGTTGGATACCCTGTGGCAATTCATGCAGGTGGATATGGAGGCGGACGGCTTCGAGGCGAAGATGCGCCAGTCGGCCAACCGCCAGAAGCTGCTGAAGCAGCGCGATTTCCTGCGTGACCAGCAGGCGAACATGAAGAAGCTGGAAAACGACGTCGCCGTCATGCAGGACCGGCTCGAGGCCGTGCAGGACGAGGCCGACCGGCTGGAAAAGGTGCTCGCGTCGCTGTCCGAGGAGCTGGAGAAGAATCCGCCCACCACCCCGGAGGAGGCGCAGAAGCAGTCCGAGGCCGTGCGCAAGCTGCTGGACACGCTTTCCCGCTATGAGCAGGAGCTTCAGAAGATGCGCAAGGACGCGGATACCAAGGACCGCCAGCAGAAGGAGATCCGTGTGCGTGCGGCCAAGACCAAGCTGGAGTTTGACCAGCTGAAGGTGGCCTACGACAAGGAGTTCAAGGAGGACACCGCCAGGCTGCAGACCATGCGCGACAGGACGGAGCAGGAGTCCAAAAAGGTGGACCCGAAGCTGCTGGCCAAGTACCGCAGCATCAAGCAGCATTGCACGCCGCCGATGGCGAAGCTGGTCAACAACCAGTGCAGCGGCTGCTTCATGTCGCTGCCCAGCGCCACGCTGCTGGACATTCGCAGCGGCGACAGGATCGTGGAGTGCGATAACTGCGGCCGCATACTCTACGACACGGGGGAATAAGCCCCGGCATGATGACGCGAATAATTGTGAGGACGCCAGACGATCGCATGCGCCTGACGCATGAGGAAAGTCCGAGCACCACAGGGCAGGGTGCCGGTTAACTGCCGGTGAAGGCGACTTCAAGGAAAGTGCAACAGAGATAAACCGCGTAAACGGCGTTCTCGCCTTCGGGCGGGTTCGCTCCCCCTCGGGGGACGCAAGGATGGAAAGGCGAGGTAAGAGCTCACCCGCGGCATGGCGACTTGTCCGCGCTGTAAACCCCACCTGGTGCAAGATTGATAGGGAAGCATGGGCGGCGATCCTTCGGGGTTCCGACCGGCGGCGGCCCGTCGCGCTTCCGGGTAATCGCTAGAGCCTGCTGGCAACTGCAGGCCCAGACAGATGATCGTCCAATACAGAACTCGGCTTACAGACGCCGCTCACAATTGTTTACCCCCGGATTGTCATGCAGTCCGGGGGATTTTATAGAATGAGTCAATGCTTTACTTCTTCAAAATGTGTATCGTGCAGGACGTGTCCCCGATGTAATTGCGCTCCGCGTCGAAATCATCCAGTGAATCGCAGATGAAGGCGGTGAGCCACAGGTCGGTGACGTGGCTGATCTGCTTGCCCGCGGTGAGCTTGATGGACGTGATCAGCGTTTCAGACTTCATCGACGAGGGCTTCAGGTGGGAGTAGAACTTGTGGGGCTCCCGATGGTAGTCGTCGTAAAGCCAGCATTCGATGTATTCGGTGTGCTCGATGTGCTTGGGCGAGAGCATCGTGTAGCGGATCTCGCTGCCGTCGTCCAGGGTGTAGCACAGCGTGTAGCCGATCTTGCAGCTGTTCGCGTCGGGGAAGGCGGTCCAGGCCGCGCCGAAGATATCCCCGAAGAACTCGCCGTCCAGCACCTCGGCGTCGGAGGGGATGGCCTCGAAGCTGCCGATGTCCTTGCCCTTCTTCCAGGGGCCGGTATAGGTGTCCCCAAAGCGCACCCGGGGGGAGTAGTTCTTGTCCTTCGGATGATAGAAGGAAATCACGTCAGGGCGGCTGCCGGGTACCACGGTGGGCGTCGGTTCGGGCTCTGGCGTCGGCGTCGGTTCGGGCGTGGGCGCTTCCGTGGGCTCGGCGGTGGGAAGCGGCGCTTCCGTGGCGGGCGCTTCAGAGGGCAACGGCGGTGTATCGACGGCGATTCCGGCGGGAGCCTGCCGGTCGGCCGGCGGCTTTTGCAGCAGCGAAAGGGCCAGTACGGCCAGGAGGATGGCTCCCGCAGCGCAGATGGCGATAGTGATCCATTGACGCTGCCTGCGTTTTCGCAGGCGTTCGGCGCGGCGCGAGTTGCGCTGGGTTGGTTTATCCGACATGGCTGCCTCCGTTGACGGTTATGGACTTGAAATGCGGCGGCGACGCCGGCGCATATTTGTGAGGTCCGATTCGATAGCATTATAGCGCATGAACGGTGAAAAGAAAAGCGTTCTATTCAATTTGTCTCCATTTTTCTTCACAATTGTGCAAAGATTGTCAGAAACAGCTTGAAAATGAAACATGGAAACGATATAATAATGCTTGATTGGCCTCGCGGAGGATGAGGCCATCCAATTCCGATCAGGAGAGAATCAAATGAAACAGGCAGAGGCACATACGGAAGAGAAAGCTGCCAGAAAAAACAGCCACAGGAGCAAGGCGCTGCTGTATCGCCGCATCGGCGCGGGGATACTTGTGGCGCTGGCCATTGCGCTTTGCGTATACATCTATACCATCGGACTGAGTCCCGCGGCGCTGATGCTGGGCGCCGGGGCGGTGCTGCTGCTGCTGGAGGCCCTGTTGCTCTGGGTGGACCTGCCCGTGTCCAGGGCGCTGCAGGGGGTGCTGGGCGTGCTTTGCATCGCCCTGCTGGCCTTCGGCTTCCTGGATTACAATTACGTCTGGATGGACGGCCGCTTCGTGCCCAAATACGCCGTGGTGGCCCGCCTGCAGGTGACCGACGAATATCCAAAGCACTTTGAGCAGATGGTCAGCCTGAGGACGCTGGACATGCAGGGCTCCACCGTGACCGACTTTGCCCCGATTCGCACGCTGCCGAGCCTGGAGCGGCTGGACATCCGCGGGAACTATGCCTTTGACCAGGCCGAGCACGACAAGCTTGTGGAGGCGAATCCGACCTGCGACATCCACTGGAGCGTACCCGTCGCCAACAAGCACTTTGACAGCATGGCCGAGTATTATGACCTGTCCCCGTTCGAGCTGTCGACGACCGAGCTGCGGGAACTGATCACGACCTATCCCAACACGGCGTTTGATTACCAGGTTCCCCTCTATGGCAAGCGGTACACCACCGATATCGAGGCGCTGGACCTGCAGGGCGAAGCGCCGGACGCCGCCGTGATCGACGATGCCCTGGGCCTGCTGCCCGCGGTAAAGACCGTGGATGTGCGCGGCCAGCGCGCCAGTGCTCAGACGGTTTCCGCCCTCAACAAGGCCCATCCGGACGTGTATTTCATGTTCACCTGCGACGTACCCCAGGGGGAGATGACCACCGAGGACACGTCAGTGACCATCACGGGCACCTATGAGGACATGCTGGCCTACGCCGCCTACATTCCCTATATGCCGAACCTGGAGAGCATCGACGCCACCAGCGTCAGCCTGACAGACGAGCAGCTGGATTCCCTGGGTGAAATTGCCAGCAGTGGCAAGCTGCGCTACAGCCTGATGGTCTACGACCGGGGCTGCTCCAGCCTGGCCACCGACCTGAACTGGGACAACATCCCCTTCACCGGCGTGGAGGAGGTGGAAAAGTACCTGGCCCGGCTGCCGCGGCTGAAGCGGGTGTCCATGTGCGACTGCGGGCTGACCGAGGACGAGATGGGCCAGCTGTTCGACGCCCATCCGGACATCAAGTTCATCTGGTGGATCGAGTTCGGCCACTACCGCCTGCGCACCGACGCCACGGCCTTCACCACCGCCCTGGGCGACGGCAACCAGTACCATTACGACGATGATACCTTCGAGCCGATCCGCTACTGCACCGACCTGATGATGCTGGACCTGGGCCACAACCGCATCACCAGCATCGACAACTTTACCGGGCTGACCAAGCTGAAGGTGCTGATCCTGGCGGACAACCGGCTGACGGACATCTCCCAGATCACCTGTTTCCCCGATCTGGAGTACCTCGAGCTGTTTCTGAACGACATCACCGACGTCACGCCCATCACCCAGCTGAAAAAGCTGAGGGACTTCAACATCTTCCACAACCCCCTCTATGACAATCACAAGGTGCTGCGGAAGATGACGTGGCTGGAGCGCCTGTGGATCGGCGGCTGCCGGCTCAGCCTCCAGGACGTGAAGGACCTGCAGAAGGCCCTGCCGAACACCGAGATCTCCACCATCGGCCAGAGCTCCACATCCCGGGGCTGGCGCAAGCATCCCCACTACTACACCCTCAAGCGCATGTACGAGGAGGGAAAGTACATCCCGTTCGATTCGTGACGGCCGGGCGTTGGGAAACCGAAAACGGTTGCATAATCCGGCAGGACCGTGTATAATAATACCATGACAGTATGAGAGGAGGGCTTCCTGTGAAGCTGATCATCGCAATCATACAGGACGAAGACGCTTCCAGGCTCATCAATGAGCTGATGACGGAAGGCTACCGCGTGACAAAGCTCGCCACCACCGGCGGGTTCCTGCGCGCCGGCAACACCACGCTGCTGGTGGGCGTCGAGGACGACAAGCTGGAAAAGGCCCTTCAGGTGATCGAGAAGGTGTGCAAGAGCCGCAAGCAGATCGCGTCCACGCCCACGCCGATTTCCGGGACCACGGGCATGTATGTGCCCTTCCCGGTGGAGGTCACCGTGGGCGGCGCTACCATATTCGTGCTGGACGTGGAACAGTTTACGAAGATCTGAGGTCGGCTTTGAAGCTCTCTGAATTTGCGGGTTACGGCGACAAAATGGAACAGCTGATGCGTTCGGTTCAAGCCGGGCGCATTGTTCATGCCCTGCTGTTCGTCGGTCCCCATGGCTCGGGAAAGCGCACGATGGCCCGACTGTTCGCTCAGGCCATGGTGTGCGCCGCGCCCATGAAGCCCTGCGGCGAATGTCCTGCCTGCAAGCGCTTCCTGGCGGGCTCCCACCCGGATGTAAAGGTGGTCCGGCCCGAGAAGAAATCCATCGGCGTGGAGGAAATTCGCGCGCTGATCGACGCGCTGTCGCTGCGCCCCTATGAGGGTGACAAACACATCGCAATGATCGAGCAGGCGGACAAAATGACCCCCAATGCCCAGAACGCGCTGCTCAAGACGCTGGAAAGCCCGCCCGGAGAGGTGCGGTTCTTCCTGATCACCGACGCGCCCGGGGCGCTGCTGGAGACCATCATATCCCGCTGCCAGACCGTTCGCTTTGGGGACATCGGCGTGGAGCTGTGCGCGAAGGTGCTGGAGCGCCGGGGGATAGAACCCCGGCGGGCGGCGCTGCTGGCGGGCCTTTCCCAGGGCTCGGTGGGCCGGGCGCTGGAGATCGACGCCGACGGAGAATGGATGGCCCTGCGCGAGCGGGTGATCGCTTCGCTGGAGGCGCTGAAGGGCCCGGCGAGCGTGGCCGCGGCGGCGGTGCCGCTGGAGGAGGACAAGGGCGGCGAGGCCGGGATACTGGATATCATGGAGCTGTGGGCCAGGGACCTGATGGCCGTGCAGAGCGGCGCCATGCCCTATGAGGCGTCAGACGCGCAGAGGCTCGGCAGCAGCAGAATCGACGGGCAAGCGCTGCTCAGGGGCGTCCTACAGGCGCGCCAGCAGCTGGGCAGCAACGTGTCATGGCCCAATGCCCTTGAAAATATGTACTTTCAATTGACGGATACTGGGAATAACGGGAGGACAAAGCTTTCATGGCAACGGTAATCGGCGTCCGCTTCAAGAAGGCGGGCAAGGTATATTATTTTGATCCGGACGGCATCTGGCCCAGGCCGGGGGACTATGTGATCGTTGAAACCGCCCGGGGCGTGGAATTCGGAGAGGTTGTGACCGGCTCCCGCTCGGTGAACGACGCCCAGATCGTCACGCCGCTGAAAAAGGTGATCCGCGTGGCCAGCGAAGAGGATATTCAGCGCGCCGAGAGCAACGAAAAGCGCGAGGCGGAGGCGTTCAGGATCTGCCAGGAGCGCATCGCGAAGCATAAGCTGGATATGAAGCTGGTCAGCGTGGAGTATACCTTCGACAACAACAAGATCATATTCTACTTTACCGCCAACGGCCGCGTGGATTTCCGGGACCTGGTGAAGGACCTGGCCTCGGTGTTCAAGATTCGCATCGAGTTGCGGCAAATCGGTGTGCGCGACGAGGCGAAGATGCTGGGCGGCCTGGGCTCCTGCGGCCGGCCCATCTGCTGCGGCGCGTTCCTGGGGGATTTCCAGCCCGTGTCCATCAAGATGGCCAAGGAGCAGAACCTGTCCCTGAATCCCACTAAAATTTCCGGACAGTGCGGGCGCTTGATGTGCTGCCTGAAATACGAGCAGGAGAATTACGAGCAGGTGCTCAAGCGCGTGCCCAGGGTGGGCAAGGACATCGTCACCCCGGACGGGGTGGGGGTCATCACCGAGATCAACTGCATCAAGGAGACCCTCAAGGTCCGCATCCGCGTGGACGACGACAGCTTCGACGTGCGGGAATACGCCATAGACGACGTGCGCCGTCCCGGCCCCGAGGACGCGGCGGCCATACGGGAGCAGAGACCCGAAAAGCCGCCCCGCCGGGGCAGGCCCCAGTCCGCGGAGGCCGCGCCCGATGCCGGCGAAGGCGACGGGGAGGATGGCAAGCGCAAGCGCTATCCCCACCAGAAAGCGCCGAAGAACCTCAGCACCGACCAGTTCCTGGAGAAGATGAAGGACGGAGACGGAGCGGCTCCGACAGGCGCGAAGGAGCACCGGCGCAAGCGCAACCGCGGCGGCAAGTCGGGCGAGGAGCGCAGGGAAGGCGCGCCGGAGGCCCCCAGGACTTCGGCGGAGGAATCCAAGCCCGGGGAAGAGGCCCCGGCAGAAGCCCCCAAAGCCACGGTGGACACGCCCAAGGCTCCGGCAGAAGCGCCCAAGGCCCCAGTAGAAATTCCCAAGGCTCCTTCGGAAGCGGCCAAAGCCCAGGGGATGGAAACGGCATCTCCGGAGCAAGCATAAGACGGTGAGTTATGACGCCACCGTGATACACACCGTACAAGTCGATATCTGACGTTCAATATCCATCACTCCGCTCAGAATGACACGCCGCCCGGCGCTGTCATCCTGAGCGGTTTATTATACAGGGCAGGGATTATTTCGACAATACAGGGCCAGGTTATTGAAATGTCACTGCAATTAGTATATAATAAAATGGGATGTTTCAGAAAATTGCCGGAAGGCGACCGAGACTCCGGCAAGGCGCGACCGCCTGGAGGAAAAGCCAATGCATTCGATTCGCGTGAAGATCATGACGGTCACCATCGCCGCGATTATGACCAGCATACTGGCGCTGGGCGGAATCGGCATTTTGACGATTGGCATGGAGAGCGACCGCAGCTCGGCGGAGAAGCTGATGCTCATCAGCGAGAATATGCAGCAAAAGCTGAATGCCTACCTCGACAGCATTCAGCAGTCGGTGAGCATGGCGATGCACATGGCCGACGACGCGCTGGACGACCCCGACATCGTCTACCTGGGTACTTCCGGCACCCGCCAGCAGGTGAAGCAGCTGGACAGCGCCCTCGGAAGGCATTGCGCTGAGGTCGAACACGCCTTTGGAAGCATCGCGAACAACACCAGCGGCGTCGTCACGTATTATTATTGTATCAATACAGGCTATGGCTCCTCGGAGCACGGCTTCTTCTGGTCCAAGCTGGACAACGGCACATTCGTCAAACAGGCACCCCTGATTTCCTCGGAGCTGGACCCGAAAGACACCGAACACACTACCTGGTATTATTCGCCGTTGAAGGCGGGTCGCGCGCTATGGATCGGCCCCTACAAGGCCCACTTCCTGGGAGAAAGGTGGACCGTTTCCTACGTCGCGCCCATCTACCACCAGGGCTTCCTTCTGGGCGTGATGGGCATGGACATCCTCTTCGACACGATGATCGACCAGATCAACAACGTGGACGTGTACGACACCGGCTTCGCCTTCCTGATGGACCGGGACGGCAACGTGATCTATCATCCGGACATGGAGGCTGGCGAGGAGCCGATCCAGCTCAGCCCCGACCTGGACGCGAAGACCCTGAAGCGCAGGAGCACCGGCGACGAGCTGGTGCGCTACAACCGGGACGGCAAGCTGTGGCAGCTGGCGTTCTGTACCCTCAGCGACGACCACAAGGTGGCTGTGACGGTACCGGTGTCCGAGATCACGGCCTCCCGGCGACAGCTGACGCTGCTGATCCTGCTGGTGGCGGTGGTGATCCTGGCTGCGTTCACCACGATCACGCTGCTGATCATGAACGCGCTGACGAAGCCGCTGCAGCGGCTGACCTCCGCCTCCCAGCGGCTGGCCGCCGGAGATTACGAGGTGGAGCTGGACTATGAGGGCAAGGATGAGGTGGGCATACTGACCCGCGCTTTCCGCCAGATGCGCGATTATCTGAAGCTGTACATCAACGACCTGAGCGCCAAGGCCTATACGGACGCGATGACCGGCGTGAAGAACAAGGGCGCGTTCACCGCCTACATCGACCGCCTCGACAGGGCGATGGGCGAGGAGGGACAGATGGAAGCGCCGGCCTTTGCCATCGTCATATTCGATTGCAACCAGCTGAAGCGGGTCAACGACCGTTACGGCCACAACGCCGGCGACCTCTACCTGCAAAAGGCCTGCCGGCTGATCTGCCAGGTTTACGATCACAGCCCCGTGTTCAGGATAGGCGGGGACGAATTTGCCGTGGTGCTGCAGCGAGAGGACTACGAGAACCGCGAGGCGCTGATGGCGGAGTTCAAGCGCCGCTCCGGCGAGGAAAATGTGAAGGCGGTGCAGCCCTGGGAGCAGGTCAACGTCTCGATGGGCATGGCCGTTTTCGAGCCCGGCAAGGATGAGAAGGCCGGCGAGGTCGTGACGCGGGCCGACCAACTGATGTACAAGGCCAAGCGGCAGTCGCGAACGGTATGACACATATTCCAACATAAGTCGCGGCGGCGGATTGCCGCCGCGACGGTTCTCTCCCATTTGCAAATCGACTTTTCCCCTGACTGGCTTGAATCGGCGCGGAAACTGCGATATAATATGATCATCAAATCCAATGGAGCGTGAGCCATGAAAAAGAGACTGTTTGGGATCCTGTGCGCCATACTCGTGCTGGCGCTGTTCTGCGGCGGCTTTGCCTTCGCCGATGGGACAGCGCAGCCGGATGCCATCGAAACCCTCGTCGCCGGCATGTCCCTGCGGGACAAACTGGCGCAGATGATGTTCTTCTGCCCGAGGGCCTGGAAGGAGGATGCTTCCTCGGATGCTCCGGCGGAGAATATTCAGGTGCTGAACGACTACACCCGCCGGTATCTCGCCGACCATCGCTTCGGCGGCATACTGCTGTACGGCGAAAACTGCGCCGACGCCGAGCAGCTGCTCCGCCTGGTGGCGGATATGCAGTCGGCCAACCAGTCCGGCGGCGGCCTGCCCATGCTGATGGCCATTGACCAGGAGGGTGGCACCGTCAGCCGTCTGAGCTTTGGCACCGCCGGCACCGGCAATATGACCATCACGGCTACCGGCGACCCGGAAAACGCCCGGGCCATGGGCCGGGTGTTCGGCGAGGAGCTGGCCCTGCTGGGCATCGATACCGATTTCGCGCCGGTGGTGGACGTCAACGACAACCCGGCCAACCCGGTTATCGGGGTGCGAGCCTTCGGCGACGAGGCGGACGTCGTTTCAAAGTACGGCTGTGCCTTCATGGAGGGCCTGCACGACGTGAAGACCATCGTCAGCCTGAAGCACTTTCCCGGACACGGCAACACCGACATCGACAGCCACACCGGCCTGCCGTTGGTGGACCGCACCCTCGACGAACTGATGGCCAAAGAACTGGTGCCCTTCCAGGCGGCCATCGACGCCGGCGCGGACATGGTGATGACTGCCCACATCCAGTATCCCCAGGTGGAGAAGCAGACCTATACCTCCATCACCAGCGGCGAGGAGGTCTATATTCCCGCGACAATGAGCAAGGTCATTCTCAACGACATCCTGCGCGAGAGGATGGGCTTTGACGGCATCATCGTCACCGACGCGCTGGAGATGAAGTCCATCTGGGACAATTACGCCATTGACGACGCCATCGCCATGGCCATCAACGCCGGCGTCGATATGCTGATCATGCCCGCCGTGCGGGACAAGGCGATGATGGAGCAGATCGACGGCATGCTCACCCGTGCCGTTGAGAACACAGAGGCCGGGGTCATCGACGCCGCGAAGATCAACGAGGGCGTGACCCGCATACTCTCCCTCAAGCGTGAATACGGCCTGCTGGACAGGACGGACTTTGCCGTTACGGACGAGGCTGTCGCCGCCGCGGTGGCGGGATGCGGCAGCGCCGAACACCGCCAGGTCGCCTGGGACATCGCCTGCAAGGCGCTGACCCTGCTGAAGAATGAAAACGACGCCTTCCCGCTGAACGTGAAGCCGGGGGAGGAGACGCTGGTGCTGTTTACCGCGGCGAGCCGCGTCGGCGCGGCAGAGCTCTCCCAGAAGTTGCTGGAGGATATGAACGCGCTGCCCGAGGGGGCGCGGCTTGTGGGCATGACCATCGAGCCGGATACCGCCGAGGCCTGTCTGGAGGCGGCGAAGACCGCGGACCATGTGCTGCTTGTCAGCCGTGCCTGGACGCTGGATTGCATCGATCCCAGCACGGAGGACGGCTTCCCCGTGGGCGTGGTCAACCAGGTGATCGACGCGTTGCACGAAGCCGGAAAGGGCGCGATCGTCATCAGCTGCCAGCTGCCCTACGACGCCGCCTGCTATCCCGAGGCGGACGCGATCCTGCTGACCTATGGCTCCGGCCCGATGAAGACCGTGCCTGCCGAATCCGGCGCGGGCAGCGCCTGGGTGCCCGATCTTCCCGCGGGAATTTGCGCCGCCTTTGGCGCTGTGCAGCCCCAGGGCCTGCTTCCGGTGGACCTGCCGGAGCTGGATGAAAACAATCACCTGACGGCCCAGACCCTCTATGCCCGCCAGGTGGAATGAATCAAAGGACAGGATTTTCACCATGAACAAATTGATTGTGATCGAGGGCATCGACGGCTCGGGAAAGGCGACCCAGGCGAAGCTGTTGTCCGAAAGCCTCGCACGACAGGGGCAGAGCGTACGTCAGGTCAGCTTTCCCGACTACGACAGCCCCAGCAGCACGCTGGTCAAAATGTACCTGGCCGGGGATTTCGGCGCGAAGCCCACGGATGTGAATGCCTACGCGGCTTCATCGTTTTACGCGGTGGACCGGTACGCCTCCTTCATGAAGGACTGGCGGCGTGACTATGCCCGGGGCGTGGTCATCGCCGACCGGTATACCACCAGCAATGCCGTTCACCAGTGCGGCAAGCTGCCCCGGGACCAGTGGGACGCCTTCCTGCAGTGGCTGTTCGACTATGAATACCGCAGGCTCGCCATACCGGCGCCGGATGGGGTGTTCTACCTGCGCGTGGACCCGGCGGTTTCCCAGAGGCTGCTCCTGTCGCGCTACGAAGGCGACGAACAGAAGAAGGACATCCATGAAAAGGACATGACCTATCTCGTGCGCTGCCATGAAGCAGCGGATTACTGCGCCCAAAAGCTGGGCTGGCTGACCGTCGAATGCTGTGAGGGCGAAGCCATGCGCCCGATTGCGGCCATACAGGCGCAATTGCAGTCCTTCGCGAATAGGCTGATTTAATACCCTATCCCTGTCAACGCGGCGGAACCCTTCAAGGTGTTCCGCCACTTTATTGCCCTTGTCCGGGATTGACAAAACGACAATCATTGGATACTTTAAAAAGCTGTGAAAATGATTGCAAAAAGCCCATACCCGGTGTATAATGCACTATAAAGGGAGAACTGTATCGGTATATCGGCCGCAATGGGCGGGATGCATGCCAACTACAGGGATGGATGTACAAATCATCGCTACAAAGGTGAAATAGATGTACAAGAAATCGGAGCAGGGCTGGCTGAAGCACTTGGATTTCATCTTGTTGGATGTCCTCAGCGCACAGTTGGCCTTTGTTCTTGCCTATGGTTTGAGACATGGCTTCGACCGGTGGGTCTATTCCAAGGCCTCCTATCGCACCCTCGCGATTTGGATGGCTTTGTTTGGCGTGGTCGTGGCCGTGCTTTTCAATACCATGCATGACGTGCTGAAGCGTCGGTGGACCACGGAAATCAGGATGACGCTGACGCAGTGCCTGCTGGTGTTCAGCTCGGTGATCATCTACCTGTTCTCCGTCAAGGACGCGGAACAGTTTTCAAGGGTGACCATGTGGGTGATGCTGCTGCTGTACATCCCACTGGCCTTTGCCATACGCATGCTCTGGAAGCGCTTTGTGCGCTATCGCATCAGCCGGGACAAGAGCCGCGCCATGCTGCTGATCTCGGACAGCGCTTCGGTGGTGGAGACCGTCGAACGCATCAAGAAGTATCCCAATGAGGGCATCAGCCTGTGCGGCCTGGTGCTGATTGACCGGGACGCGGCGGGGGAGACCGTGCAGGATCTGCCGGTCGTCGCCAATATGGCCGACGCGGCCAAATATATCTGCCGGGAGTGGATCGACGAGGTCTACATCGCGGTGGAGGACCTGGACAACACGCCCCACGAGCTGGTGGAAAAGTGTCGCCAGATGGGCGTCACCGTGCATTTGCAGATGGTGCCGCTGGGCATGGGCAAGCAGATGGTGGAGAAGATCGCCGGTATGCCGGTCATCACCAACAGCATCAACATCGCCTCCCCGGGCCAGCTGATGATCAAGCGGATCATCGACGTGCTGGGCGGGATCGTGCTGAGCCTCGTGGCGGTGCTCGCGATACTGATCCTCGGGCCGATCATCAAATGCCAGTCGCCCGGGCCGATCCTCTATACCCAGGAGCGCATCGGCCAGAACGGACGCCGCTTCAAGATGTTCAAGATTCGCAGCATGTATCCCGACGCGGACCGGCGCAAGCAGGAGCTGATGGATCAGAACCGGGTCGACAACGGCATGATGTTCAAGTTGGATTTCGACCCCCGGATCATCGGCAACGTCGTGCTGCCGGATGGGACCCGGAAGAGGGGCATCGGCGATTTCATACGCCGTACCAGCATCGACGAGCTGCCCCAGGGCTTCAATGTGCTGCTGAACCAGATGAGCCTGGTGGGCACCCGGCCCCCCACGGTGGACGAGTGGGACAAGTACGAGCTGCATCATCGCGCAAGGCTGGCGACCAAGCCGGGCATCACCGGCATGTGGCAGGTCAGCGGCCGCAGCGAGATCACGAATTTTGAGGAGATAACCCGGCTGGATACGGAGTACATCGAAAACTGGAGCATCGGCCTGGACATCAGGATATTGCTCAAGACCATCGGCGCGGTGGCGGGCCACAGGGGCGCGATGTAATCCGGCCATTCATCGATGATGAACAGACAAAGCAAGGTTTACCGGACAATCATGCTCGCGCTGGAGACGCTGTTCCTGGCGCTGGCAGGCATATATCTGATCTACAGAGTGTCCAAGTCGACGACGTTTCGCCTGAATTGGCCGACATGGTTTGAGACCTGTCTGATGCGCGGCCTGGTTGGGGTCGCGCTTGCGCGTTTATTGGCGTTGGGGCTGCGGCGCTGGGAGACGCTGGCCGCCCTGGGGATGACGCTGGTCTACGGGATGGTCTACCGCACCAGCGGCTATGCGTTTTTGCTGTTTCTGGCGATCCTCACCGTGGGCTTCATCGGCATCGACCACCGAAAGATCTTCCGGATGTACCTTGTGACGGTGGGCGCTTTCTACGTTGTGACCCTGCTGGCGGGGCTGATGGGCGTGATTACGAACTACGTGACCACCCGCGCCGGGCGCGGCGTCAGGAGCGCCTGGGGCATGAGCTATTACACGGACTTCGCCTCCCTGGGCCTGTTCATACTGATGGGTGTATGGGTGGCCTGCCGCAAGCTGCCGGACTGGACGATGCTGTTGTTCTGTGCGGGCTTTGTGTTTATGTCCGCGCATATCGCCCACAGCAACACCAGCACCTTCTGTGCCGGGCTGCTGTTCTGCGCGGTCATCTGGCACGGCGTTGAGCGCCGCTTTGTCAATCGAAAACCGGGACTGAGATGGTTGAAGAAGGGCCCGGAGCTTTTTGCGCTGTTCGGCTTTCCGCTGCTCGCCCTGGTCATGTTCGCGCTGATGCTGATGTACGCGAAGGGCACGGGCATCGGCTACCGGCTGAACACGATGCTGTCCAACCGGCTGCTTCGTGGCGTGGAGGCGTGGAAGAGCTATGGGCTGAAGCCCTTCGGGACTCCCTTTGAACAGCACGGCGCCGGCTTCTCCACGTTCCCGTCCAACATCTACAATTTCGTGGACAGCACGTATCCCCTGGTGCTGTTGCGGTACGGATGGGTGACGCTGCTGATGCTGTGCCTCTCCTGGGGGCTGACGGCGTGGCGGGCCAGGCGCTGTGGCGACCGGCGACTGCTGCTCATCATGGGCATCATCGCCGTCCACGCCTTCTCGGAGCATCACTTTACCGACGCCCACTTCAACCTGCTGGTGACCATGCCCCTCGCGGCATACCTCCCGCAGGCGGATGGGGTGGCGACGGAGGGATCAAAGCCTTCTCCCTCCAGGCGCAATGCCATGCTGGCCTGGACGATCGCCGGGCTGCTGGTCGCGGCCGCGGCATTTCTGGCCGCGCCGGTGGCGCTGTCCAGGCTGAAGACCGCCCTTGAGCTGATGCAGTACGGCCATGGTCGCCACGCGCTGAGGCTGATCTGCGTGTTGGGCGGCGCGTTATTCGGCGTGGGCCTTGCCGCCTGGGCCGTCAGCGGCATCCTGCGGGCGCTTCTGGAGCGCAAGGCCCTGCGAACCTGCATGCCGGCCCTTGTGGCGCTGGCGCTGTGTGTCCTGGTGGGCGGCGGCGCGTGGCTCTACATGGGGCGGGTCATCGACCGGACTCCCGACGAGGCGACGCAGGCGGTGGAAGACGACCGGCAGGCGCTGGAGATCGCCGTTCGGGCGGCGACGGGCAGGGTCCGCTCGGCGGTGCTGCCCGAGCTGTACAGCCGGAGGATCGACGGCATGTCCCTGGCGGCGTATTTTGAAGACGATATGGCGAGGCTCCACGGCGATACGGTGCTCATGCCGGCCGACAGCGAGCACGGCGCTTTCATCGACAACGGCTTTCTCTATGTGCCGGTATCCGATGCCCATGCGCTCTATACCGGCGACCGGGCCGTTGTCGAAGCCCTCGCGTCAGCGGGCTATCCCGCCACGGGTTATTACAGCGGCGTACAGTCGGTGGATATGGAAAGGGCCGCGGAGCTGAACAAACTGGCGTATGACGCGGCGACCGGCGCGCGCCTTGCGGGCACCGATGGGAGCATGCGCCGGGGACCCTGGCAGGACCTCTTTGGCGGCCAGTATACGGCGACCTGGCAGCTCAGTCTGCCGGAAGGCGCGTCCCAGCCGGAGGGCAAGCTCTGCACCCTGAGCGTGACCACCTACAAGGGCGACGAGGTCATCCTTGAGAAGGCCATCCGGGTTGAGCAGTTCGACGCGGACGGCCGACTGAGTGTCTCCGTGCCATTCAAGCTTCGGGACAGCCGGAATGTGGGCTTCGAGGTATGGATGGAGCCGGGCGCGACGCTGGATGTGTTGGGGATCAGCTTCGTCCAGACGCCGGATTACGACGTTCACGCCTTCTACGATAGCAGGCTGAGAAAGACCCGGGACGAGTATTACGACGCTGACGGCGCGCCGATGCTCCGCAAGGACGGCTGGTTTGCCTGCGATTATGAATACGACCGCTATGGCAACGTCACCTCGCTGCGCTATTATAACTGCCAGGGCCAGCCGACGATGATCCGGGCGGGCTACGCCCAGCGCCGCAGGGTCTACAATGCGAAGAAGCAGGTCGTCCGCGAGGCGTATTACGGCGTGGACGGCGAGATGGTCATGGCGACGGCGGGCTACGCCGCACTGGAGCGGGAATACGATTCCAACGGCAATGCCACGGTGGAGCGGTACTTCGGCACCGATGGGGAACCCCTGGTCATCGCCGACGGCTATGCCGAGGTACATCGCGCGTACAACGATGAAAAACAGGTGGTGCGCGAGGCTTACTATGGCCCGGATGGCGCGCCGATGGCGCTGGCGGAGGGCTATTCCGGTGTGATGCTGGGCTATGACGGCGCGGGCAACGTTGTGCTGCGCAGATTCCTCGACGCCGAGGGCAAGCCGATGACCCTCAAGGACGGCTATGCCCAGATCAGCAGAAGCTTTGACGGCCAGCACCAGGTGATCCGGGAGGCGTATCTGGACCTGTCCGGCGAACCGGCGATGTGCGCGGGAGGCTTCGCGTCGAGTGTGCGTGAATACGACGAGGCGGGCAACATCATCGTGCAGCGGTATTATGGCCTGGAGGAAGAGCCCGTGCTGACCACCTCCGGCTATGCCGTGGTCCGCCGGGACTACAACGCCCTCGGCCAGGTGGTGACGGAGCGCTACTACGGCACGGATGAACGGCCCATCCCGCTGACCTTCGGCCAGTATGGCGTGGAGATCGGCTACGACGATGTGGGAAACCGGGCCTCCCTGCGGTACCTGGACGCGGAAGGCAAACTGATGGTCAACAACCGCGGCTACGCGGAATACCGGCGGGCCTACAACGCCCGCAGGCAGATCGTGCGGGAAGCGTACTTCGGCATGAACGGCGAACCGGTGCTCTCTGATAAGGGCTACGCCGCCGTGGAGCGGACCTACGACGGAAAGGGCAAGCTGATCGCCAGGAGATATTATGATATCGACGGCGCTGTGGTCCGGGAAGAGCTGCTCGACTGACGGCCCGGAGGGCACTGATACACAGACGGGGACGGTTTGAGACACACTGCCCGTTCCGCCGGGACGGGGGAACGGAGTATCGGTACAACCACCATTAAGCGACATGGGGAGGATGGCACATGCAGATCAACAATCACTACGAACCGGAAATCAGGTTGAAGGATGTCTTCTTCGAGATTCTCTACCATTGGAGGAGCATATTGATTGCGGCCATCGTCGGCGCGCTGTTGCTGGGAGGTTACCAGTACTACAGCATCTGGTCCGTCCACCGCGAGGGCCTGAAGACGGAGGATGAGCAGCAGTACGAATATGCCCTGAAGGATTACGAGCTGAACCTGAAGACCAGCCAGGACACGCTCAGGGCGAACCGGACGCTGCTACAACAGATCCAGGACTACATGTCGAAATCGGTGCTCTACAACATGGACGCCTCCTCGCTGCTGAGGGAAGAGCGCACCTTCGCGGTAACCCTCAAGCGGGAGGACGACAGCGCTCCCGCTGCCACCTTCCAGGATCCCGTGGATTATGTGATGGCTTCCTATTCCAGCTCCCTGTTCAACGGCGTGGACCCTGAGCAGATGCTGGCGCTGCTGGGCACCAACGAGAAGCGCTATATGAATGAAGTGGTCCGCATCAGCATAAATGCGGATACCAACATCATGACGATGGTGATCTACAGCGAGAGCGAGGAGAAGCTGAAGGAGATCGGCGAATACTTTGTGGACCGGCTGACGACGGTGTGCGCCAAGCCGATTCAGGCGATCTATCCCCATGAGCTGGTGATGGTCAGCGACACCCTCAATGTGGGGCCGTCCGATTCCGTTCAGCAGACCTGGGCCAAGAACGCCACCGACATGGCCAACTACAAGGAGGCCATCAGCGAGGCCGAAGAGGCGCTGTATGACCTGGAAAAGCAGGGCAAGCCCATCATGCCCGGCAAGCACATCGGCAGGATGGCGGTCATCGGTTTCGTGGTGTTCGCGTTCCTGGCGGTGCTGCTCTGGGCGGTCAGGTACCTGGCCGGCGGGCGGCTGCACGACGGCAAGGAGATGACCCAGCGCTACGGCCTGTTCGTCTTCGCCGAAGCCGACCACTCCAGGGCCCGCCATCCCGGCAAGGGCATCGACGCATTGATCGAGAAGTGGGAGTTCGGCAAAAAGCGCGTTGGCGTGGACCAGGCCTGCCATCAGGCGGCGACGCTGCTGGCCGGGAGCGTGTCCGGCGGCGCGCTGGTGCTGGCCGGCACGAGGGCCTCGAAGCGCTTCGATCAGCTGCAAAAGACCCTTGAGGCCGAGCTGAAGGGCGATGTGAGGCAGATCGTCCCCGTGGCGGATTTCCTCCAGTCCGATCAGGCGGGCCGGCTGCCCGAGGGGGCGGACCTGCTGATCGTCGAAGAGAAGTACGAATCCCGCACGGATCAGATTCACCGCGAGGCGGAAATCCTGTCCATGCAGCGCGCGAACGTGCTGGGCACGGTCATACTGTGACGCGGCCGGGAAGCGAACCGGAGGTTGCAGCATGAGTCAGACGCAGCATGTATTTATCATCGGTAGCAAGTCCATCGGCCAGTACGGCGGTTACGAGACCTTCGTCGACAAGCTGACGGAACAGCATGCCGGGGATTCCGCCCTGCAATACCATGTGGCCTGCAAGGCCAATGGCGAGGGCTGTATGGATGAAGCCAGGCTTCAGGGCGTTCGGGTGACCGGGAAAAACAAGGACGGCGAAGTGACTGAGTTCATCTACCATGGGGCGCGGGCCTTCAAGATCAAGGTGCCGAACATCGGCCCTGCCGTGGCCATCTACTATGACGTGGCCGCAGTGCGCGCCTGCCTGCGCTACTGTCGGGCGCATCAGATTCCCCATCCGATCTTCTATATCCTGACCTGCCGCATCGGCCCGTTTATCGCCGGCCTGAAGCGGCAGATCGCGGCCCTCGGGGGGGCGCTGTACCTGAATCCGGACGGCCATGAATGGATGCGCAGCAAGTGGAGCCCCGCCGTGCGCAGGTATTGGAAGTATTCTGAAAAGGCCATGGTCAGGCAGGCCGATTGCGTCGTCTGCGATTCCCGAAACATCGAGAAGTACATCCAGCGGGAATACGCCGCGATGCAGCCCAGGACCTGCTTTATCGCCTATGGCGCTGACCTCGACGTCGCCACCGCCGAAGGCGCGGATGAAAAGTATGCCCGGTGGCTGAGCGAGCATGACCTGGAGGCCGGGGAATACTACCTGGTCGTGGGGCGCTTCGTGCCGGAAAACAACTTCGCCACGATGATCCGGGAGTACATGGCGAGCCGGACCACCCGTCCGCTGGCGCTGGTGACGAACCTCAACGGCAAATTCAGCGACGAGCTCGAGCAGCAGCTCGGCTTCTCGAAGGACGGCCGCATACGCTTCGTGGGCACGGTGTACGACGCCGCGCTGCTGCGCCGCATTCGTGAGAACGCCCGGGGCTATCTGCACGGCCACGAGGTGGGGGGGACGAACCCCAGCCTGCTGGAGGCGCTGAGCTGTACCCGGGTGAACCTGCTGCTGGACGTAGGCTTCAATCGGGAGGTCGGCCTTGACGCGGCGTTGTACTGGACCAAGGAGCCAGGCAGCCTCGCGGCGCTGATCCAACGGGCGGATGAGCTGAGCGATGACGAATGCGAAGCGATGGGCCAACAGGCCAGGGACCGGATCCGACAGGCCTACAGCTGGCCCTACATCGCCGTGCAGTACCGTGAACTTTGGCTTGAACAGGAGAACGCGGTTCGATGAAGATACTCGCCATTCATAACTTTCACCGCACCGGTTCCGCCAGCGGCGACGACCAGGTGTTCAAGGCGGAGACCCGGCTGCTGGAGGATCACGGACATCAGGTCGTCCGCTACAGCGTCTGCAACGACGCCTTTGACAACGCCGGGGCGGCGGGAAAGCTGGTCGCGGCGCTGGCGATGTTCTGGTCCCCCGGGCACGCCCGGGCGGTCAAAGCGCTGATCGAGAGGGAAAAGCCGGATATCGTGCATGTGCACACGTTTTTCCCCCTGCTCTCGCCGTCAATACTGTACGCCGCGAAGCGCTGCGGTGTGCCGGTGGCGGCGACGCTCCACGACACCCGCTTCATCTGTCCTTGCGCCACATCGCTGCGGGGAACGGAGCTGTGCAACCGCTGCGGCGACGGGCACTACCTGCGCATGGTCCGCTATGGATGCTACAAGGGCTCCCGGCTGCAAAGCCTGCTGGTGGCTATGAACTTCAAGCTGCACCGTTGGCTGAAGACCTATTACCGCCAGATCGACCGGTACATCTGCCTGAACGACAACCAGATCCGGCTGCTGACGGAGATCGGGTTTGACCCGGCGAAGATCGTAAAAAAGTACAACTTCGTCGAGGACGCCGATGTCAATGCCCATGAGCCGCTGCCGGACGGCCTTCCACCCCGCTATGCCGTGTATTACGGCCGCATCGGCGAGGAAAAGGGCGTTCGCGTACTGATGAAGATCGCGGAGGCGACGCCGGAGATCCCCCTCGTGGTGATGGGCGGCGGTCCGCTGGAGGGGGAATTTGCCCGATGGGCCGAGGGCCAGGGGCATGTGCGTTACCTCGGCTATACGCCCCACGCGCTGTGCCTGAGCATCGCCCGCAACGCGGCGTTCGTGCTGTTCCCCTCGATATGGTACGAGGGTTGCTCCATGGTGGAGATCGAGGCCCAGTCCCTGGGACTGCCGATCATCGCCACGGACCTCGGCTTTTCCCACGAGGCGATACAGGACGGCTACAACGGGCGCAAGGTGCCCCTGGGCGATGTGACGGGCTTTGTCAAGGCCACCCGGGATTGCTGGGGCGACCCGGAGGCCTGCAGGACCATGGGTGAAAACGCCCGTCGGGAATACGTCGAAAAGTACCAGCCGGAGGAAAACTACCGCCAGCTGGAATCCATATACCGGGAATTGACCGGGAAGCGGGAGACGAGAGCATGACGGAGGGAATCGGTTTCCAGGACAAGCTGATTGTCTACTGGCGCACGGGAATCAAGGCCCTGCGCGGCCTGTTCCGGGGCCTGTTCCTGAAACGGCGCGGCGGGATGCTGTTGGTGGGCAAGGGCGTCACCATCAGCCACGCCCGGCATATTCGCTGCGGCAAATGGGTCAAATTTGAGGATTACGCCGAAATCCACGGCCTTTGTGCCGATGGCCTGCAATTCGGCGATTATGTCACCATCGGGCGCGGCGTGATGATCCGCCCCTCCAGCTACTACGGGATCGACCTGGGCGAAGGGCTGGTCATCGGCGACCACAGCTCCATCGGTCCCCACGGCTATATTGGGTGCTCCGGGAAGATCAGCATCGGCAACAACGTGATGCTGGGCCCGAAGTGCAGCCTGTTCGCGGAGAACCACCGCTTCGCCGACCGTGAACACAGCATCAAGAGCCAGGGGGTCGTCCGGCGGGGCATCGTCATCGAGGATGATTGCTGGATCGCCAGCGGCGTGACGATCCTGGACGGCGTCACGATCGGGCGCGGTTGTGTCATCGGCGCGGGGACGCTGGTGACAAAGGATGTGCCCCCGGGGAGCGTCGTCGTGGACCGGAGGGACCGCTGGGTGAGGCAGAGGACCTCCGAGGCCTGAGACACCCGATCTATGGAAAGAAGGTGAAGCGGAGAAATGGATAACAGCTTGCGCAGATCGAACAGCATCAAGCCGTATCTGTACTGTGCCGCGCTTCTCTTTATCAGCAACCTGGGCTTTCCCCAGGCGATACAGTATACCACC
The DNA here is from genome assembly GCA_017512905.1 of Clostridia bacterium. GTDB lineage: Bacteria > Bacillota > Clostridia > Christensenellales > Aristaeellaceae > UBA2862. Next base: position 58,346 of record JAFWEL010000076.1, read on the forward strand.
AGGGCCCTGGGCATCGGGGTGACCTGGTTTTGCCTGCTCTACTGCGGGCGGGGCACCCTGAAGGTGAAGAGCATTCGCCATGAACCGACGCTGCTGATCGTGCTCTACCTTGGCGTCTGTACGTTGTCCTGCATATGGTCGATCTCCCCCTTCCAGAGCGTGATGAAGGTGGCGGAGATGGTGACCGACTTCGTGCTGCTGCAGCGCCTGGCCCGGGATGAACAATGGCCCGGTGTGGCGAAGAAGACCATGGACGTCTATATGACGGTGTGCCTGCTGCTGCTGGCGGTGACGCTGGTGGGCTTCTTTGTCGCCCCCGGCTATTTCGCCAACCGGGGCACCCAGGCCCGGCGATCCCTGCTGGGCGTCCGCCTGGGCGAGGGCTTCCTGGGGGCGAACAAGGCCAGCGCGCTGTCCGCCTTCTGCCTGTGCTGGCTGGTGCTGCTGCGCCCTTGGCAGGGCCTGCGCTCCGCCGTGGCGGTGGGGATGTGCCTGATCATCATGTTCGTGTCCCAGTCCCGGGCGTCGCTGGTGATGCTGCCCGTGATCGTCGCCTTCCGCTTCTTCAAATACCGTGAAAAGTACAGGATACTTTATATCCTGGCGGGCCTGGCCATCGGGGGCTTCGTGGTGATGCACCTGAATCTGCTGATCACCTACCTGATGCGCGGCCAGACGACCGACGTGCTGCTCTCCGGCACCGGCCGGACCACCATATGGGCCTATGCGATGGAGTATATCGCCCAGCGGCCCATACTCGGCTATGGCTTCGGCGCGGGCGGCGAGCTGGCGGCCCATCGCTTCCACGGGGTGGCCACCGTGCACAGCGGCATCTTTGAAACGCTGCTGGGCACGGGCGCGCTGGGACTGTGCATACTGCTGCTCCAGTGCGTCTACGCCATCCGAATTGTCACAACCAATGTCTTCCGGCAGGGCCTGCGGGCGAATTTCGTCGACCTGATCATATTGATGTATTACCTGATTCGCTCCGTCACCAGCCTTGGCGTCGCGAACTGGCATTCGCCGGAGCTGATGATCTGGTGGCTGTTCCTGTTCGCCATTCGGGAGGATCAGGGCATTCATCGCCTGTACAGGAACGAGAATTACCGGCTGATGGAAGAACGGTCGAATTGGAATCGCCGGGACATGGGTCTGGCCACCGGCATGAGAGGCGGCGTTGAGGAAAATGGCTGAGACACATCAGGATAACCAGCTGAACAGCCTGAAGCAGGCCCTGACGGGGATATTGGGGGAAATCGACGGGATCTGCCGGCGGCACGGCCTGAGGTATGTGCTGGCCGGCGGCACGGCGCTGGGCGCCGCCCGCCATGGCGGCTTTATTCCCTGGGATGACGACCTGGATATCGCCATGCCCCGGGAGGACTATGACCGCTTTATTCAGATCGCCGGTCGCGAGCTGCCGCCCGATTTGTATTTCCGCTGCTTCAGCACGGACCCGGATTACTACCTGCCCTTCGGCAAGGTGTGCCGGCGCAACACGTCCTATGTGACGGAGTTGGATTCCGAGCTGACCGAGGACAACGAGATCTTCGTGGACGTGTTTCCGCTGGACCGGGCCACGTCGCCGGACTCCGCCATGCTGAAGCTGAGGGCGACGCTAGTCAAGGGCCTGAAGGCCGTGGTGATCCGCAAGAAGCGGATGCACCTTCAAAGCACATCGGGGAAGGTGCGCCTGATCCAGCTCCTGTTTGCGCCCTTTTCCAGTCAGACGCTGATGCGCTGGCAGGAAAAGGTGATGCGCTGGCAGGGGAAAAAGCCCACGGAATACCTCACAAACCTGGGCAGCAATTATCACTATGTCAAGCAGACCATGGCGGAGTCGGTGTACTTCCCGGCCCGGGAGGTTGCCTTTGAGGGCCGACAGTTCATGGCGCCGGGCCAGCTGGAGGATTTCCTGACCCGCCTGTACGGCAACCGCTACATGGAACTGCCCCCGCCGGAAAAGCGCGTGACCCATCAGATCAGAAAGCTCGTGGTCTGACGGCCGGTTTCACACAAATGATCGATTTGGAGGCTATACGATGAGCAGAGTTCTATCCCTGAAGGAGGTTCAGGACTACTCCACCGAGATGCTGAGGGCCATCGACCAGATCAGCACGCGCCGGAACCTGCGCTATTACCTGGTGTGCGGCAGCGTGTTGGGGGCGGTGCGCCACGGTGGCCCGATTCCCTGGGATTACGATGTGGACATCACGGTGCCCCTGCCGGAGCTGGGACACTTTTGCGATGTGCTGGAGGAGGAGTTTGCCTCCACGCCCTATCGGGTGGTTCGGCCCGGGGACAGGTCCGTGGAGAACAACATCACCACCTTTCCCCGGGTGACGCTGAAGCAGATGAATCCCAGGAAGATGCACATCGATATCTTTCCCCAGATCGGCATCACCTCGGACCCGGAGGAGCAGGTGCGCTTCACCCAGAAGCTGACGGAGGTCAAGACCCTCTACCGGGACAAGCAGGTCGCCTACACCCACAACGGGGAATGGTGGAAGCAGCTGGGCAAGCTGGCCATGCGCGTGAAGCTGGCCGGCGTGGATTCGGAGAAGGAGCTGGCTGAATTCCAGCTGCTGTGCGCCCGGTATCCCCACGGGGAAGCTGAGTTTGTCACCAATCCCTGCGGCAAGTACGGCACGAAGAACATCGTGCCGAAGGCCTGGTTCGGCACGCCCCGGCGCATCCCCTATCTGGACATGCTGCTGCCGGTGCCGGAGCACACCGAGGAATACCTGACCCATTATTACAAGGATTACATGAAATATCCTCCCCGGGAGGAAATCGACAGGATGATGAAATACACGGTCGTATTGGAGGACTGAACGTCATGGCAAAATACAAGGTGGGATATACCACGGGCGTGTTTGACGTGTTCCACGTCGGGCACCTGAATATCCTGGAGCATGCGAAGGAGCAGTGCGATTACCTGATCGTCGGCGTCAGCACGGACGAGCTGGTGCAGACCTACAAGCACAAGACGCCCGTGATCCCCTTCGAGGATCGCATGCGCATCGTCTCCGCCATCCGCGTGGTGGACAGGGTCGTGCCCCAGACCAGCATGGACAAGCGCCAGGCCTGGGAGAGCCTGCACTATGACGTGATGTTCCATGGTGACGACTGGAAGAATACCGACATGTACAACGAGGAGATTCGCAAGCTGGGCGAGGTGGGGGTTGACGTGGTCTTCCTCAAGCACACGCCGGGCGTCTCCACCTCGGAGCTGCTGGCCAAGATACGGGAGAAGGATTCGTGATGGTTGGCGGGAAAGCGACGGCAAGCCCTGAAAGCTGCTGCGGCTGCGGGGCCTGCGCCAAAGCATGCCCCAGGCAGTGCATCCGCATGGTCGCGGATGCAGATGGGTTTGTCTTTCCCCAGGTGGACGCGGACGCCTGCGTCAATTGCGGCCGCTGTGAACAGGTCTGTCCCTTCGAGCGCAAGCCGGATGTGGGGGATCGCGTTCAGCCGAAGATCTACGCGGCCCGCCAGCGGTCTCAGGCCGTGCTGACGGCCGCAGCCAGCGGCGGCGCCTTCGGGGGCATCGCGGCCGCGCTGTCGGATGAACCCGGCGGGAAGGACTGGTGGGTCTGGGGCGCTGTGCTGGATGAAAACCTCCGGGTGTGCCACCGGTGCCGCCGGCTGTCGGAAGGCCTGGAGCCCTTTCACAAATCCAAATACGTTCAGAGCGACCTGGGGGACGCGCTGCCGGAGATTCGACGTCAGCTGAAGGCGGGGGAGCGGGTGCTCTTTTCCGGAACCCCCTGCCAGGTTGCGGCGCTGCGCAACTACCTGGGCGAAGGCCCGATACAGGACAATCTGTTCTGCGTGGATCTGGTGTGCCACGGCGTGCCCTCGCAGCGGATGTTCGACCGGTATATTGAGGAGGAGGGCCGCGCGCTGAAGAGCCCCATTAGACAGGTGGAATTCCGTCACAAGGTCTACCGGGGACGGAAGGAGGGATGGGACTCCAGGTATATGCGCCTGACGCTGGCGGATGGCCGACAGAAGGTTCGCAATCGCTACCAGAGCCGCTTCCTGAGGGCGTATTACGCCTACCTGTTCCAGCGGAAATCCTGTTATACCTGTCCATTTACCACGGCCGAGCGCAATGGCGACGTGACCATCGGGGATTTCTGGGGCGTGAAGCGAATGCTGCCGGAGGTCGAAGAGGACAGGGGCATTTCCCTGATCCAGGTGAACACAGCCGCCGGGGAGCGCGTGACGGAGCGCGTGACGGAGCGCGTGGAACTGGAGATGGAGCTCTGGCCGGTGGACCGGGAGGCCTATATCAAGCGCAGCGGCGGCGCGATGGTGCAGCCCGCTGCCGCCAACCGCAACCGAAAGGCTTTCTTTCGCGCCGCACGGGACGACAGCTTTTTCCGGGCGGTTGACAGCGCCATTCCAGCCTGGAAGGAATGGGCGAAGATCGAGTTTATGCGCAGGCTGACCCCGGAAACCCGGCGAAAGCTGAAGCGCCTGCGCCACGGGAACGGAAGCGGCGCGAAAGGTTGAGGACATAATCGATGTCAAAGACTGGAAACATCAAGAAAAACTATCTGTATAACCTGGTATATACGCTGCTGAATACCGCCCTTCCCCTGTTGACCATGCCGTATCTCGCGCGGGTGGTCGGCGCGGAAGGGGTCGGCATTCACGCCTACTATTATTCCGCCGCACATATCTTCTATATCATCGCCAAGCTCGGCCTGAACAATTACGGGACGCGGTTGATTTCCCGCAACCGGGACAGCGCCGATCTGTCCGCGGTATTCAGCAGCGTCTATTACCAGCAGATGATCACCGCGCTGGTGGCCAACGTGGCCTACTGGGGATATTATTTCCTGGTGGCGCGGAAGGAGCCCAACGGCGTGTTCGCGCTGATCCTGGGGCTGCTGGTGTTCGCCGGGTTTTTCGATATCGACTGGCTGTTTTCCGGGTTGGAGCAGTTCAAGAGTATCTCCAGGAAGAACATACTGGTCAAGACCGTCTCGGTGGCGCTGATCTTCCTGCTGGTCAAGCGCAGGGAGGACCTGTGGAAGTACACCCTGCTGATCGCCGGCAGCATGTTCTTCGGCTATCTGTCCATGTGGACGCGGCTGAAGCGGCTGGTCCACTTTGTGCCGGTACCCTTCCGGGATGTGCTGGCCCACCTGAAGCCCAATCTCATACTGGTCATTCCCGTATTCGCGATCAATGTTTACCGCACCATGGACAAGATCATGCTGGGCGCGATGTCCACCATGATCCAGACCGGCCTGTATGAGAACGCTGAAAAGATCGTCTACGCCCTCTGCGGCTTCATCACCGCCTTCGGCACGGTGATGATGCCCCGGATCACCCACATGATCGCCAGTGGCCAGGAGGCGGAGATGGAGCGCTACAGGGCTCTTTCCATGGAATTCATGATGACGCTGATGATCGCGATGTCCGCCGGACTGATGGCCGTGTCGAACCGCCTGGCTGTGCTGCTGTTTGGCGCGCAGTTCGCCGGGTCGGGTCCGCTGCTGATGGCGTTATCCGTGACGCTGCCCATCATCGGCTGGGCCAATGTGATACGCTCCCAGTACGTGATACCCAGGGGATTGGACCGGCTGTATGTAATCACAGTGGTGTCCGGTGCGGTGGTGAACCTGATCGTCAACGCCATGCTGATCCCAGGCATGGCCGCCATGGGCGCGGTCATTGGCACGATCTGCGCCGAAGGCATTGTCCCGGTCATACAGTTTATACTGTTGCGCAAGCAAATTGACTACGGCCCCCTGGTGAAAAAGAGCGTCATCGCCCTGGTCAGCGGCATAATCATGTATGGGGTCGTCCGACTGGCGGAGCGCCTGCCCCTTACGGGCGTAACGCTGCTGGGCGTACAGGTTGTCATCGGCGTGGTCACCTATGGCGGCATCTGTTTGGCCCTTCACCTGGCGTTCGATCGCGATCTGCTTGTGATGCTGCGCTCGAAGCGGGGCAGGAAAGCGGCGCAGGGCGACTGAGCGCGGCCGGTTTGAGAGGTTTGGAATATGAGTGCTGTCAATGGATTCCTGTGGACCCTGATGCTGCTGTTCGTGCCGATGTGCGCGGGGTTTGCGATATGCCACTGGTTCCGCCTGCCCATGAATCCGCCCATCTGTTTTCTGGGGGGATACCTGGGTCAGTGGTCACTGTTCCAATTATTCAGTGTGCCCATGAGTTTGTTCAAGGTGGGTTTTGTTCCGCTGATATGGGTGGTTACGCTGGCCCTGGTCCTGCTTGACACTTGCGGCATCGCGCTCTTTATGCGCGAAAGGAAGCTGCGCTCCGCCCGAAGGGGCGCGCATCGGCGGCCCGGTTGGAACGCCGCGGATGTTTTCGCACTGGTCATACTGATTGCGGGCTACCTGTGCCTGGCCTATGCCTGCGGACGCCTGCAACACGTGGACGGCGACGACTCCCGCTTCGTGGTCGAGGCGGTGGACATCGAGCGTACGAACCGCCTGTTTCTGACGGATTATGGCACCGGGCAGGCGCTGACCGACTTTGCCGGTCCCCTGCGCCACGACCTGTTTTCGCCCTGGACCGTCTATTTGGCGTATATCGCGCGTATGACCGCCACGCCGGTGGCCATCGTCGCCCACAGCGTGCTGCCCCAGGTGCTCTTACTGTGCCTGATGTGCGCCTATTGGGCGGTGGCGGAACGGTTCTTTGGCAACAGCCGGTTTGAGAAATATGCCATGGTGTTCCTGACGCTGCTGGTGTGCGCCTACAGCGGCCGCTCGACGATGACCGCCGAAGGGTATTTTATGCGCCGCTCATGGCAGGGAAAGGCAGTTGTGGCCGGGATCGTGATTCCATCCATGTACCTGGCGCTGACGAATGTCAGCGATCATATAAAGGAATGGCGGGCCTATCTGCTGGTCTATATGGTGATGCTGGCCATGTGCTTCATGTCGGCCATGGGCATCATACTGGGGACGATCCTTTGCGGAGCCTTTGGTCTGGCCTACGGCATACGATATCGCAGCCTACCGGTTGCGCTGAAGATCTGGGGTGGGGTGGCCATCTGCCTGGTTTACGTCGGCATCATGATGCTGCGCATGGTATAGGGGGAACGATCGTCACATGCTGTTGTCAATCCGGGAATCCTGTCGGGAAATGTGGAATTGGACCGTGCAATACGCCGGGGGCTTTCCCGGGCTGTTGCTGTTGTCCATCGCGGCGGGGGGTTATCTGCTTGCAGCCTGCAAGTCCTTTCGGCGCAAGCTGCTCGCGCCAGTCATCGCGCTGATCCTCATAGTCGTCAATCCGATGCTGTACAGCCTGCTGTACGGCAACAACAACCTGCCGTTTGTCTCATCCTACGGTCTGCGCTATTGGCGCTTCTTCTGGCTACTGCCCCAGGGAATACTCATTGGCGCGACGGCGGTGCACCTGATGCGTCGGTTCTCCCATCCGCTCATCCGCTGTCTTGGGCTGGTGCTTGCCTCGACCATCATCGTGCTGGCGGGGCAGAATATCTTCCTGGATAAAGGGCAATTCAAACCCGCTGTGTCACCCTACAAGATCAACCGGACGACTGAGCTGGTCTGTGAAAAGGTGCTGGCGGACAATCCGGAACCGCTTTGCATGTTTGACAACGTCATCAGCACCCAGGCGCGGCAATACAGCGGCAGCATTCGCCAGCTTTGGGGGCGTAACGGCACCTGGAACGTGATCTCCGATCCCGAGGCCTGGGAGGCCTATGTGCGGCTGTATGCCCGTCCCCGGGAGTGGGAGCCCATCTTCGCCTTCGCCGAGCAGCGGGGCGTAACTCATATCTCCTACGTCATACGGCAAAAGGATGATCAGGAACAGATGCTGGCCATCGCCGGGCAACATGGATATGAGGAGTTGGACAGGATCGACAAGCGGATCATCCTTCATCGCGTCGCGTAACCGGAGCGTGGGTGCGTTTCTGAAATCGTGGTGCTCTGGTTTCCCGGGCTCATTTATTGTACACGTATTGCAAGTGATTATTAAAGGCATCTATTCAGACCTGTACTCCTTCCCACTCCGCTTCGCGGGTCCAACTCTCGAAGCGAGCCCTTCAGGGCTCCAGGAGGGAGGCTTTTTGTGTATATATGCGCCTTATAGTCCTCCTCCCAGAGGTGTACGTAGCTATGCCTTCAGGCAGAGCGGGCTGCCCGTTGGGACAGACTGAGTGAGTTTTCCAGGGTAGGACAGAACAGCCGCATAATATTACAGTAAAAGACCGCGGCCTTTTTCAGCTGCAGTCTTTTACTTGGCATTTGTAGCTTAATAATATTGCTATGTGTTGGCACCTTTTTGTTGAGATAATATTATTTCATATACTTGTCGATGGCCTGGCAGAGGTCGTCGATGGCCTGCTGGTCGCCCTCGGCGGCGGCGTCGACGATGCAGTGCTTCAGGTGGTCCTGAAGGATCAGCTTGCCGGTATTGTCTATGGCCGAGCGCACGGCGGCAATCTGGATCAGCACCTCGGAGCAGTCCCGCCCCTCCTCGACCATGTTGCGCACCGATTGAAGGTGGCCGATGGCCCGGGAGAGTCGGTTTAGTACGGCCTTGGTGTGCTCGTGGCTGTGGGTATGGCCATGGCCGTGACCGTGATTCCCGTGGGTGTGGGAAATGCCGTGGGCGTGCAGGTATTCGTGATCGTGGTTTTCGGGCGCTGCGCCGTTATCCGCGTTGTTGACGTTCTCGTGCTCCACTGATGATTCACCTCAGGACTTATTCTAATCGAAACGTAGGCATGATGCAATCATCGCAGACGGGCTCCAGGTTAAGAATGGACAAAAATATGATTGGTAACCCGGGGAGGGGGATGCGGAATTCCGGGGCAATGCCGCCTTTGACAAATGCCGTGGGCTGTTGTATAATCTACTAAACAAAATCAACCCGCATGAAAAGGAGAAAGAGCATGGATCACGAACACGATCACGAATATATGCACGAGCACGGCATTCCCCATGACCACAGCGAACATGACCACCATGGCCATGACGCCGCCCACCCCCACATGGGCGGCGCTGACCACGAGCATTCCCACGACGGCTCCCACAGCCACGTCCACACCCACGAGCACAGCCACGAGCACACCCATGCCGACGGCACCACCCATTCCCATCCCCATGAGCATGTGCACGACCATCCCCACGGCCATGAGCACGGTCATGAGCATCCCCATGACCACGGCCATGACCACGGCCATCCCCACGGCTGTCCCGGCGCGGCGGGCTGCAATTCCGATTGCAAGAGCTGCGACATGGACCCCAGGGCCGAGGTGGTGGCGCTGATGCAGTACATGGTCAACCACAACGCCGCCCATGCCAACGAGCTGGCCCAGCTGGCCGGACGGCTGAAGGACCTGGGCGACACGACCGCCTTTGAGCAGGTCATGCAGGCCGTGTCCGACTTTGAAAAGGGCAACATGCGCCTGTCCACCGTGCTGGCGGCGCTGAACATTCCCAAAGCCTGACAGGAGGTAAGCGAAGATGTGCCTTTCCACGGTTTACAAAATTGAAAAGCGCCCGGAAAACGAGGTGCTGAAGAACGTGATGCTGATCGAGTGCAGGGACGGCGTCGTCACCCTGACCGACATCATGGGCCGCGAGGAGAAGATCGAGGGCGAAATCGCCTCCGCCGATCTCACCGGGGGCACCGTGGTGGTCCGTCCCCGGGCCATCGCCTGAAGCATCGCATAACACTGTCGTGGACAGGTCGCGACCGGGTGGACCGGCCGCGCCTGTCCGCGCTTTTACAGGGAGGACAGACCATGGCTGAATATGAAGTGGTGCGGGAAATTCAGAACAGCTGTTCCGGCAACCAGATGCGCGACGTGTTCTTCGACGAGGTCGAGACCGACGACCCGGAGGGCTATGTGCGTGCGCTGCTGAAGGGCGAGGTGGACGAGCTGACCGTGGAGCGCGTGGACGACGGGAACCTGACCATATTTGCCTCCAGCCACGGCCTTCGTCAGAAGTTCCTTTTCACATTGATTTAGGTAAAATAATGTCATAATATTTGCGCAGGCACTTGCCTATTTCATGGGTTTGTGTTATTATAATCAAGTATGTATACGCTCTGCCATGGAAGCTGAAAGCCAAGTGGCGGGCGAAAATGCTTGGAGGATGATCAATGAGCGTAGCGGATATCCTGAAGGAGCGAATGGCTTTTTCATTTGAAGTTTTTCCCCCCAAGACCGACGCCGGCATGCAGAAGCTGTGCGGCGAGGGCGGGGTACTGGATCACCTGTACGATCTGAACCCCGATTACATCTCCTGCACCTATGGCGCGGGCGGCACCAACGTGGGCAAGAACCTGGAGGTGCTGGACAAGATCCAGAAGGACGGCAAGAGTATTCCCGTGACCCACTTCACCTGTGTGGCCAACACGAAGGAAGGCATCAAGGAACAGCTGCAGACCTATCTGGACCACGGCATCAACCACATGCTGGCCCTGCGCGGCGACATTCCCTTCGGCTGGACGGGCACCGGCGGCGACCTGCACTATGCCACTGAGCTGGTGAAGTTCACCCGCAAGACCTTCGGCGACAAGTTCACCATCGCGGTGGCCGGCTCTCCCGAGGGCCACATCGCCTGCCGCAGCATCGAGGCGGACATCTCCTTCCTGAAGCAGAAGCAGGATGAGGGCGCCGACTACATCATGACCCAGCTGTGCTGGGACATGGACCAGTTCCGCTGGTGGCTGGACGCCATCCGAGCCGCGGGCGTCTACATGCCCGTGGATGTGGGCATCATGCCGGTGCTGGACATCGCCGCCACCATCAACATGGCCCTCAGCCGCAACGGCTGCGTCATGCCCAGGGCGCTGGCGGAGATCATCTCCAGGCACTGGATCTTCCCCAATCCTTTTGACCCCGGCGAGAGCGAGGAATCCATCGCCGCGAAGAAGGCCGCCTTCAAGGAGGCCGGCATGGCCTACACCATCGGCCTGATCGACGAATACAGGGCCTGCGGCATCGACGGCATCCACCTGTACGCGCTGAACAAGTACGAGGACGTCACCCGGCTCACGAAGGAGTCCGGCATCGTTGACCTGATTTAACCAGGAGAAGATATGTCGACACATGTCATCGCTGTGGCCGGCAAGGGGGGCGTCGGCAAGACGACCACCTGCGGCATGATCATTGAAAGTCTCTGCCAGAGGGGGAAGGGTCCCCTTCTGGTGGTGGACGCCGACGCCAATTCCAACCTGAACGAGGTGCTTGGCGTCGAGGTTGACACCACGCTGGGCAGCATCCGAGAGGAGATGGCCCACGCCGAGCTTGCGCCGGTCAGCCCCATTCCCAGGGGCATGACCAAGCAGGAATACGCCGAATACAAGTTCAACGAAGCCCTGATCGAGGAGGACGACTATGACATGCTGGTCATGGGTCGCACCGAGGGCAAGGGCTGCTATTGCTATGTCAACGGCGTTCTAAAGACCCAGATCGACAAGTACTACGGTCGCTACAAGTACATGGTGATCGACAACGAAGCGGGCCTCGAGCACATCGCCCGGGGGACGCTGCCCCACGTCGACACGCTGCTGCTGGTCAGCGACTGCTCCCGCCGGGGCATACAGGCCGCCGCGCGCATCGCAGAGATGGTGAACGCGCTGGAGCTGAAGCCCGGCGTGATGAAACTGATCGTTAACCGCGCGCCGGGCGGACGCCTGAACGACGGGGTTAAGGAAGAGATTGAGAAACACGGCCTGGACCTGGTGGGTGTGCTGCCGCAGGATGACCTCGTCTACGAGTTCGACTGCGAGGGCAAGCCCAGCGCCAAAGTACCAGATGACGCCCCGGTCAAGGTCGCGCTGAAATCAATCATGGACATACTGCAACTCTAAGGCTTGCGCGTACCACGCAATCCGATCGACAACGACAAACAGGGGGAATACAACATGGCTTTCACTCCGAAAAAGCAGGCGTTCAACGCTAAGATCAATGCCGTCACCCTCGGCACAGGGGACAAGAGCATCGTGATCGGCGGCGAGAACGTACTGCCCTTCTACACCTTTGACGCGCCCATCGAGAACAAGCCCAAGATCGCCATCGAGATCTCCGACAAGGGCCTTGAAGGCATCGTCTCTCCCGGCCTGCTCGAGTTCTATGCCGGCTGTGAGAACGTCGTTGACATGGCGAAAAAGGCCGAGACGATGGAAGGCGCTTCCGCCATCTGCCTGCACTTTGAAAGCGCCGATCCCAACGGCGACAACACCTCCGTTGAGGATTGCGTGGCCCTGGCCAAGGCCGTGGCCGACACCGTGACCATGCCCATTCTTGTGATGGGCTGCAAGAACATCGAAAAGGACGCCGAGCTCTTCTCCGCCGTCTCCGAGGCGCTGCAGGGCAAGAACATCCTGGTGCTCTCCTCCCGTGAAGAAAACTACAAGACCGTCGGCGCCTCCGCCGGCCTGGCCTACAACCAGAAGGTCGGCGCGGAATCCGCCGTGGACATCAACCTGGCCAAGCAGCTGAACGTGCTGCTGAGCCAGCTGGGTGTGCCCGCGCAGAGTGTCTGCATGAACGTGGGCTCCTCCGCCGCCGGCTACGGCTTTGAATACCTCTCCTCCACGCTGGACCGCGTGAAGGCCGCCGCTCTGGCCCAGAGCGACGCGCAGCTCCAGATGCCCATCGTGACCCCCATCTCTCCCGAGACCTGGGGCGTCAAGGAATCCATGTCTCCCGAAGAGGAATCCCCGGAATGGGGCCCCCTCGACGAGCGCGGCATTGAGATGGAAGTGTGCACCGCTTCCGCCTGCCTGGTGGGCGGTTCCGATATGGTCATCATGAAGCACCCTGCCGCTGTCGCCACCATCGCCAAGTTTATCGACAGCCTGATGTGAGCGGGGAAGGAGGATATTAACCATGGCTCTGAAAGGTCTTGACATTTTTAAGCTGACCCCCAAGAAGAATTGCAAGGAATGCGGCAGCCCTACCTGTATGGCGTTCGCGATGAAGGTCGCCTCCGGTGCGGTGCCGATTGAAAAGTGCCCCCATATGTCCGCCGATGCCCTGGCTTCCCTGTCCGAGGCCACCGCGCCCCTGATGAAGACCATCACCGTTGGCGCAGGCGCCACCGAACACAAGCTGGGCGGCGAGACCGTGCTGTTCCGCCACGAAAAGACCCTGGTCAACCGCAACCTGTACGCCGTGACCCTGTGCTCCGGCATGAGCGCGGACGAGATCGACGCCAAGCTCGAGGAGATCAAGAAGGTCGATTACGAGCGCATCGGCGAGCGTGAATATGTGGAGTTCCTGTACCTGAATTACGCTGGCAACGGCGTGGACGCCTATGTGGCGCTGGTCAACAAGGCCATGGCCGCCGAGCGCGCGCTGGTGCTGAACTGCGCGGACGCCGACGTCGCCAAGGCGGCGCTGGACGTCTGCAAGGCTGCCAAGCCCATCCTGAACGGCGCGAACAAGGACAACCTGGACGCCATGAACGCCGCCGCCACCGCCGCGGGCGTCACCCTGGGCGTGACCGGCGCGGACATCTCCGAGATCTACGACAACATCAAGGCGCTCGAGGGCAAGGGCAACAAGAACCTGATCATCGACTGCACCGGCGCGGACGCGAAGCAGACCTTCGCCAACGCCGTGATGGTGCGCCGCGGCAACCTGAAGGACCAGGACCGCAGTCTGGGCTATCCCTCTATCGTGAACCTGGCGAAGATCGCCGAAGGCGACCTGCACATGCAGACCGCCCTGGCCGCGGCCTTCACGCTGCGCTACGGCTCCATCATCGTCATGGAGAAGATGACCTACGCCGAGGCCCTGGCGCTGTACGGCCTGCGCCAGAACATCTTCACCGATCCCCAGAAGCCCATGAAGGTGGAGCCCGGCATCTACGCCCTCAACGGCGCGGACGAGAATTCCGTCTGCTCCCTGACCGTCGACTTCGCGCTGACCTACTTCCTGGTCTCCGGCGAGTACGAGCGGTCCAAGTGCCCGGTCAACCTGCTGATCACCGACGCCAGCGGCATGTCCGTGCTGACGGCCTGGGCCGCGGGCAAGTTTTCCGCCGGCACCATCAAGAAGTTCTTCGACGAGAATGACATCGAGAACAAGATCAAGTCCCGTACGCTCATCATCCCCGGCAAGGTCGCCGTCATGAAGGGCGAGATCGAAGCCAAGCTGCCCGGCTGGAACGTGGTGGTCGGCCCCATGGAGGCGGTTCAGCTGGTCAAGTTCATCAAGGACTACACCGCTTAATGGTTTATATGGCCGGTATGGCGACGCCGTACCGGCCCGGTTTGAATTAAAACAACAGGGAGGACAATAACATGGCAAAGTTCATCACCATCGGCGAGCGCATCTCCGTCACCGCACCGTCCATCCGCAAGGCATTTGCGGAGCGCGACCCCGAGCCCATCATCACCCGCTGCGAGCAGCAGCTGAAGGCCGGCGCGAATTACATCGACGTGAACATCGGGCCTGCCGAGGCCGACGGCGAAGAGGTCATGCAGTGGGCCGTGAAGCTGCTCCAGGAGCGCTTCGACAACGTCCCGCTGGCGCTGGATACCTCCAACATGAAGGCCATCGAGGCCGGCATCCAGGTTTATAACCGGTCCAAGGGCAAGCCCATCGTGAACTCGGCGGACGCGGGTGACCGCTTCAACCGCATCGAGCTGGCCGCGAACAACGATGCCATCGTCATCGCGCTGTGCTCCGCCAACGGCATCGCTTCCGACAACGACGAGCGCATGATGCACTGCCAGCGGATGCTGGAGGAGGGCCTGATGCACGGCATGGAGGCCGAGGACCTGTGGTTCGACCCGCTGTTCCTGGTGGTCAAGGGCATGCAGGACAAGCAGATGGAGGTCCTGGAGGCCATCAAGATGTTCACCGAC
>JAFWEL010000077.1 GCA_017512905.1 Clostridia bacterium
ACCAGAGCAAAAAAGGCTTCCTTGCAGATTTGCCGCCCGGAAATCGCCTGCGATTTCAGGCAAATCTGAGGAGGATGTATTGAAGGGGGACCTGTCCCCCTTCAAACGGGCGCAAGCCCGCGACAAATCAGAATTTGCCGATCTCTTTCCCGATCCTCTCCGCCACGATCTGCGACGCCCGGCCGGTCTCGTTGGCGCCGTAGAAATCCAGCACGGCCTTGCAGTTGCCGGGGCCGTCGATGGGCTTCGACAGGATCTCCAGCAGCGCTTCCTCGGTGTGCGCCACGATCATGGGCGAGCGGTCGGGGTCGAAGTACATCCCACGCTCGGCGTTGTAATCGCCCACGTCCGGCTGGTAGTACACCACGGGACGGTTCAACAGCATATAGTCGCCGCCGATGGAGGAATAGTCGGTGATCAGCAGGTCGGTGATCAGCAGCAGCTCGCCGGTCTCCGGCCAGCCGCTGACGTCCATCGGGGCGTCGGAGTGGATGCCCCGGGAATCGACATGCCCGCGGGTGATGCACAGCCAGGGCCCGCCGGTGGCCTGCTCCAGCGTCCGCCGCACCTTCTCCAGGCTCAGGTTGGCGTCCTGTACCGAGCCGCTGGTGCCGTCGCGGAAGGTGGGGGCGTACATCACGACGCGGGTGCCTTCGCTGATGCCGAGGGCCCGGCGGACCCGGGCGGCGACGTCAGGCGGGTTCGAGAGCAGCAGGTCGTTGCGGGGACTGCCGCATTCCAGAATCTCGCCCTTCGCCCCGAGCGCCCGGGTAAAGAGCAGCTTTCCGGCGGCGGAGCCTGATGCCCCGAGGTCGATGCGCTTGCTTTCTTCCAGAAAATAGCGGCTCTTCGGGTCCAGGTCCAGGCGGATCTTCTTGATGGCCCGGTCGCCGTGCCACAGCTGAACGTAATACTGATCCGGGAATTTCTTCATCCAGGCCTTCATGCCCGCGTTGGTGACGATGACCCTGGAGGTGGCCATCTGGCGCAGCATGCCCAGCCCGTTGCGGGGCACCCGCGTGACGTAATCGGGAATGTCCGACGCCGCCACGGCCCTGTCGCTGAGCCGGAAGAGGATCCTGGCTTCGGGCATGACGGCGTGCAGGGCCTCGGCCACCGCGCGGGGGTTGTCGTTGTAGCCCGTGCCGTCGTAGCTGGTGAAGAAGACCTTCATCCCGTCCACGCCGTACAGCCTGTGACACAGCCGCATCCAGCCGCTGTACAGGGGACCGGAGGCGTGCCTGAGGCCGTTGAGCACGGTAAACAGCGCCCTGTTGCGCTTGATGCGCGCCTTCAGGGACAGCTTCGACGGAGCGGCCGGGGCCGTGCCGGCGACGGGGGCCTCTGCCGGGACGGGGAGCCTGTACATGGCCCGCCGCCCCTCGTGGGTGGAGTCGATGCACACCGCGTCGCCCTTGCGGTTCCAGCGGGGATGCAGGTCGCAGCGGCAGTCGCCCACGTACTTCAGCGGCGAGAACACCCGGGCCAGGCGCTGGGCCTGGTTCGCCTCGTCGGAGCAGACGAACACGCTGGCCAGCCGCGCCCGGTTGGGATAGCTGTCGGTGACCACGCGGCTGCCGTCGAAGGCATAGCTGCAATGGCCGTCCGTGCGCAATTCCGGCCACAGCAGCCGGTATTCCGGGCTCAGGTCCGTCAGCAGATAGTAGTGGTCGCCGGTGGCCCGCTTGCGCAGGAAGGACAGGATGTGGTCGTTGTCCTTCCAGAAGCTGTGGGAGGTGAAATCGTCGTCGCTGAGGTTGTACATGCCGGTGCCGTCGCTGTTCACGGTGATCAGCCGGGTGTGCTTGCGGCCCTTCCGGAACCAGCGGTGCAGCACCATGAAGCGGTGGCCGTCGGGGCAGAGCATCAGGTGGTTCACCTTGTGCTCCGCGCCTTCCATGCGTTCGTCGGGCTCGAAGGCGGCGAAGTCGGTGTACTTCAGCAGGGGCGTCACCCTGCCGTCGGCCAGCTCCATCCGCCAGATGCAGGGCGCGTCGGGGCAAAGCTGCCCGGCAGTGGCGTCCGGCAGGTTGGAATAGCCGTAGCCGGGGCGCAGCCGGTGCAGCCGGGAGAAGTCCAGCGACAGGGCGAAGGAGCCGTCCTTCGCCACGTCGTACACCGGAAGGGGCAGGGTTTTGACCTCGGCCATGGCCTCGGTGTCGTAGATCACCGAGCAGTAGCGGCCCTCCCGGAAGTCGTTGAACAGCACGAAGCGGCGGAAATCCGGCCCCAGCCACTGGGCCATGCAGCCCTGCTGCACGTTCCAGGCGTGGACCGTGGCGATGGGGCGGGGCGGCTTTTCGCCGGAGGGGTCGAGCAGCACCAGCTCGCCGGGCTCCTTCGGCGCGGGGGATTTGGCGCTCTGCCGGACGCGCAGGGCGATCAGGCGGCGGTCGTCCGCGTCCCAGGGGCACTTGTCGTAGTACCCGAAGAAGTATTCCAGGCCGTCGTCGGGGGTCAGGCGGATCAGCTCGCCCTCGGATTTGATTTTATTCCGGGAGAGGGCGTAGCCGACATGTTGGTAGACCCGCTTGCCCGCGCGCTTGGCGAAGGGGAAGGGCTCCAGCAGGCGCTTGGCCCGGCTTTCCAGATCGTTCAGGCTCATGACGTGTATTCCATCCGCTTTCTGTCTTGTAATTGTCCGTCAACGCTTCAATTATAGCCGGGAGGACAGGCGACGTCAAGGGATAAACCGATGGGCTCACTCGCCCGCTTTTACATCTCCTGCCTTGACACAATACCCCTGAACCCTTATACTGAAATTCACGCGAATGACAGGCGTTGCTGTTGAAAAGGAGATGCTCAGAGTGTGGTTTGAGGACGTGTATCACTGGGCCGGGGACGTATACCGCAGGATCGTGCAATGGACGAGCCGCACGGTCCGGGGCGTGGACCCCTACAAGGTGGTTTTCAGTTGCCTTGGCGGCCGTTCCTACGGCGACAGTATGCGCTGTATATCCGAAAGGCTGCACGAACGCTGCCCGGAGGCGAAGATCGTATGGCAGTTCAACCATACAAACCTGGATCGCGGACGGATGATGGTGCCGGATTACGTCAGGACGGTGCGCTGCAGGAGCGTCGAAGCCTGCGTCGAATTCGCCACGGCGCGGATGTGGGTGGACAATTATTCGAAGCCGACCTTTATGACGCTGGACAAGCGGCGCCAGTACTATGTGCAGACCTGGCACGGCGACCGGGCCATCAAGAAGATCGGTTATGACGAGAACGCGCCCTATATCCGGCGCGTGGAGGAGCACTGTTCTCGAATCGTCACCGCTTCGGCCTTTGGCGAGAAGATGTATCGCACGGCCTTCAACTACCGGGGGGAATACCTTCGCGTGGGTACGCCCCGAAACGACGTGCTGGTGAAAAACGACCCGGCGCAGCGGGAGCGCATCCGCCAATCGCTGGGCATTGCCGGCGACGTCGGGCTGCTGCTCTATGCGCCCACCTACCGGGAAAAGCGGGAGATGATTCCCAAGGAGGTCCAGATGGACCTGAGCCGCACCCTGGATTGCCTGGAATCCAGCACGGGTAAGACCTGGAAGTGTCTGTTCAGGGCTCATTACCTGTCCTCCGGCCTCGACCTGGAGGGCGTGCGCGACAGGATTGTGGATGTGACGCAGTACGAGGACATGGCCGAGCTGCTGCTGGCGGCGGACATGGTCCTGACGGACTATTCCTCCTGCGCGCTGGATTTCATACTGCTGGATCGGCCCGCCCTGTTCTATATTCCGGACTGGGACCATTACAGGGCCGCGAGGGGCGTTTATTTCGACGTCAGGGAGAGCCCGCTGATGACGGCCGCAAACCAGGGGGAGCTGGAAGCGCTGATTCAGTCCCTGTCGGACGGGAAGGTTCGCCAAAACTGCGCCGATATCCGGGAATACTTTGGCTATTACGAGACGGGTCATGCCACGGAGGCGGTTTGCGATTACATCATCGAGCGCCTGGGCAACCTTGACCGGCTGGAGGCATAGGGCGTACCTCCAAACCGGCCCAAAGCGCGTTTGAAAGCATCGGAAAGGAGACAGCGGGCGTGTCAGATCATCCCCTTCGTTTGCGCCTTGTGAATATCATGCGCAGGGCGCTGCTGGGCGTCGTGCGGGCCACCCGGGGCATCGACCCGGACAAGGTGGTCTTCAGCTGCTTTGCCGGCCGCGCCTACGGCGACAATCCCCGCGCCATTTCAGAGCGCCTGCACGCGCGCTGCCCGGGCGCGAAAATCGTCTGGGTATTCAAAAAGAGCTGCCTTCCGGACTTTCAGGGCGAGATTCCCGAGTACGTGAAGCCGGTGGATTACCGCAGCCTGGAGGCCGTTCGGGAGTTTGCCACCGCGCGGGTATGGGTGGACAACTTCACAAAGAGCTACTACCTGAAGCGCGCCCGGGGCCGGCAGTACTACGTGCAGACCTGGCACGGCGACCGGGCCATCAAGAGGATCGGCTACGATGAGAAAAAAACCGGCGAGCGCCGGGTGGAGGAGCAGTGCTCCCGCATCACCACAGCCTCGACCTTTGGCGAGGGCATGTATCGCACGGCCTTCGCCTATAACGGCGCGTACATTCGCGCAGGCTCCCCCCGGAACGATTTGCTGGTGAGCAACGACCCGGCCAGGCGCGAGGCCATCCGGCGGGCGCTGGAGATTTCGCCGGACACGCGGCTGTTGCTGTACGCGCCGACCTATCGCCGCGAGGACGAGCTGATCCCCAAGTCGGTGCAGATGGACCTGGCGCGAACGCTTGACTGCCTGGAGAGCGTCACGGGCGCGCCGTGGAAGTGCCTTTACCGCGCTCACTATCTCTCCTCGGGCATCGAGCTGGAGGCGGTACAGGACAGAATTGTCGATGTGACCCGGTATCCGGATATGACGGAGCTGCTGTTGGCGTCTGACATGGTGCTGACGGATTATTCCTCCTGCGCGCTGGACTTCATCATCATGGACCGGCCCGCGCTGTTCTATATTCCCGACTGGGACGACTACGTGGCCACCCGGGGCGTATACTTCGATGTGCGCCAGAGCCCGCTGATGACCGCGGAAAACCAGGCGCAGCTGGAGGCGTTGATTCAGGGCCTGACCCCGGAATCGGTCCGGCAGAACTGCGCCGATATCCGGGAATACTTTGGGTATTACGAGACGGGCCGCGCCACCGACGCGGTGTGCGATTACATCGTCGAGCGCCTGGGCAACCTGGAGCGCCTGCCGGACTGAAGGGGTGCCGACTGACGGCCTCCCTGTGATTCGGCCAAAAATCGGCGGCCCATACCAAAGGAGGCCGTTATGGCTAAAAAGAAAAGACGTCGGGGATTGTTCCTGTCCCCAGCTCTTGCGGCGGTGCTGGCCGTCGCTCTGGTGGTCGTTTCCTTCGGCGCGGGGTGGTTCTTTGGGGTGCGCTCCACCCAATTCCACGGCAACATCCTGCTGGTGAACGAGAGCCACCGGCTGGCCGCGGACTATGTGCCCGAGGGGCTGGTGAACCTGTACACCCAGCGCCACTCCTTCCGCCTGGCCAGCAGCGAGATCACCCTGACCCGCGAGACCTACGAGGCCATGGAGAAGATGTTCCACGCCGCCGAGGAGGCCGATATGAACGGCTACATCGTCACCAGCGGCTACCGCAGCTACCAGCGCCAGCAGGAGGTCTACGCCGAGAGCGAGCCCGGCAAGGCCCAGCAGCCCGGGGCCAGCGAGCACCAGACCGGCCTGGCCTTCGACGTGACCGTGGAGACGAACGACGGCTTCGAGAGCACGCCCCAGTACGGCTGGCTGATGGCCCACGCCCACGAGTACGGCTTCATCCAGCGCTATCCCGCCAACAAGGCCGACGTCACCGGCATCAGCTACGAGCCCTGGCACTACCGCTATGTGGGCGTGGACGCCGCCACCCGGATGCATGCCTCCGGCCAGACCCTGGAGGAGTTTTTGGCAAAGTAGCGGCTTTGCGCCGCCCGCCCATGTATAAATCGAATCATTACACAGCGATATTCGATCACTATGAAAAGCGGTAGATATGCGACTTGTGGTTATAGGTTTTAGGGATTCGTATTAGGCGGTGGTTCCCTAAAGGGCTTGCTTCGCGTCGCAAATCCCTTAACGCTTCGCTAGAGTGTGTTTCCAAAAGCATAAACCTCGAAAAAGAGCGAGGGAATATGCAGTTAGACAGATAAAACCAAAAGGATTTCGGTGAGGTAACGTCGAATATAAGCGATGAGGTGAGCGACATGAAGCGGATAATTCGACGG